>NZ_LOVM01000049.1:0-242962 GCF_001523445.1 Burkholderia sp. ABCPW 11 | reverse complement strand
CGCCAACCGGCAAAGCAGCGCGCCAAACGGCGCGCCACCACTGAAGTTTGAAGCAAATCGAAGATATAAGGAGACACGACATGCAGATCCCCACCTGGGACAACCCCGTCGGCACCGACGGCTTCGAATTCATCGAATACACGGCACCGGACCCGAAAGCCCTCGGACAACTGTTCGAACGGATGGGTTTCACCGCGATCGCGCGCCATCGCCACAAGGACGTGACGGTGTACCGCCAGGGCGATATCAATTTCATCATCAACGCCGAACCCGATTCGTTCGCGCAACGCTTCGCGCGGCTGCACGGCCCGTCGATCTGCGCGATCGCGTTCCGCGTGCAGGATGCCGCCAAGGCGTACCAGCACGCGCTGGAGCTCGGCGCATGGGGCTTCGACAACAAGACCGGCCCGATGGAACTGAACATCCCCGCGATCAAGGGCATCGGCGATTCGCTGATCTACTTCGTCGACCGCTGGCGCGGCAAGAACGGCGCACAACCGGGCGCGATCGGCGACATCAGCATCTACGACGTCGACTTCGAACCGATTCCCGGCGCGAACCCGAACCCGGTCGGCCACGGCCTCACCTACATCGACCATCTGACGCACAACGTCCATCGCGGCCGCATGCAGGAATGGGCCGAGTTCTACGAACGCCTGTTCAACTTCCGCGAAGTGCGCTATTTCGACATCGAGGGCAAGGTGACGGGCGTGAAGTCGAAGGCGATGACGTCGCCGTGCGGCAAGATCCGCATCCCGATCAACGAGGAAGGCTCGGATACGGCCGGCCAGATCCAGGAATACCTGGACGCGTATCACGGCGAAGGCATCCAGCACATCGCGCTCGGCGCGAGCGACATCTACCGGGCGGTCGACGGGCTGCGCAGCAAGGAAGTGAAGCTGCTCGACACGATCGACACGTATTACGAGCTGGTCGACCGCCGCGTGCCGAACCACGGCGAATCGCTGGACGAGCTGAAGAAGCGCAAGATCCTGATCGACGGCGCGCGCGACGACCTGCTGCTGCAGATCTTCACCGAAAACCAGATCGGACCGATCTTCTTCGAGATCATCCAGCGCAAGGGCAACCAGGGCTTCGGCGAAGGCAACTTCAAGGCGCTGTTCGAATCGATCGAGCTCGACCAGATCCGCCGCGGCGTCGTGCAGGACAAGGCCTGACGCTGCCGCCGCGCGGCGGCCGCCCGAGTAACCGGGATGGCTACGCGGTCCGGCGGCACAAAGAAAAAGGGCGGGAACCCTCGGATTCCCGCCCTTTTTGCATACCGGCGCAGCCCGCGGGCCGCGCGATCGCATCAACGCACGTTCGCCTTCGACTCGGCGGCACGTTCGGCCGACGGCTGTGCTGCGGTGTCCTGGGCCGGCACGATCTGACGCATCTGCGCGCCGGCTGCCGCCAGTGCGCTCGCGCCGCGCGCGTGCACCGGGCCGGTCATCGCGAAAAACGCGGCGGACACGATCAGGAAACTCTGGATATGACGTGTGTTCATTGCACCTCCTGTAAAACTGCCGGCGCCTCCCCGACTGCGTCGGAACGAACCGACGCGGCCGGGCACCTCCGGCAGGCCGACAAGATTAACGGCATTTGCCGGCAGATCAATGCGGCTTTACATGCTTTTACATGATGTAACGCATCATCCCGCCCTGTTTTGCAGTGCGCCGCCCTCATTTCCCCGCGTTGCGACCGATGGGCGGCGGGTTTGCCCCAGTGCTACCATCCCTTGAAACCGGCGAACATGCCGGCCACTGCTGACGCGTCCAAAAGATGCCGACGCAACCGAAGTTTTGGTGATCCCAGACCGGGTGGAGGAGACAGTTAATGAATGCCCCGCTAGACGCAGACCAACGCGCGTCGCTAGAAGCCGCGCTGAAGTCCGTCACGCTTGACGACAAATACACGCTGGAACGCGGCCGCGCGTACATGAGCGGCATCCAGGCCCTCGTGCGCCTGCCGATGCTCCAGCAGGAACGCGACCGCGCCGCCGGCCTCAATACGGCCGGCTTCATCTCCGGCTACCGCGGCTCGCCGCTCGGCGGCCTCGATCTGTCGCTCTGGAAAGCCAAGCAGCATCTGGCCGCCCATCAGATCGTCTTCCAGCCCGGCCTCAACGAAGACCTCGCCGCCACCGCCGTGTGGGGCTCGCAGCAGGTGAACCTGTACCCGGGCGCAAAATACGACGGCGTGTTCGGCATGTGGTACGGCAAGGGCCCGGGCGTCGATCGCACCGGCGACGTCTTCAAGCACGCGAACTCGGCCGGCTCGTCGCAGCACGGCGGCGTGCTGGTGCTCGCCGGCGACGATCACGCGGCGAAATCGTCGACGCTCGCGCACCAATCCGAACACATCTTCAAGGCCTGCGGGCTGCCGGTGCTGTTTCCGTCCAACGTGCAGGAATATCTCGATTTCGGCCTGCACGGCTGGGCGATGAGCCGCTATTCGGGCCTGTGGGTCGCGCTCAAGTGCGTGACGGACGTCGTCGAATCATCGGCGTCGGTCGACATCGACCCGCATCGTACCGAGATCGTGCTGCCGACCGATTTCATCCTGCCGGAAGGCGGGCTGAACATCCGCTGGCCCGATCCGCCGCTCGTGCAGGAAGCGCGGCTGCTCGACTACAAGTGGTATGCGGCGCTCGCGTACGTGCGCGCGAACAAGCTCGACCGGATCGAGATCGACTCGCCGAATGCGCGCTTCGGGATCATGACCGGCGGCAAGGCGTACCTCGACGTGCGCCAGGCGCTGATCGACCTCGGCCTCGACGACGAAACCTGCGCGCGGATCGGCATCCGGCTCTACAAGGTCGGCTGCGTGTGGCCGCTCGAAGCGCAGGGCGCGCAGGCATTCGCGCGCGGGCTCGACGAAATCCTCGTCGTCGAGGAAAAGCGCCAGATCCTCGAATACGCGATCAAGGAAGAGCTGTACAACTGGCCCGACGCGCAACGCCCGCGCGTGTTCGGCAAGTTCGACGAGAAGGACGGCGCCGGCGGCGAATGGTCGGTGCCGATGGGCAACTGGCTGCTGCCCGCGCACTACGAGCTGTCGCCGGCGATCATCGCGAAGGCGATCGCGACGCGGCTCGACAAGTTCGAATTGCCGTCCGACGTGCGTGCGCGCATCGCCGCGCGGCTCGCGGTGATCAACGCGAAGGAAATGGCGCTCGCGAAGCCGCACGTGCAAACCGAGCGCAAGCCGTGGTTCTGTTCGGGCTGCCCGCACAACACGTCGACCAACGTGCCGGAAGGCTCGCGCGCGATCGCGGGGATCGGCTGCCACTACATGACCGTGTGGATGGACCGCAGCACGAGCACCTTCAGCCAGATGGGCGGCGAAGGCGTGCCGTGGATCGGCCAGGCGCCGTTCACGGACGAAAAGCACGTGTTCGCGAACCTCGGCGACGGCACCTATTTCCATTCGGGCCTGCTCGCGGTGCGCGCGGCGATCTCGTCGAAGGCGAACATCACCTACAAGATCCTCTACAACGACGCGGTGGCAATGACGGGCGGCCAGCCGGTCGACGGCGTGCTGACGGTGCCGCAGATCACGCATCAGCTCGCGTCCGAAGGCGCGAAGAAGATCGTGATCGTCACCGACGAACCGGAGAAGTACGACAGCCAGAAGGCGCTGCTCGCACCGGGCGTGACGATCCATCACCGCGACCAGCTCGACGACGTGCAGCGCGAGCTGCGCGAGATCGAAGGCACGACGATCCTGATCTACGACCAGACCTGCGCGACCGAGAAGCGCCGCCGTCGCAAACGCGGCACGTATCCGGACCCGGCCAAGCGCGTCGTGATCAACGAAGCGGTGTGCGAAGGCTGCGGCGACTGCTCGGTGCAGTCGAACTGCCTGTCGGTCGAGCCGCTGGAAACCGAATTCGGCACGAAGCGCCAGATCAACCAGTCGAGCTGCAACAAGGACTTTTCGTGCGTGAAGGGCTTCTGCCCGAGCTTCGTCACGGTCGAAGGCGGCCAGTTGAAGAAGCCGAAGGCCGTGTCGGTCGACGGCAGCGCATTGCCGCCGATCCCCGAACCGACGCTGCCGGACATCGAGCGCGCGTACGGCGTGCTCGTCACGGGCGTGGGCGGCACGGGCGTCGTGACGATCGGCGCGCTGCTCGGGATGGCCGCGCACCTGGAGAACAAGGGCGTGACCGTGCTCGACGTCACCGGCCTCGCGCAGAAAGGCGGCGCCGTGATGAGCCACGTGCAGATCTCGCACGCGCCGACCGACATCCACGCCACGCGGATCGCGATGGGCGAAGCCGATCTCGTGATCGGCTGCGATGCGATCGTCACGGCCGGCGACGAATGCACGTCGCGGATGCGGCACGACGCGACACGGGTCGTCGTCAACAGCGCGCAGACGCCGACCGCCGAGTTCATCAAGAACCCGAACTGGGCCTTCCCCGGCGTGTCCGCCGAGAACGACATCCGCGCAGCGGCCGGTGACGCGGTCGACTTCATCGACGCGAACCGCTTCGCGGTCGCGCTGCTCGGCGATGCGATCTACACGAACCCGTTCGTGCTCGGCTACGCATGGCAGAAGGGCTGGCTACCGCTGACGCTCGCGTCGCTCGAACGCGCGATCGAGCTGAACGCGGTATCGGTCGAGAAGAACCGCGCGGCGTTCGACTGGGGCCGCCGCGCCGCGTACGATCTCGCCAGCGTAAAGCAGGCCGCGGCCGGCGACGCCCGCCCCGCGCAAGGCGCCACGGTGATCTCGCTGCACACGAAGAAGGCGGTCGACGCGCTGATCGCAAAGCGCGTGGCATTCCTCACCGCGTACCAGAACGCCGCGTACGCGTCGCGTTATGCGGCATTCGTCGACAAGGTGCGCGCCACCGAGCGTGCGCTGGCGGACGGCGACACCGTGCAGGAGCCGCTGACCGAAGCGGTCGCGCGCAACCTGTTCAAGCTGATGGCGTACAAGGACGAATACGAGGTCGCGCGGCTGCAGTCCGATCCTGCGTTCCTCGCGCGCCTGACCGCTCAGTTCGAAGGCGACTGGAAGCTGAAATTCCACCTCGCGCCGCCGCTGTTCGCGAAGACGGATGCGCACGGCCATCTCGTGAAGAAGGCGTACGGCCCGTGGATGATGTCGGCGTTCCGGCTGCTCGCGAAGGCGAAGTTCCTGCGCGGCACGGGGCTCGATCCGTTCGGCCGCACCGCGGAGCGCCGCACCGAGCGCGCGCTGATCGGCGAGTACGAAGCGCTGATCGGCGAGGTGCTGGCCAGGCTGAACGCGGCCAACCGCCCGCTCGCGCTCGAGCTCGCGGCGCTGCCGGACGGCATTCGAGGCTACGGTCACGTGAAGGAGAACAACCTGCGCGCGGTGCGCCAGAAGTGGCACACGCTGCTCGCGAAGTGGCGTTCGCCGGCAGGCGGCGAGTCGCACCAGCAGGTCGCGTAACGGTACGCGGCGGGCGAAGCGTTCGCGGTCGGAACGCCCCGCCCGCGCCGCCCTTTACGGTTCACACGAAAAAAACGCCACGGAACGCAGGTTCCGTGGCGTTTTTCATTGCACCGCGCCTGATGCGCGGCACCCGCGGACGTGAACTTACTTCGTGTTCACGTTCGCGGCGGCAACGGCCGTCATGTTGATGATCCGGCGCACGGTCGCGGCCGGCGTCAGGATGTGGACCGGCTTCGCCGCGCCGAGCAGGAACGGGCCGACCGTCACGCCTTCGCCGCCGACCATCTTCAGCAGGTTGTACGCGATGTTCGCGGCTTCGACGTTCGGCATGATCAGCAGGTTCGCTTCGCCCGACAGCGTCGTGCCCGGGAACGCCTGCTTGCGGATCATTTCCGACAGCGCCGCGTCGCCGTGCATTTCGCCGTCGACTTCGAGGTTCGGCGCACGTTCGACGATCAGCTTGCGGGCCTCGGCCATCCGGCGCGACGACGCCGACGGCGCGCTGCCGAAGTTCGAGTTCGACAGCAGCGCGGCCTTCGGCGCGATGCCGAAGCGCTCGATCTCGGCCGCGGCCTGGATCGTCATGTCGGCGAGCTGGTCGGCGCTCGGCAGTTCGTTCACGTACGTGTCGCACACGAACAGGTTGCGGCCCGGCAGCATCAGCAGGTTCATCGCGGCGAAGTGCTCGGCGCCGTTCGCACGGCCCAGCACCTGCTCGATGAATTTCAGGTGGCTGTGGAACGTGTCGATCATCCCGCAGATCATCCCGTCCGCATCGCCCAGGTGCACCAGCATCGCGCCGATCAGCGTGTTGAACTTGCGCATCGCGGCCTTCGCGACTTCCGGCGTCACGCCGTCGCGCGCGCCGATCTCCTGATACGCCTGCCAGTAGCGGTGGTAGCGCGCATCGTCTTCCGGATCGACGATTTCGAAATCGACGCCGGCCTTCAGCTTCGAGCCGATCTTCGCGAGGCGCATGTCGACGACCGACGGACGGCCGACGATGATCGGCTTCGCGATCTTTTCCAGCAGCACGAACTGCGCGGCGCGCAGCACGCGCTCGTCCTCGCCTTCGGCGAACACGATGCGGGCCTCCTTCTGCTTCGCCGCCGCGAACACCGGGCGCATCACCATGCCGGTGCGGTAGACGGTCGCGCCGAGCTGCTCGCGGTATGCGTCCATGTCCTGGATCGGACGCGTGGCGACACCCGAATCCATCGCGGCCTGGGCGACGGCCGGCGCGATCTTGATGATCAGGCGCGGGTCGAACGGCTTCGGAATCAGGTACTCCGGCCCGAATTCGAGCGAATGGCCTTCATACGCCTTCGCGACTTCCTCGCTCTGGTCGGTTTCCTCGGCCAGCTCGGCGATCGCGCGCACGCACGCGAGCTTCATTTCCTCGGTGATCGTCGTCGCGCCGACGTCGAGCGCGCCGCGGAAGATGAACGGGAAGCACAGCACGTTGTTGACCTGGTTCGGGTAGTCCGAACGGCCGGTCGCGACGATCGCGTCCGGGCGCACGGCCTTCGCGTCTTCCGGGCGGATTTCCGGTTCCGGGTTCGCGAGCGCCAGGATCAGCGGGCGATCGCCCATCGTCTTGACCATGTCCTGCTTCAGCACGCCCGCGCTCGAGCAGCCGAGGAACACGTCCGCGCCGACGATCGCGTCGGCGAGCGTGCGCGCGTCGGTGTTCGCCGCATAGCGCTGCTTCGACGGATCGAGGTTGCCGCGCCCTTCGTAGATCACGCCCTTCGAATCGGCGACGAGGATGTTCGACTTCGTGAGGCCGAGGTTCACCAGCAGGTCCAGACACGCGATCGCTGCGGCGCCCGCGCCCGAGCACACGAGCTTCACTTCCGACAGCTTCTTGCCGACGACCTTCAGGCCGTTCAGGATCGCGGCCGACGCGATGATCGCGGTGCCGTGCTGGTCGTCGTGGAAGACGGGGATCTTCATGCGCTCGCGCAGCTTCTGCTCGATGTAGAAGCATTCCGGCGCCTTGATGTCCTCGAGGTTGATGCCGCCGAGCGTCGGCTCGAGCATCGCGATCGCCTCGACGAGCTTGTCGGGGTCGGATTCCGACAGTTCGATGTCGAACACGTCGATGCCCGCGAATTTCTTGAAGAGGCAGCCCTTGCCTTCCATCACCGGCTTCGCGGCGAGCGGGCCGATGTTGCCCAGACCGAGCACGGCCGTACCGTTCGTGATGACGCCGACGAGGTTGCCGCGCGACGTGTACTTCTGCGCGTCGAGCGGATCGGCGTGGATCGCCTCGCACGCGGCGGCGACGCCCGGCGAATACGCGAGCGACAGATCGAGCTGGTTCGACAGCGGCTTGGTCGGGGTGACCGAAATCTTGCCGGGTTTCGGGTTCAGGTGATAAGCGAGAGCGGCCTGCTTCAGTTGTTCGTCCATGATTGACCTGCGAGAGACATGCGAAATTGTGACGACTCAGTACACAGCACCTTCGGCCGCGTCTGCTTGAATCGAGGGGATGGTCGACTGCGAGACGGCCCGCGACGCGCCGGATCGGCACGCCATCGAACCTTGGCGGATGGCAAGAGGAAAGTACAAAGTACTGAACGATTTCCAAGGGTCGCCTAGTGTACACCCCCTAAATGACCTCTGTTGGTGCACCGCCGCATCCCCGGCATCAGCATCGAACTGGTCGCGCCCGTTTGTTTCGCCGGTGGCGAGCGGCATCGCGAACCCGCGCGAATTCCGCCGAAAACCGGCCTGGATCGGGTAAAATAGCCGGCTACGCGCGCAGCGATGCGATTGGTCCGCCGATCGCGCCCCGGCCCCCCGGGCGGGTTCCCTTGCTGCGCCACCGGGCCCGCGCCCGCTCCTCGCTCATCACCCAAGGAATGCCCATGACAGGCTACGATCGTCAGTCGATCTCGGATACGACCGCCAAAATCCTGCTCGAAGTGCAGGCGGTGCACTTCAATGCCGAAAAACCGTTCATCTTCACGTCCGGCTGGGCAAGCCCCGTCTATATCGACTGCCGCAAGCTGATCTCGTATCCGCGCGTGCGCCGTGCGCTGATGGAAATGGCGGAAACGACGATCACGCGCGACATCGGCTTCGAGCAGATCGACGCGGTGGCGGGCGGCGAGACGGCCGGCATCCCGTTCGCGGCCTGGATCGCGGACCGGATGATGGTGCCGATGCAGTACGTGCGCAAAAAGCCGAAGGGTTTCGGCCGCAATGCGCAGATCGAAGGCCATCTCGAGGAAGGCTCGCGTGTGCTGCTGGTGGAAGACCTGACGACCGACAGCCGCAGCAAGATCAACTTCGTCAACGCGCTGCGCACCGCCGGCGCGAAGGTGAACCACTGCTTCGTGCTGTTCCACTACGACATCTTCAAGGAAAGCGTGTCGGTCCTGAAGGACATCGACGTCGACCTGCACGCGCTCGCCACGTGGTGGGACGTGCTGCGCGTCGCGAAGGCCTCGGGCTACTTCGAGACGAAGACGCTCGACGAAGTCGAGAAATTCCTGCACGCACCGGCCGAGTGGTCGGCCGCGCACGGCGGCGCGACGGCCCCGAAGGAATGACGCCACGCCGGCATGCGTGCCGGCGCACTGGCCGAGAAAGCCGCCTGCTTCATCGCAGGCGGCTTTTTTTCGTCCGCCGACCGGCGCCCTGACCGATCGCAATCGCGCTCGCCGGTGTGCGTCGCTCATCGAACCCTAATGCTAGACTTGATCCATCGCCGCCGTCGGCGGCGCGGGCAACACACAACGCCAACAATGCCGGGAGCCTCGGCCCGGCCCACGTGACGGGAGAAGCGCCATATGCGTGTGGATCGCCGGATCGCTCCGCCTGCGCCATCGGGTCGCCCGTCTCCGCTCCGCCTCCCCGCCCTCCTGTACGCCGCCGTTTTCGCGGTGCTGCCCGCGCATGCGGAAGGCCCGTTCACCGTGACGAGCGACGACCTGACGCCGGGCGCCCGCGTGCGGGCCGCGAACGTGTTCGACCGCGGCGACTGCAAGGGCGCGAACCGCTCGCCGCAACTCGCGTGGCGCAACCCGCCGCCCGGCACGCGCGGCTACGCGGTCACGATGTTCGATCCCGACGCGCCCGGGCACGGCTGGTGGCACTGGGCCGTCGCGGGCATCCCCGCGACCGTCACGAGCCTGCCGGCCGACGCGAGCGCATCCGGCTTCCTGCGCCGCATCGGCGCGAGCGAGGCGCGCAACGATTTCGGGATCGACGGCTACGGCGGCCCGTGCCCGCCGCCCGGCAAGCCGCATCGCTACGTGATCACCGTCTACGCGCTGAAAGGCACCGACCTGCGCGTCTCGCAGGGCCGCCCCGCGCCGATGTTCGAGCATGAAATCGGCACGCTCGCGATCGGCGCCGCGCAACTCACGGTCACTTACGGACAGTAGGCACTCGCGCGCCGCCGCCCGTTGCGTGGCACGATTGCCCGCGCCGGCGAATTTCAGTGCGCGGCCCGCGCGCTTTTTCCCGTCATTTCGGCTTGCTAGACTCGGCAGCACCGGTCGCGGCGCCCCGCCGCGTATCCGTCGCGCCGCCCGCGTGCGGCGCGCGACGCGGCGAGCCTGCGCTCGGCCGTTCCCATCCCTTTCCGGAGAACGCTTCATGTCGAACATCGTCATCGTCTATCACAGCGGCTACGGTCACACGCAGAAACTGGCCGAGGCCGTGCACGCGGGTGCGCAGGATGCCGGCGCCACCGCACGCCTCATCGCCGTCGGCGAGCTCGACGACGCGGGCTGGGCCGCGCTCGACGCGGCGGACGCGATCGTCTTCGGCGCGCCGACCTACATGGGCGGCCCGTCCGCGCAGTTCAAGCAGTTCGCCGATGCCACGTCGAAACCGTGGTTTACGCAGAAATGGAAGGACAAGATCGCCGCGGGTTTCACGAACTCGGCGACGATGAACGGCGACAAGTTCTCGACGATTCAGTATTTCGTCACGCTGGCGATGCAACATGGGATGGTGTGGGTCGGCACGGGCATGATGCCGGCCAACTCGAAGGCGGCCACGCGCAACGACATCAACTACGTCGGCGGCTTCACGGGCCTGCTCGCGCAATCGCCGGCGGACGCGACGCCCGACGAGGGCCCGCTGCCCGGCGACCTCGACACCGCGAAAGCGTTCGGCCGGCGTGTCGCCGACGCGACGGCGCGCTGGGTGGCCGGCGGCCGCTGAGCGCATCCGGACGCCCGCCCGCGCCGCGCCGCCGTCCGTGCGGCGGCGCGGCGCGGGCGGCGTCAAAGGGAGGGACACAAGACGGCCGCCGGCCGTCTTTTTTCGCCCCGTGCGGTGCAGCACCGCCGGATGACGTCTTAAAATGGCGGTTTCAGGGCGCCGCGGCTCCCGTTTCATTCAGTGAGAGCGAAATGAGCACCAAAGTTTTTGTCGACGGCCAGGAAGGCACGACCGGCCTCAAGATCTTCGAATACCTGTCGGCACGCAGCGACATCGAGATCCTGCGCATCGATGAAGCGAAGCGCAAGGACGTCGACGAGCGCCGCCGCCTGATCAACGCGTCGGACGTCACGTTCCTGTGCCTGCCGGATGTCGCGTCGCGCGAATCCGCATCGCTCGTCGAGAATCCGGACACCACGCTGATCGACGCGAGCACCGCGTTCCGCACCCACGCCGACTGGGCCTACGGCCTGCCCGAGCTGACCCGCGCGCAGCGCGAGAAGATTCGTACGTCGAAGCGCATCGCGGTGCCCGGCTGCCACGCATCGGCGTTCGTGCTCGCGATGCGTCCGCTCGTCGATGCGGGCATCGTCGCGCCGACGTTCGCCGCGCACAGCTACTCGATCACCGGCTACAGCGGCGGCGGCAAGTCGATGATCGCCGAGTACGAAGGCGCCGCGCCGGGCGGCAAGCTCGCGAGCCCGCGCCCGTACGCGCTCGGCCTTGCCCACAAGCATCTGCCGGAAATGGCCGCGCATACCGGCCTCGCGCACGCGCCGATCTTCACGCCGATCGTCGGCCCCTTCCTGAAGGGCCTCGCGGTGACGACCTACTTCACGCCCGAGCAGCTCGCGAAGCGCGCGACGCCGCAGGACGTGCAGCGCGTGTTCGCCGAGTACTACGCGGACGAAGCGTTCGTGCGCGTCGCACCGTTCGACGCGGAGGCGAACCTCGACAGCGGCTTCTTCGACGTGCAGGCGAACAACGACACGAACCGCGTCGACCTGTTCGTGTTCGGCAACGCGGAGCGCTTCGTCACGGTCGCGCGCCTCGACAACCTCGGCAAGGGTGCATCGGGCGCCGCGATCCAGTGCATGAACCTCAACATCGGCGCAGCCGAGGACGCGGGCCTCAAACGCTGATTCAACATCGCACGCGATGCAAAGCCGGCCATTGGCCGGCTTTTTATTTACCCGTATCAGTCAATATACAAAAACACGGGGCCGCGCATTTACAAATATTTACAAGCTTTCCATTGCGCGATTACTAGTGAATTAAACCAGCCCTCTTCCTCATCCAGTCAATCCCGAATAGGGATAAACCGGATACCGTCGATTTAAACGCTGCCGTTATACGCGGGAAGGCGCTGCGAGAGCGCGCCGAACGCCGCGCAACCGCTGCCGCGGCAGCTTTCGACGGCCCGTCCCGCGTTTAAATTCTTACCGATTTCCTTATCGGGCAAGGATTCAAATCGCAGATCCCGTTTCAATCGCCTTTTTTAGACGGGTTCATCAATTGACAGCAAAAATCCAGGCGGCGACATTAGCTCGCACAATTAAACGATTGGAGACAGCGGCATGTCGCACGCCTTATCGAAGGGGGTGGCAACGGCCTTTGCCATTGCCCCTTTCCTGGTTGCATGTGGTGGGGGGGACTCCGGTGGCGCGCTCGCGCCGATCGATGCGCCCCAATGTTCCGGCTCGAGCTGCGGCACGCAAGGGCCGCCGCCTTCGCAGCCCATCAACGGCGCACTCTGCCCGGCCAACGCCGATATCGCGAAGAGCACGTATCTCGGCGGCGCAGGTAGCGGCGAGATCGTCAGCGTCAACATCGACGCGGTCGCGATGACGTACACGCTCACGTGGCTCGAATCGCCGATTCCGCTGAAGACGGGCACCGTCACGCCCAGCCGCGTCGGCACGACCATCACGGGCAAGGTCGTCCACCCGCCGGCCGGCACGCTGCCGACCGCCGAGCAGACGCGCTGCGCGTTCGTGCTCACGCCGGGCACCGGCCCCGCGTCGGACGGCTCGACCTATTCGACGGCCGCCGACTTCAACCAGGCGAACCCGCCGATGCTGCTGGTCGGCATGGGCGTGGCGGGCGGCGGCATTCCCGGCGCGACGATCCAGTACGACGGGCTGACGATCGTCCCGGGCGTCGTGCAGAACGTCGGCCAGGTGCCGAACCGTCACTTCGACTTCTATCCGTTCCTCGGCTTCGCGAACACGACGACCGACCTCTCGAAACTGCCGGGCACGTACAACGCGCTGCTCTACCACCTCGTGCCGTCGGGCAACTACGCGACGAAGGGCTCGAATTCGAGCGAGACGTTCGATGCGAACGGCGCGTGCACGTCGAGCGGTTCGGGCGGCTGCCAGACGACCGGCGATCCGTGGAAGACGAGCGCGAAGGGCGGCTACTTCGACAGCACGAAGGCGCCGCAGACGCTGCCGCAGACGCAACTGCCGATCGTCGGCGCGACCGGCAAGTCGGCGACCGCGCACATGGTGATCGGCCAGCTCAACGGCGCGACGGTGCCGGTGATCGTGCGCACGGGCAACGTGAACCTCGGCACGCCGCCGCTGCACCTCGATGCGCAGGTCGACGACGAATCGGGCATCGCGGTGCTCGGCGCGGCGACGGCGATCACGTCGGGCGCGATCGACGGCGGCTACGCGGGCGCGGACTCGAACTTCAAGTACACGGCCGCGCTGATCCGCGGCAGCAACGCGTCGTTCATCAACCCGTCCACGCAGGCCGAGGAAGACGGCTTCACGCTCGACTACGGCCAGACGACGCCGGGCCTGCTGAACGCGACGACGATACCGAAGCCGCCGCCCGGCACGAACTACCCGTCCGCATCGGGCGTCGTGATCGCGACGGGCGGGCTGTACGCGGCGCTGATCCAGGGCACGGTGAACGGCGGCGTCACGTCGACGTCGGCGAATTCGACGACATCGTCGACCCCGTACTTCGGCGTGGGCGCGCAGATCAGCAAGTAGCGATCGAGGGCGCGGCGGCCGGCCCGCCGCCGCGCGCAGGGAAGGCACGAAGGCGCTCGGCTCGGCGCCGGCAGGACGAGCACACGACAGAAGCGGCCGACAGGGAGCTGGCCGCCGCACAAGACAAATCTGGAGGAGCAACATGAAGCGCAACCTCATTCTGGCGGCGGCCCTTGCCGCCCCCCTTCTTTCCGCATGCGGCGGCGGCAGCGACAATCCGCCGCCGCTCGTCGAAGAGCGGCTTTGCCCCGCCACGCTCGACTACAACACCGTGTTTACGGGCGGCGCGGGCAGCGGCGAACTCGCGAAGGTCCAGCTCGACACGACCAAGATGACCTGGCAGGTCACCTATGTCGAATCGCCGGTGCCGCAAAAGACCGGCACCGTCGTGCCGACCCGCGCGGGCACCGTCGACAGCGGCACGCTCACGCAGGAAACGCTGTTGCCGACCAACAAGCTGAACCAGTGCGCGTTCCGTCTGAACGGCGCGAGCCTCGATGCGTCGCGTCCGGCGCGCATCTTCGTCGGCTTCGGCGTGGCGGGCGGCACGATTCCCGGCAAGGAGATCCAGTTCGACGGCGTGCTCGGCCAGGCCGCGGTGCCCGACACGAAATTCCCGTACTACCCGTTCATCGGCTTCTCGTCGATCGAAACCGACATCACGAAGGTCGCGGGCACGTACAGCCACATCGGCTTCGGCGAAGTGCCGTCGCAGAAATTCGCGCCGGCATCGATCGACGCGAAGGTGACGATCAACGCGGACGGCACGTGGACCAAGTGCGACACGACCGGCCAGTTTGCCGGCGGCGCATGCGCGCAGCAGGGCACGAACTTCGTGCAGTCGGCCGACGGCAGCGGCGCGTTCCAGTCGAACAACTACGCGAGCCAGTTGAAGCCGACGCTGTCGGCGACCCCGCAGGGCAAGGGCTTCATGATCGTCGGCAAGCTGCGCAACCAGCTCGTGCCGATCCTCGTGCGCACGGGGGTCGCGAACCCGAACCCGACGCCCGACAGCAACGGCGTGCCGGGCCTGACCGCCGACGACGAATCGAGCATCTCGATCCTCGCGCCGCAGACGGCCGTGGCGGCCGGCTCGCAGAACGGCGAGTACATCGGCGTCGACAGCCAGTTCGATTACCGGACCACCGCGCTGATCGACAAGCAGGCCACGCTGCTCGACCCGTTCCAGCCGTCGCAGGCGTCGCTCGCCACCGCGCTCGACCTCGACTACACGCAGAAGGTGCCGGGCACGGTCACGACGATCCACACGGGTTCGGGCAGCACGTCGCCGACCGGCAAGTTCATCTTCACGGGTGGCGTGTTCGGTTTCCTCGACAACGCGGGATCGACGCCGTATTTCACGATCGGCGCATTCGTCCAGTAAGCGGAGGGAGAAGCCGTGATGAAGAAAACCCTTCTCTGCGCGGCGGCGGCCGCCGCCGCGCCGCTCGCGGCGCACGCGCAGAGCGCCGGCAGCAACGTCGTCACGCTGGGCTGGTTCCACATCATGCCGCAGCAGAGCAGCACGCCGATGACGACCAACGTCGCGCCGACGCCGATCAACACGCCGCTGCGGCTGCCGCCGTCGTTCACGTCGCCGGGCACGGGGCTGCACACGAGCGGCGCCGACACCGTCGGCCTGACGGTCAGCCACTTCCTGACCGACCACATCGCGGTCACGTCGGTGGCGGGCGTGCCGCCGGTGTTCAAGGTATCGGGCCAGGGCACGATCAAGCCGCCCGGCCCCGCCGGCGCGCTCGGCACGCAGAACATCGGGCTGGGATCGGTCAACCCGATCGTGAAGAGCGTGCGGCAGTGGAGCCCGGCGGTGATCCTGCAGTACTACTTCGGGCAGGCCACCGCGAAGTTCCGTCCGTTCCTCGGCCTCGGCGTGTCGTACAACTGGTTCAGCGACCTGCAGCTCAACACGAACTTCATCAAGCAGACGCAGGACAACCTCGGTGCGATCCTTGCGGCGGGCGCGGGCAAGCCGGGGACGACCTCGGTGGAAGCGAAGGCGTCGTCGTCGTGGCAGCCGGTGTTCAACGCAGGCCTGCAGTACAACCTGACCGAACACTTCGGGCTGGTCGCATCGGTGACCTACATCCCGCTGAAGACGACGTCGACGGTGACGATCAAGGCGGCCGACGGCTCGGTGCTCGCCGAGTCGAAATCGGACCTGAAGGCGGACCCGATCATCAGCTACGTCGGGATGACCTACAAGTTCTGAGCGCGGCGAGGGCCGGCAAATGGAGCGCCGCGACACAATCGCAGGCAAAAAAAAGCCCGCCTAAGCGGCGGGCTGAATCCATATCAGAGGAGACATGGAGGAGACAGGTACAACTATAGCGAATCGGTTTCCGCAATGCAACATTTCCGTAGAGAAAATAAGGATTTTCCCTCGAACGCGGCCTCTAGTTCGCCGTGACGGCACCTGACCCCTTCCCGTTCTCCCGTTCGAGTACCTCGCCCAGCGCGTCGCGCAGCAGCGCGACCGGCCGCACCAGCCGGCCCGGCAACGTGCCGTGCACGATCCACACGTTGATCCGCGTTTCCAGCCCCGTCGTTTCCACCACCCTCAGCGCATCGCGATGCGCGCTGCGCGCCAGCGCGTTCGGCGGCGCGATCCCGATGCCGGCGCCGCGCGCGACGAGCGACAACTGCAACTCCGAGCCGAATGCCTCGACCGCGACATCGAACGGCAGCCCGGCCGCGCCGAGCGCCCGGCTCAGCGCCGAACGCATCCCGCAGCCGTCCTGGCTCAGCACCCACGGAAAACCCGACAGCGTGTCGAGCGACAGCGGGCCCGCCGGCAGCGGGAAATCGCGCGCGGCGACGAGCACCGTCGGCTGCGTGGCGAGCAGCGTCGCCGTCAACGCGTCCGGTAGCGCCGCGCTCGCCGGCACCATCACGGTGGCGACGTCGAGCGCACCGCGCTCGACGCCCTGCACCAGCGCAGGCGACCAGCCGGCCGTCACGCGCAGCGTGAGGCGCGGGAACGCATCGCGCAGCCGATCGATCGGCCGCTCCAGCGCGAGCTCGGACAGAAACGGCGGCACGCCGATGCGCAGCTCGCCCGACGGTTCGCCGTCCGGCGCGCCCGCCGCCATCAGCTCGTCGACCGCGCCGAGCACGTTGCGCGCGAGCGCGTAGACGTCGCGCCCGGCCGCGGTCGGCTTCAGCGGCTTGCTCTGCCGCTCGAGCAACGGCACGCCGAGCAGCGATTCGAGGTTCTGCACGCGCCGCGTCAGGCCCGGCTGCGTCAGATGAAGCTTCGCGGCCGCGGCAACCATCGACCCGCTGTCGACGACCGCGACGAACGCCTGGAGATCACGCGTATTCAAAACAAACTCGCATAATCATGTTAGACATATTTCAATTGTCGCATAAACACCGGGGACCTACGATGGGAATTCCTTCGACCTCCCCGTCAGGCTTCCGATGAACTGCCCTGCCAACCGTTGCTCCGCCCCCGTTTCCTCGTCCGTCGCCGCGCCGCCCGCGCTGAGCACCGGCATGACGCTGTTCTTCGCCGCGACGGTCGGCGTGATCGTGATGGATCTGTTCGCCGCGCAACCGCTGACCGGCCCGATCAGCGCGGACCTGCACCTGCCGCCCGGCCTCGCCGGGCTCGTCGCGATGCTGCCGCAACTCGGCTACGCGGCCGGCCTCGCATTGCTCGTGCCGCTGGTCGACCTGCTCGAGAACCGCCGCCTGATCGTCGCGACGCTCGCCGTCTGCGCGGCGGCGCTCGCGCTGCCCGCCTTCACGCGCTCGGGCACCGTGTTCCTGCTCGCGACGCTCGCGGCCGGCGCCGCGTCGAGCGTGATCCAGATGCTCGTGCCGATGGCCGCGTCGATGGCGCCCGAAGCGCAGCGCGGCCGCGCGGTCGGCAACGTGATGAGCGGGCTGATGCTCGGGATCCTGCTGTCGCGGCCGCTCGCGAGCCTGATCGCGGGATCGGCCGGCTGGCGCGCGTTCTATCTGCTGGCCGCGCTCGCGAACGCGGCGATCGCCGTCGTGCTCGCGCTGCGCCTGCCGACGCGCACGCCGTCGATCACGGCCGGCTACCGCGCGTTGCTCGCATCGATGGGACGCCTGCTCGCCGACGAGCCGGTGCTGCGCCGGCATGCGCTGTCGGCCGCGCTCGCGATGGCCGCGTTCAGCGCGTTCTGGACCGCCGTCGGGCTGCGGCTCGCGCAGCCGCCGTTCGCGCTCGATCTGCATGGGATCGCGCTGTTCGCGTTCGCCGGCGCCAGCGGCGCGATCGTCACGCCGCTCGCCGGCCGCGCGGGCGACCGCGGTCACGGCCCGGCCGCGCAGCGGCTCGCGCACGGCACGATGCTCGCGGCGCTCACCGTGCTCGGGATCGCCGGCGCCGGCTGGTTCGGCTTCGACGCGCATGCGCATCGCGGCGTCGCGCTCGCGCTGCTGGCCGGCGGCGCGGCACTGCTCGATGCGGGCGTGATCGTCGACCAGACGATCGGCCGTCGCGCGATCAACCTGCTGAACCCGGCCGCGCGCGGACGCCTGAACGGGCTGTTCGTCGGGCTGTTCTTCGTCGGCGGCGCGCTCGGCGCGGCGCTCGCGGGCAGCGCGTGGGCATGGGGCGGATGGAGCGCAGTGTGCGGTGTCGGGTTCGCGTTCGCCGGCGCGGCGGCCGTGTTCGGGCTGACGGCCGGACGCGGCGCCGGCGCGGTGGCGCTGGATCGCCCGCGTGCGTAAGCGGACAGCGGTGCGACGCGGCGCCCGAAAACTGAACGCCCCGCCCTCTTGCGAGGGACGGGGCGTTCGGTACGCCGGTGCGGGCCGGGAATCAGTGACGAACCAGCGCCATCATCGCGCCGAAGCCGACGAACAGCCCGCCCGTCAGCCGGTTGAACACCTTCGCGACGCTCTGGCTCTTCAGCGTGGCGCCGATGCGCGTGCCGAACGCCGCGTAGACGAGATACCAGCTCACTTCGATCGCCGCGAACGTGACGACGAGGATGCCGAACTGCGGCAACGTAGGCTCGGCCGCGTTGATGAACTGCGGCAGCAGCGCGGCTGCGAACAGGATCGCCTTCGGATTGCTGCCCGCGACCAGGAAGCCATTGCGGAACAGCGCCACGCGCGACGCCGACGCCCCTTGCGACACGGCATCGGCGTCGGCCGCCGGCGCGTCGTCCACGCGTGCGCGCCACGCCTTCACGCCGAGATAGATCAGATAGGCCGCGCCCGCGAAGCGCAGCGCGTTGAACATCGCCGGCCATGCCTCGAGCACCGCGCCGAGCCCCGCCGCGGATACCGCGAGCATCAGCACCAGCGCGCTCAGGCAACCGGCCATCGTCGCGGACGAGCGCCGCAGCCCGTGCCGCGCGCCGTGCGTCATCACGAGCAGCATGTTCGGGCCCGGAATCGCCGACACGACGAACACCGTCGCCACGAAAAGCCACCACGTATGCAAGTTCATGAACTGCCTCTGCCTGGAATGATGTAAGGGAAAACGGACTGCCGATTATGCCGTGCGCACGGCGCTTCTGTCGCGTGTCAGCGGCCGGCGCGGCGCAGCGCGGCCTCGCCGAGCACCGCGAAATCCTGGTCGCCGCCGCCGTGCGCGAGCACGTCGAGCAGGCTGTCGCGCACGACGCTCGCCACCGGCAGCGGCACCGACGTCGCATCGCCGGCCTCCAGCGCGAGCCGGACGTCCTTCAGCCCGAGCCGCGCCTTGAAACGCGCGGGCTCGTAGCGCCGCTCCGCGATCATCGCGCCGTAGCCTTCGTAGACGGGCCCCGGGAACACGCTGCTGGTGATCACGTCGAGGAAATCGCGCATCGCGACGCCGTGCGCGCCCAGCAGCGCGGACGCCTCGCCGAGCGTCTCGATCGCCGACGCGAGCGTGAAATTCGCGGCGATCTTCGCGACGTTCGCGTGCTGCGGCAACGAACCGAAGCGCCAGGTCTTCTGGCCGATCGCGTCGAACAGCGGCTGCACGCGGTCGATTGCCTCGGCCGGGCCGCCCGCCATGATCGTCAGGCGCGCGGCGGCCGCGACGTCGGGCCGCCCCATCACCGGCGCGGCGACGTAGTCGATGCCGCGCGACGCATGCGCGTGCGCGAGCGATTCGGCGAGCGCGACCGACACCGTCGCCATGTTCACGTGGATCAGCCCGCGCGGCGCCTGGGCCAGCAGCGCGTCGTCGAATACCGCGCGCGCGGCCGTATCGTCGCCGAGCATCGAGAACACGGCGTCGCCGCGAAACGCGTCGGCCGGCGTGTCGACGACACGCGCGCCGACTGCCGCCAGCGGCTCGGCCCGCTCGCGCGACCGGTTCCAGACCCGCACCGTGTGGCCCGCCTTCAGCAGGTTCGTCGCGATCGCCTGCCCCATTTCGCCCAGCCCGATAAACCCGAGATCCATGTCCCGCTCCTTCGCTCCGTGAAGCCGCGAGTTAAACACAGATGCCGGCGCTTTGCAGCGCCTGCCGCCGACCGGGCGCGGTGCGATACTGCACGGATGACGACCGCGACCTTCCGCTTTCACGGCGAACTGAACGCCTTTCTCGCGCGCCCGCAGCGCGATCGGACGTTCGCGCACGCGTACGCCCGCGATGCGACGGCGAAGCATGCGATCGAGGCGCTCGGCGTCCCGCATACCGAAATCGGCCGGCTGTGCGTGAACGACGCGCCGGCCGCGCTCGACCGGCCGCTCGACGACGGCGACCGCGTCGAGGTCTTTCCCCAGCGCGCACGGCCGGCGGCCAATGGCGCGGCCGCGCGGCAACCGGCGTCATGGCGCTTCGTTGCCGACGCGCATCTCGGCGGCCTCGCGCAACTGCTGCGCCTCGCCGGTTTCGACACCTGCTACGACAACCACTACCGCGACGATGAACTCGCGGCGCTCGCCGAGCGGGAGAACCGGATCGTGCTGACACGCGACCGCGAGCTGCTGAAGCGGCGCGCGGTCGCGCGCGGCTGCTATCTCCATGCGCTGCAGCCGGCCGACCAGTTGCGCGAACTGTTCGAGCGGCTCGATCTCGCGCCGCACATGCGGCCGTTCCGGCTGTGCCTGCGCTGCAACGCGCCGCTGCATCCGCTCGATGCGGCGGCCGCGGCACCGCGCGTGCCGGCCGGCATCCGGCAGCGGCACCGGCGCTTCGCCGCGTGCGACGTGTGCCGGCGCGTGTTCTGGGAAGGCTCGCACTGGCGGCGCATGCGCGCGGTGGTCGACGCGATGCGCATGCCGCCGCCCGCCCGGCTCGACGAACCCGCCGAACCCGGTGCCTGAAAAAACGAAACCCCGCATGCCGGAGCATGCGGGGTTGGCAGACCGGTGACCGGCAACGCCGGCCGTGGCGGCGAACCGCTTAGTTCTGCGTGCCTGCGTCGTTCGTGCCGGCAGCCGATGCGGCTGCAGCCTTCGCCTGGCCCTTCTTCGAACCGTGGTGCTTCAGTTGGTGCTTCGGCTTGCTGTGATCCTTCTTGGCCGGTGCCGAAGCGGCGGCCGACGTGTCGGCTGCCGGCGCGGACGCCTGTGCGAATGCCGAAACCGATGCGAGTGCGAATGCTGCGGCGATGATCGAAGCGAGCGTCTTCTTCATTGTTCTTCCTTTAGCGGAGAAAAAATCAAACGTACCGGTAATCAAAGATGCGAGGCATTCGCACCGGAGCCCCAGGCCGCGAGGCCGGCTTTCGCCGTTTCCGTCGCGACAAAACCTGACGCACTGGTTCCATAACGCACTGCGTTCGCAGCAAGTTGACACGTTGCTTGCATCCTCGGGTTTCCCCGGGGGCAGGCGCGTCGGCCGGCGCCGGCAGGCCGGACAGGCCGCCGCCGCACGGCGCCGCAAACCGGCTCGCGCGACGCCGGGGCGGCGCTTATACTGGCGTCCATCCGTCCCTTTCCCCGGAAACCGGATCGCGCCGGTCACACGACCGCCGCCGTCTCGAGGCGCTCAAATTGCCCGATCACAATCTGGACAAACTGAAAATCGACCGGCGTCCGATCGCACCGGTGCCGCGCCGGCGGCGGTGGGTCCGCTATGCGGTCGCCGCCGCGCTGATCGTCATCGCGATCGTCGCCGGCCTCGCGCTCACCGGTCGGCCGACCGTCGACACTACGTCCGTCACGTCCGCCTATCCGTACCAGAACGACACGCAGCTCAACGCGACCGGCTACGTCGTGCCGCAACGCAAGGCCGCGGTCGCGTCGAAGGGCCAGGGGCGCGTCGAATGGCTCGGCGTGCTCGAAGGCACGCGCGTGAAGCAGGACGAGATCATCGCGCGGCTCGAAAGCAGCGACGTGCAGGCGTCGCTTGCCCAGGCGCGCGCGCAGGTGCAGGTCTCCCGCGCGAACCTCGGCGTCGCGCAGGCGGAACTCAAGGATGCGGAGATCGCGCTGCGCCGCACCGCCGCGCTCGCGCCGCGCGGCGCCGTGCCGGCCGCGCAGCTCGACACCGACACGGCCCGCGTGAACAAGGCGCGCGCGACGCTCAATAGCGACCGGGCCGCGATCGCGTCCGCCGAAGCGAACGCGCAGGCCGCGCAGGTCGCGGTCGACCAGACGGTGATCCGCGCGCCGTTCGACGGCATCGTGCTCGCCAAGCACGCGAACGTGGGCGACAACATCACGCCGTTCTCGTCCGCGTCGGACAGCAAGGGCGCGGTCGTGACGATCGCCGACATGGAGACGCTCGAGGTCGAGGCCGACGTCGCCGAATCGAACATCGCGAAGATCCGCGCCGAGCAGCCGTGCGAGATCCAGCTCGACGCGCTGCCCGACATGCGCTTCGCCGGCCGCGTGTCGCGGATCGTGCCGACCGTCGACCGCTCGAAGGCCACCGTGCTCGTGAAGGTGCGCTTCGTCGACCGCGACGAGCGCGTGCTGCCCGACATGAGCGCGAAGATCGCATTCCTGTCGAAGCCGGCGTCGCCGCAGGACCGGCAGCCGGTGACCGCCGTGCAGGCGAGCGCCGTGGTCGAGCGCGACGGCCGGCCGGTCGTGTTCGTCGTGAAGGACGACGCCGTGCATGCGGTGGCCGTGACGCGCGGCATGCGGATCGGCGAGCTGGTGGCGATCCGTGGCGTGAAACCCGGCGACACGGTCGTGCTCGCGCCGGGCGCGAAGCTGAAGGACGGCGCGAAAGTGACCGTCGCGAAGAAGTAGCGCGCGTGAACGACGCCCCGCCGCCCCTCGTCGAGATCAGCCACGTCGCGAAGTCGTACCGGCGCGGCAACCAGATCGTGCCCGTGCTGACCGACATCTCGCTCGACATCGGCGAAGGCGACTTCGTCGCGCTGATGGGACCGTCCGGCTCCGGCAAGAGCACGCTGCTGAACCTCGTGGCCGGCATCGACCGGCCCGACAGCGGCGAGTTGCGCGTCGGCGGCCTCGACATCTCGCAACTCGCCGAGGCGCAACTGGCCGAATGGCGCGCCGCGAACGTCGGCTTCATCTTCCAGTTCTACAACCTGATGCCCGTGCTCACCGCGTTCGAGAACGTCGAGCTGCCGCTGATGCTCACGCACCTGTCGCGCCGCGAACGACGCGAGCGCGTCGAGCTCGTGCTCGACATGGTGAATCTCGGCGATCGCACGCGCCATTACCCGTCCGAGCTGTCGGGCGGCCAGCAGCAGCGCGTCGCGATCGCGCGCGCGCTGATCACCGATCCCGTGCTGATCGTCGCCGACGAGCCGACCGGCGACCTCGACCGCACGTCGGCCACCGACGTGCTCGCGATGCTGCAGCGGATGAACGCCGAACTCGGCAAGACGATCATCATGGTGACGCACGACGCGCATGCGGCCGGCGCCGCGCGTTCGCTCGTGCATCTGGAAAAAGGGGAGCTGATCGATGGGCACGCCGGCTGACCGGCGGCGGGAGCGCGCAAGATGGTCGTGAAGCTGATCGCGCGCAACGCGCTGCGGCACCGGCTGCGCACGCTCCTGACCGTACTCGGGCTGACCATCGCGGTGCTCGCGTTCGGGCTGCTGCATACGGTGGTCGACGCGTGGTACGCGGGCGCGGCGGCCGCGTCCAGCGGCCGGCTCGTCACCCGCAACGCGATCTCGCTGGTGTTTCCGCTGCCGGTGAGCGACGAGAACCGGATCCGCGGCGTCGACGGCGTGACGGCCGTGGTCCGCTCGAACTGGTTCGGCGGCATCTACCGCGACCCGAAGAACTTCTTCGCGAGCTTCGCGGTATCGGACAACTATCTCGACCTGTATCCCGAATTCATCCTGCCGGCACAGCAGCGCGCGGACTACGACCGCGACCGCCGCGGCTGCCTCGTGGGCCGCCAGCTCGCGACGCAATTCGGCTTCAAGGTCGGCGACGTGATCCCGCTGAAGGGCACGATCTATCCGGGCACGTGGGATTTCGTCGTGCGCGGGATTCTCGACGGCCGCGACGATTCGACGATCACGCGCCAGTTGGTGTTCCACTGGGATTACCTGAACGAGACGGTGCGCAAGCGCACGCCGAAGCAGGCCGACCAGGTCGGCGTGTTCGTGCTCGGCATCGCGAACCCCGACGACGGCGCGTCGATCGCGCGCAACGTCGACGCGGTGTTCAAGAACTCGCTCGCCGAAACGCTGACCGAGACCGAACAGGCGTTCCAGCTCGGCTTCGTCGCGATGTCGAACCAGATCATCGCGGCGATCCGCCTCGTGTCGTACGTGGTGATCCTGATCATCATGGCCGTGATGGCCAACGCGATGGCGATGAGCGCGCGCGAGCGCACGGCCGAATACGCGACGCTGAAGGCGCTCGGCTTCGGCCCCGGGTTCCTCGCGCTGATCGTGTTCGGCGAATCGGTCGCGATCGCGGTGGCCGGCGGCGGGCTCGGCATCCTCGCGACGCCGCCCGCCGCGAGCCTGTTCAAGCAGGCGGCCGGCGGCATCTTCCCGGTGTTCAAGGTGTCGACCGAGACGGTCGTGCTGCAGGCCGCGTGCTCGGTCGCGGTCGGCCTCGCGGCCGCGCTCGTGCCGGCATGGCAGGCCGCGCGCGTGCGCGTCGTCGAAGGCCTGCGGGCGATCGGATAGAGGCGCGCATGGCGATCCCGCTCACCTACATCGCGCGCAATCTGTGGACCCGACGGCTCACCACCGCGCTCACCGCAGGGGGGATGGCGCTCGTGATCTTCGTGTTCGCGACGGTGCAGATGCTCGACGCGGGGCTCACGAAAACGCTCGTGTCGACCGGCGAGGCGGACAACGCGGTGGTGATCCGCAAGGGCGCCGAGACCGAGATCCAGAGTTCGATCGACCATCAGCAGGCCAACGCGCTCGAGATGCACCCGGCCGTCGCGCTCGGCCCCGACGGCCGGCCGCTCGTATCGAAGGAAGCCGTCGTGCTGATCTCGCTCGTCAAGACGTCGACCGGCAAGCCGTCGAACGTCGTGATCCGCGGCGTGTCGCCGGCCGGCCTCGCGCTGCGGCCGCACGTGAAGCTCGCGGCCGGCCGCCCGTTCGCGCCGGGCTCGTCGGAAATCGTCGTCGGCAGCGCGATCGCGAAAGGCTTCAGCGGCACGCAGCTCGGCGACCGCCTGCATTTCGCGCAGCGCGACTGGACCGTCGTCGGCGTGTTCGACGCGGGCGGCAGCGGCTTCGACTCGGAGATCTGGGGCGACGTCGACCAGTTGATGCAGTCGTTCCGGCGTACCAGCTATTCGTCGATGGTGCTGCGCATCCCGAGCGCCGACGGCTTCGCGCGCTTCAAGGCCGACATCGACGTCGACCCGCGGCTGACCGACGAGGCGAAGCGCGAACAGACCTTCTACGGCGACCAGTCGAAGGCGCTGTCGACGTTCATCAACATCCTCGGCATCACGCTGTCGACGATCTTCTCGATCGCCGCGATGATCGGCGCGATGATCACGATGTATGCGTCGGTCGCGAACCGCGTGGCCGAGATCGGCACGCTGCGCGCGCTCGGCTTCAAGCGCACCAACGTGCTCGTCGCGTTCCTGCTGGAGGCGCTGCTGCTCGGCTTCGTCGGCGGCGTGATGGGGCTCGCGTGCGCGTCGCTGATGCAGTTCGCGTCGTTCTCGACGACCAACTTCCAGACCTTCTCGGACCTGTCGTTCCGCTTCGTGCTGACACCGGCGATCGTCGTGAAGACGCTCGTGTTCTCGCTCGTGATGGGGCTCGTCGGCGGCTTCCTGCCGGCGATGCGCGCCGCGCGGCTGAAGATCGTCGACGCACTGCGCGCGCAGTGACGCGCGCCGCCGCTCACGTTCGACGTTCGCGCGGCACCCACGCGCCGTGGAACCCGGCCGGCACGCGACGCGGCAGATGCACGGTCGCCACCGGCCCCGCGTCGATCGCGCGCGCATCGAGGATCACGACGTCGCTCGTATCCGTCGCCGCGCGGTAGACCATCACCAGCAGCCAGCCGTCGTCCTCGCCGTCTTCGTCGCGACGGCCCGGACGCGGCACGAACACCGGTTCGCCGTTCTGGTCGCCGGGCGGCACCGCATAGTGCATCGTCGTGCCGCGCACGTGATCGAAACGCATCACGCCGCGCATTTCCGTGGGGTTCGGCTGCTCGGCCGCATACAGATAGCGGTAGCGGCGCCCGGTCCGGCTTTCGTCGATGCGCGGCAGCTCGATGCCGCCGTCGGCGAGCGGTCCTTCGTCGACCAATCCGTTCGCCGTATCGATCACGTAGCGCCACAGCTCGCCGACCGGGTTGTCGGCGAAGCGGCCCGTGCGCGCGTCGAGCCGCAGGAACGACGGATAGCGCACCGCGTCGAGCACGATGCACGACGCGTCGCAGTCGTACGCGTTCACGACGTGCTGGATGAAGCACGGCTCGACGCCGAACCAGCGCACGTCGCCGCCGTGGCGCGGGATCACGCCGATGCGCGCGGGCCGGTCGTCGTGCCAGCGCAGCGGCATCCGGTGGCCTTGCTTCAGCAGCGAGAAGTCGTAGCCGACGTTCAGGTCGAGCAACAGGCTGCGGGTTTCGGTGATCGCGAGGTCGTGCATCATCGACGGCGCGCTCAGCTCGATCTCGAGACCGACGCGCAGCACGCCCTGCGCATCCACGACGCCGTAGCGCAGCCACGGCGCACGCCAGTCCGCGCGAAACAGGATCAGCTCGCCGGTCACCGGGTCGACCTTCGGATGCGCGGTCATCCCGCCGTCGAAACCCGCATGCCGCGCCGGCAGGCCGGGCGAATCGAGCGCGGCGGTGATCGCGAGCGGCGCGCCGCCCTCGGCCAGCGCGAGCAGTTCGCCCGCATGCTGCAACACGCTCACGTTCGGATTGGTGTCGGGCAGATGCGGCACTTGCCCGGGTGCGTGCACGGCGGCCCAGCGCTGCGTGCGCGCCCAGCGGTTCCGGTAGCTGGCCGCGCGGCCGCCGTCGAACGCGATCGCATGCAGCATCGCGGCCTCCGGCCACCACGACAGCACGTCGTTGCCTTCGAAACGGCCGCCCGGCGGGTTCGGGCCGTTGCGCAGCAGCGTGCCGTCGAGTTCGCGCGGAATGGTGCCCGTCACACGCAGATCGACGAGGTCGACTTCGTCGGCGACCGGCGCAATCGCGCCGCGGTTCAGGTCGAATACGGTCATTGCGTCGGCGCTCCGTCAGTGGCCTTCAGTGGACGGCGGCAGGTCGCCGCGCGCCAGCGCGAGCGCATGGTCGCGTACGTCGTCGGGCCAGCCGGCGACGCACTCGGCCAGCCGCGCCGGATCGTTCGCATACAGCGCCCGCGCGGCTTCCTCGAAACCGGGCAGGTCGCCCGCCATCGCCGACATGAAGTGGTAGGCACGGGCCTGCGCGTCGCGCTGCCGGTCGGCCGCCGCATGCGTGCGCCGCGCGTCCTCGACGAGCTTGCGCAGCGCGACCGACGCGCCGCCCGGCTGCGCGCCGAGCCATTCCCAGTGACGCGGCAGCAGCGTGACCTCGCGCGACACGACGCCGAGCTTCGGCCGGCCGCGGCCGCGCTGCTCGCCCGCGCCGGCCGGCTCGCCGGCGCCGCCGGATGCATCGCCCGACGGCACCGCATAGCGCGCGCGAACGTCGTCCGCCGTGCCGCGCAGGTCGAGGTCGATCGAGCGGCCCGTCGCGTCGTCGAAGATCAGGATCGAACCGGGCATCGCGTCGCCGGCCGCCTGCCGGACTGCGAGCGCGACCGTCGCGAGCGGGCCCGACGCGAGCCGCCGGTGCCCGTCGAAGGCCGTATACGAAGGAAGGAGCGTGGAAGTCGTCATGGTGGTCGCCCGCAGGCTGGAATCGGAATGACGCTATTTTTATCCGGGTATTAATTGGATGTCAATATTATCCGGGTAAAAAAAGCCAGCGGATCCCACCCCGCCGCGTGGCCGGGATGGCCGACGTGGCCGATCAGGCCGCCCGCGCCGGCACCGCGATGCCGCGCGCGCTGGCCAACGCGTCGTCGAGCGACACATGCCCTTCGAACGCCGACGACGCCGGCGGCGGCAGGTTTTCCTCGATCGCATGCGCGAACTGCACGCCGGCATCGTCGGCGAGCCGCGCGCGCAGCGCGGCGACACGCGGGAACGCATCGCGCTCGAACACCGCGTGATAGTCGGCCCAGCGCGCGATCCCGGCGAAGTACGCATCGGCCAGCGTGCGCCGCGCGCCCAGCAGCCACGGGCCTTCCCCGCGTTCGAGCAGCGCTTCGAGTTGCCGGTGCGCCTTCAGCACCTTGCCGCGACCGTATGCCTGCAGCGCCGTTTTCTCGGCGCCTTCGGTGTCGTGTTCATACACGTACCAGAGCGCACCGAACGCGTTGAAGAACGTCGTGTTCAGCCACGCCAGCATCCGGTTCAGCCGGTCGAAATCCGCGCTGCCCTGGCGAAACGCGAGGCCGCTGTCGAGCGCCTGCGCGCCGATATGGCCGAGGATCGCGATGCTTTCGGTCAGCACGTCGCCGTTCGCGGTGACGAACGCCGGTGTTTCGGCGACGGGGTTCAGGGCGACGAACGCGTCGCTCGTCACCGCGCCCGGCATCGTGATGCGCGACAGCCGGTACGGGCGGGCGACCCATTCGAGCGCGACGATCGAGCCGAACGAGCAGCCGGCGGGAATACCGTAGAGAAGGATCGGAGACATCGGAGAATTCCGCGAAAGTTGAACGAGCCGTCATGCTCCCATGGCGGACGATGGCGCAGTAGCCGCTAAAATCGAAACCCGTCGTTTCTCCATGTGGACGCTGGAAGTGAATCTGAACGATCTCTACCTGTTCGTGCAGGCGGTGGATGCCGGCAGCATGTCGGCGGCCGCGCGCCGGCTCGACCTGCCGAAATCGACGGTCAGCAAGCGCGTGGCCGAGCTCGAGCGCACGCTCGGCGCGCGGCTCGTGCATCGCACGTCGCGCAGCTTCCGGCTCACACCGGTCGGCGCCGAATTCTTCGAGCATGCGCGCGCCGCCGTGATCGAGGCCGAAAGCGCGCGCGACGCGGTGCTGCGGCAGGCCGCCGAGCCGGCCGGCGTCGTGCGGATCACGAGCTCGGTGCCGGTCGCGCAGCACATCCTCGCGCCGTGCCTGCCGGCGCTGGCGATCGCGCACCCGAAGCTGCTGCTGCAGATTCATGCGAGCGACCGCCTCGTCGACATCGCGCAGGAAGGCTTCGACATCGCGGTGCGCAGCCATTTCGCGCCGCTGCCCGATTCCGCGCTCGTGCAACGGCCGCTCGCGGCGTCGCCGATCGTCGTCGTCGCCGCGCCGGCCTATCTCGCACGGGCCGGCACGCCCGAGACGCCGGCCGATCTCGCGCAGCACGACGGGCTCCACCCGGGGCCGCAGCCGTGGCGACTGCAGCGCGGCGGCAACGCCGGCGACACCGTCGACGTGACGCCGCGCTTGCGGCTGCAGGCCGACGAATCGACGCTGCTGCTACAGGCGGCGACGGCCGGCCTCGGCCTCGCATGCCTGCCCGACTGGATCGCCGGGGCCGCGCTCGCGTCCGGTACGCTCGTGCGCGTGCTGCCCGGCTGGTGCGCCGGCACCGTCACGACGACGCTGCTGATGCCGCATCGGCGCGGCCAGTTGCCCGGCGTGCGCGCCGCCGTCGAGTTTCTCGCGCAGCACGTGGCGCACCATCACCGCAACAGCCCGGACGACGCGCGCGCGTAACCGCGCACTTCATTCGATCGATTCAAATGCTGAATCGATCAAGTCAGCAATTGGCATGAAAGCGCAAATGTCGACATGACAGAATGGCCGGGACGCTGCGCCTGCATCGGCGTCCGGTGCCCGGCCTCCCGTCGGCGGCATCCACACACATCACGCGCGCACCCGACGCGCCTGCCGCACGACGGCACCTTCCGCCCTTCGGAGGAGACGAGTCATGAATCCGCTTCACGCGCTGCCGGCGTCCGCGTCGGCAACGGCCCGGCGCACCCGCGTGCGCTGGCTGGTGCTGGCCGTCCTGTTCGCGATCACGACGATCAACTACGCGGATCGCGCCGCCATCGCGATCGCGGGCCCGGCGCTGGCCCGCTCGATGCACCTGAGCCACGTGCAGATGGGCTTCATCTTTTCCGCGTTCGGCTGGTCGTACGTGGTCGCGCAATTGCCGGGCGGCTGGCTGCTCGACCGCTACGGCTCGCGCATCGTCTACGCATTCAGCATCTTCTTCTGGTCGCTGTTCACGCTGCTGCAAGGCGGAATCGGCTTCTTCGGCGGGGCGGCCGCGTTCGCGCTGCTGTTCGGGCTGCGTTTTCTGGTCGGCGCGGCCGAGGCGCCGTCGTTCCCCGCCAACAGCCGGATCGTGTCCGCGTGGTTCCCGGCGCCCGAGCGCGGCACCGCGTCGGCGATCTTCAACGCCGCGCAGTACGCGGCGACCGTCGTGTTCGCGCCGCTGATGGGCTGGCTCGTGCATGCGTTCGGCTGGCAGTCGGTGTTCGCGGTGATGGGCGTGCTCGGCTTCGTGTTCGTGCTGGTGTGGAACCGCACGATGTACGACCCGAAGCATCACCCGAACATCAACCGCGCGGAACTCGACTACCTCGCCGAAGGCGGCGCGCTCGTTAACATCGACCAGGCGACGGGCGGGCGCGACGGCGGCCCGTCGATGCGCCACGTGAAGGCGCTGCTGAGAAACCGGATGCTGGTCGGCGTGTACGTCGCGCAGTACTGCATCAACGCGCTCACCTACTTCTTCATCACGTGGTTCCCCGTCTATCTCGTGCAGGCGCGCGGGATGTCGATCCTCAACGCCGGCCTCGTCGCGTCGATCCCCGCCGTATGCGGGTTCCTCGGCGGGATTCTCGGCGGCGTCGTGTCCGATGCGCTGCTCAGGCAGGGCCGGTCGCTGTCGGTCGCGCGCAAGGTGCCGATCGTGATCGGCATGCTGCTGTCGATGTCGATGATCGTCTGCAATTACACCGATTCGCACGTGCTCGTCGTGGTGTTCATGGCGCTGTCGTTCTTCGGCAAGGGGCTTGGCGCGCTCGGCTGGGCCGTCAACGCCGACACCGCGCCGCGCCAGATCGCCGGCCTGAGCGGCGCGCTGCTCAACACGTGCGGCAATCTTTCCAGCATCACGACGCCGATCGCGATCGGCTATATCGTCGACCGCAGCGGCTCGTTCAACGGCGCGCTCGTCTATGTCGTCGCGCATGCGCTCGTCGCCGTGGTCTGCTACCTGTTCGTCGTCGGCGAGATCCGCCGCGTCGAGCTTCAATGAACGGCGCGGGCCGCGCCGGCGCGTCCGGCGGCCCGCACGCCACCGGAACCAGGAGCGAATCGATGTCCGAACCCAGCCGTGCCGGCACCCCGCGCGTCACCCGCATGCAGGTGATTCCCGTCGCCGGCCGCGACAGCATGCTGCTCAACCTGTGCGGCGCACACGCGCCGTACTTCACGCGCAACCTCGTGATCCTCGACGACAGCAGCGGGCATACGGGCGTCGGCGAAGTGCCGGGCGGCGAAGGCATCCGCCACGCGCTCGAGCGCATGACGGATCTCGTGGTCGGGCAGTCGATCGGACGCTACCAGGCAACGCTCAACGCGGTGCGCGCGGCGCTGTCCGGTGCGGGCGCCGGCGCCGGGCGCACGATTCGCCACGAAGTGACGTCGGCCGGCGAGGCGGCGGTGCTGCGTCAGCCGCACGAGATCAACCTGCGGCTCGACAACGTGATCACCGCGATCGAAGCCGCGCTGCTCGACCTGCTCGGCCAGCACCTCGACGTGCCGGTCGCGGCGCTGCTCGGTGAAGGCCAGCAGCGCGACGCGGTGCCGATGCTCGCGTATTTGTTCTACCTTGGCGACCGGCGCCGCACCGATCTGCCGTATCGCGACGAAGCGCAGGCGTCGGACCCGTGGTTCCGGCTGCGCAACGAAGCGGCGCTCACGCCGGCCGCGATCGCGCGGCAGGCCGAAGCCGCGGTCGAGCGCTACGGTTTCGCCGATTTCAAGCTGAAGGGCGGCGTGATGGCCGGCGCCGACGAGATGGAAGCGATCGCGGCGATCAAGGCACGCTTTCCCGACGCGCGCGCGACGCTCGACCCGAACGGCGCGTGGTCGCTCGACGAGGCCGTCGCGCTGTGCCGCGGGCAAGGCCACCTGCTCGCGTATGCGGAAGATCCTTGCGGGCCGGAAGGCGGCTATTCGGGCCGCGAGGTGATGGCCGAATTCCGCCGCGCGACGGGGATTCCGACCGCCACCAACATGATCGCGACCGACTGGCGGCAGATGGATCATGCGGTGCGGCTGCAGGCGGTCGACATTCCGCTCGCCGATCCGCATTTCTGGACGATGCAGGGCTCGGTGCGGCTCGCGCAACTGTGCCGCGACTGGGGGCTCACGTGGGGATCGCACTCGAACAACCACTTCGACGTGTCGCTCGCGATGTTCACGCATGCGGCAGCGGCCGCGCCCGGCACGATCACCGCGATCGATACGCACTGGATCTGGCAGGAAGGCGACGCGCGGCTCACCCGCGAGCCGCTCGCGATCGTCGGCGGCAAAGTGGCCGTGCCGGAACGGCCGGGGCTCGGCATCGAACTGGACATGGCGCAGGTCGAGGCCGCGCATGCGCTGTACAACGAGGTGGGCGGCACCGCGCGCGACGATGCGGTCGCGATGCGTTATCTGGTGCCGGGGTGGACGTATGATCCGAAGCGGCCGAGTTTCGGGCGGGTTTAGGGTGGGCTGACGGGGGGCGGCTGCCGATTCGGGCAGCCGGCCGCATTCGGCCGGCTGCCCGAATCGGCCCGCGCGGTCGGCGGTCGGGCGCTTCCATCCATCGGCAACAGAACGCGCTCCATGACGGCATCCGGTCCGACACTGCGGCAGATCATCGTCTTCGTGCTGTATTCGGTGCTGTGTCTGGCCGGGAGCATGACCGTCGCTGGCTATGTCGCGCCCCGGATCACGCGGAACGTATCGAATTTCGAAGGCGGTGCGGGCTATGCGGCGCTGGGGTGGATCGTCATCTCGACCTGCACGTTCTGCGGGCTGTCGATCGCCTTCCGCGTGGTGCTGCGGAAAAGAACCGTGGTGCTCGCGGTTATTACGGCGGGATTCGCTGTGTTGGCGTTCAGGGCGATCCGCGAGTTGGCGACCTGGCGGGTCGATCAGCGGTTCCGCAAAAACAAAAAGGGCTTGATCTTGCGATCAAGCCCTTCGAATTCCGTTGGTGGAGCGGAGGAGGATCGAACTCCCGACCTTCGCATTGCGAACGCGACGCTCTCCCAGCTGAGCTACCGCCCCAACAGTCGATCATCATACACACGCATTTCCGCGCTTGGCAATAGGGGTTACGTCACCCCGACGCGTTACTTCGACGGTGCTCCAGCCAACACCCATTCGACCACCGACCGGGCGTCTGCGTCGCTCATGCGCGGATGCGCCGGCATCGGAATCGCGCCCCACACACCCGAGCCGCCGTCCTTCACCTTCTTCGACAGCTTGGCCACGGCCTGCGGATCGGACTTGTAGCGCGCGGCGATATCCTTGAACGACGGGCCGACGAGCTTGCGGTCCACCGCGTGGCAGCCCATGCACGCGTTGCTGCGGGCCACCTTCAGGCCGTCGCCGACGTCCGCATGCGCGACGCCCAGCGTGCCGGCCGCGAGCGCCGCAGCCGCGGCGCCCTGCACCATCCATCGTTTCATCTGCTTCATCCGCATGCCCGTCATTGCGCCTTCGCCTTCGGATTGCCCGGATGCACGCTCGACGAATTCGAGATCGGCGCGGGCGGCTGCAGCGGCGCGGACTGCACCGATGCGTCGGGCACCGCGCCGACCGTCGCGCTGTCCGCCGGTGCGGCAGCCGCCTGCGCGCCGGATGCGCCGCTCGCCGGCGACGCGTCCTGCAGCGCCTGCGCGTCCTGCGGCTTCACGTACTGGAACACCTTCACGACCTTCTCGACGCCCGGCACCTGGCTCGCGGCTTCCGCACCGCGATTGCCTTCATCCACCGTCACGAGACCCATCAGGTAAAGATTGCCGCGTTCGGCGACGACCTTGTAGTAGTTCGCCGAGATGCCCTTCGTCGCGATCAGCTCCGACTTCACGCGCCCTTCGAGGTACGAGTCGTTCGCGCGCGACGACAGCGACGACGCCGGCTCGACCGACAGCTCGTTGACGATGCCGTTCACGTTGTTGATGCCGCGCACGATTTCCTCGGCGCGCTGCTTCGACGCATCGTTCGGCACTTCGCCCGTCAGCAGCACGCGACGGTTGAACACCGTCACGTTCACGTGCGACTGGTCCGGCAGCCCGTTGTTGATCTGCGTGAGCGACTTGACCTGGATCTCGCGATCCTCCGTCTGCGCGCCGAGCGTACGGCGATCGGTCGCGATCAGCGCGCCGCCGCCCGCCGCAGCGCCCACGACTCCGAGCACACAACCCTGCAGCGACACGGCGAGGCCCGCCGTCAGCGCGGCGAGCAGCGTGGTTCTGACGAGCGTCTGTTTGACGCGGCTTTGATTCATCGACGGCTCTCCTTCGTTCAATCCTCACCCAGCAGCATCGCGTCGATGCCGTCGCACAGGCAGTGGATGGTCAGCAGATGGACTTCGTGGATGCGCGCCGCGCGAACGGCGGGCACGCTGATCGGAATATCGGTGTCGGACAGCGCGGCCACGACCGTGTGGTCGTTGCCGCCCGTCAATGCGACGACGGTCATCTCGCGCTCGTGCGCCTCGTCGATCGCCGCGAGCACGCGCGGCGATGCGCCGCCCGCGTCGAGCACCAGCAGGATGTCGCCCGTCTGGCCCAGCACGCGCACCTGCTGCGCGAACAACTGCTCGACGGCCGCGGCGCCCGCGAGGCCGGCCTGCGACGCGTCGGTGGCCAGCGCGATCGCGGGCAAGCCCGGACGCTCGCGCTCGAAACCGCCGACGAGCGACGCGGCGAGGTATTGCGCGGCGGCGGCCGACGGGCCGTCGCCGCATGCGACGATCTTGTTGCCGTTCGCCAGTGCGGCGAACATCGCATCGACCGCGGCTGCGATCGGCAGCGACAGCGTGTCGGCCGCTTCGGCGTGAAGCGCGGCGCTGTCGCGGAATTGTTGCTGAATACGTTCGACTGACATCGATTCCTGGTGAACTGGGCGCGCGGCACAACTCGCGCGACATCGTGGGTGCGGCGAGTTTACCGTACTCCGGCGCCCTCTCCGGGGGTCCGGCAAGAACTCTTTACATCTCGTCACAGCTCGCGGCTACGCGTCGTCGGTACGAAATGCGTCGCGCAACCACGCGAGCCGCCCGGCCTCGAACGCAACGACGTCGAAACGGCACGCGGCGCCGGCGCCGTGCCGCGACCAGAACTGCAACGCGGCCGCGACCAGACGCCGCCGCTTGCGCCAGCCGACGCTCGCGGCCGCACCGCCATGCCGGGTGCTGCGCCGCGCGCGCACTTCGACGAACACGAGCATGCCGTCGGGCTCGCGCATCACGAGATCGAGCTCGCCGCCGCGCATCGTCACGTTCGCGGCGACGAACCCGAGACCGCGGCGCTCGAGAAACTGCCGCGCGCGCTGCTCGAACGCCGCGCCGACCGGTTTGGATCGCGCCGCGCCGGAAAAGTTGTCGCCCGAATGCGGCCGACCGCGCGCGCCATCCGGCCGGGCCGGCGCCGCGTGGCACAATGCCGTCCTTGTTCCGCTCGTGCCGCGATTGCGTGCCTTGCCTGCCATGACTGCCCTCCTCGAACTCGCGCCTACGCAGCACTACCCGGACGCCGTGCTCTACGTGGTCGCCACGCCGATCGGCAATACGGCCGACATCACGCTGCGCGCGCTGCACGTGCTCGGCCTCGCCGACCGCATCGCTGCCGAAGACACCCGCAATACGGGCCAACTGCTCGCCCGCTACGGGATCTCGAAACCGCTCGTCGCCGTGCACGAGCACAACGAACGCGAAGCCGCGCAGCGCGTGATCGAACTGCTGCGTGGCGGCGAACGCGTGGCCTACGTGTCGGACGCCGGCACGCCCGGCATTTCGGACCCCGGCGCGCGACTCGTCGACGCCGTGCGTGCCGCCGGCTTCACGGTGGTTCCGCTGCCGGGCCCGAGCGCGGCCGTGACCGCGCTGAGCGTGGCCGGCGACTGGGCCGGCGCATTCACGTTCGCGGGCTTCCTGCCGCCGAAGGCGAAACAGCGCGCGACCGCACTGCAGGCGCTGGCGTCGCACCCGTACGCGCTGGTGTTCTACGAAGCGCCGCACCGGATCGCCGAAACCGTCGCCGCGCTCGCCGACGCGTTCGGCCCCGCGCGCCGGCTGCTGATCGCGCGCGAGCTCACCAAGCTACACGAGCAGTTGTTCCAGGGCACCCTGGCCGAAGGACAGAGCTGGCTCGCGGGCGATGCGAACCGGCAGCGCGGCGAGTTCGTGCTGGTCGTCGAAGGCGCGCCGGCGGCAAGCGGCGAAGCCGACGACACCGCGCACGACGCGCTGCTCAGGCTGCTGCTGGAAGAAGTGCCGGTGAAGAGCGCGGCCAAGCTCGCGGCCGCGCTCACGGGTGCATCGCGCAACGCGCTGTATGCGCGTGCGCTCGCGCTGAAGGAAGGCTGACGCGCGACGCCGGCGCGCGGAAACGACAAAGGGCTGCCGGAAGGCAGCCCTTTGTGCATGAGCGGACGATCCGCCGCGTTACTTCGCCGAGATCGACGCGAACATTTCGTCGCGCGCCTCGCGCGCTTCCTGCGGCGACAGCCCTTCGATCTTCACGCGGCCCGTGCCGGCGTGCACGAGGCCGATCACCTTGGCCGCCGCATACGACAGGTCGAGCACGCGGCCACGCTTGAACGGCCCGCGATCGTTGACCTTCACGACGACCCACTTGCCGGTCGATGCGTTCGTCACCTTGATGTACGACGACAGCGGCAGCGTGCGGTGCGCGGCGGTGAACGCGTTCATGTTGAAGCGCTCGCCGTTCGCGGTGCGCCGGCCGTGGAAATCCCGCCCGTACCACGATGCGCGGCCGGTCTGGCGGAAATCGGACACGTCCTTGCCGTCGATCGGCTCGGCGTCCGCCAGCGACGACTTCTTCGCGTCCTTGCTGTCGGCAGCCGGCATCGACGCCAGCGCGGAATCGAAATTGAGCGGCTGCTTGTCGTCGTCCGCCTTCGCGGCAGCGGCCGTCCTGTCGACCGCCTTCTTCTGGCTCACGCTGCCGGTGGTCTGGCTGGATGGCACAGCACAGCCCGTCAGCGCAAAAAATAATGCAATGGTTCCGAATCGGCTCGGAAAACGTAAATTCATCGACGTGTCGCCTTCTGGTTCGGGCCGCATCGATACAACGCTGCTTCACAACGCAGAGATGCGGCCCGGACGGCAAATGCGTGCACGCCCCGCTCGAGTGCGAGCAGGCGGCTAGCATGGGCGCGGCGTTCGTCTAGGCCGCAACCGTCCTGATTAGCTTTCACGTCTGGCGCAACCTGTCCCCAACAGCCTGACCAGACCCCACATGCCGCCATCGAACATGGCTTCACGTTCGCGCGCGTCGATACGACCAACGCACAGGAACGGCGGCACAGGCCTCATCCGGCGGCGCGGCAGCTGGGCCGCAGGCGGGCGCGCAGCACCCGGCCGGACAAGACGTGAGCACCGAATGCTCGGTGCTGGATACACCGCCGGATTCCCCCGGCGGCCGATGCTTGACGGTGAATCGGATGCCTTATTTAACAGGGCCGAAACACCAGCGAATTGCGTGAAATTCACGCGCAATGGGGCGCATTATACATAAATCAAAACCTTGTCTCGAAAAGCGCCCCCGGCGGACCATTGATTCTCGCTATGGCTGTAACAATCGGCATGCTCCGGGAATGCCCTCATCCACGCGCCGCGGCATGCATCGCACGCACGGCAGGCGGCGCGCGCGACCGGTACAATCGCTCCTTTTAGCCGCCGGTGCCTCCATGAAAGTCACGCTCATTCCGGTCACGCCATTCCAGCAGAACTGCTCGCTGCTCGTCTGCGAGAAGACGGGCCGCGCCGCCGTCGTCGATCCGGGCGGCGATCTCGACCGGATCGAACAGGAAGTCGCGCGGCAGAACGTGCAGGTCGAGAAGGTGCTGCTCACGCACGGGCACATCGATCACTGTGCGGGCGCGAAGACGCTCGCGACGCGCTACGGCGTGCCGATCGAGGGGCCCCAGGAAGACGAACGCTTCTGGATCGAGAAGCTGCCGATGCAGAGCGAACGCTTCGGCTTTCCGGCCGCCGACAGCTTCGAGCCCGACCGGTGGCTGAACGACGGCGACACCGTGCAGTTCGGCGACGAGACGCTCGAGGTCTATCACTGCCCGGGTCACACGCCCGGCCACGTCGTGTTCTTCAGCCGCGCGCATCGCGTCGCGATCGTCGGCGACGTGCTGTTCGCGGGCTCGATCGGCCGGACCGATTTCCCGCGCGGCAATCACGAGGATCTCGTCCGTTCGATCAAGGAAAAGCTGTGGCCGCTCGGCGACGACGTCACGTTCGTGCCCGGTCATGGCCCGGTGTCGACGTTCGGTGACGAGCGCCGCACGAACCCGTTCGTGTCCGACAAGGTATTCGGATGAATCAGACCGCCATCCCGGAAATTTACGTCAGCACCGACGTCGAAGCCGACGGCCCGATTCCGGGCCCGCACTCGATGCTGAGCTTCGCGTCGGCCGCCTATACCGAGGACAAGCAACTGATCGCGACGTTCTCGGCAAACCTCGAGACCCTGCCCGGTGCGCACGCGCACCCGGTGCAGGAAGCCTGGTGGAAAACCGAACCCGAAGCGTGGGCCGCATGCCGGCGCGACCTGCAGACGCCCGAGACGGCGCTGGTCGCCTACGTCGAATGGGTCGAGGCGCTGCCCGGCAAGCCGGTGTTCGTCGCGATGCCGGCCGGCTTCGACTTCACGTTCATGTTCTGGTACATGATGCGTTTCGCGGGGCGCTGCCCGTTCTCGTGGTCGGCGCTCGACATCAAGACGCTCGCGTTCGCGATGACGGGCCTGCCGTACCGCAAGGCGATCAAGCCGCGCTTTCCGAAGCACTGGTTCGACGATCATCCGCACACGCACGTCGCGCTCGACGACGCGATCGAGCAAGGCGCGCTGTTCTGCAACATGCTCGCCGACCTGCGCCGTCAGCAGGCCGCGCTCGCGGGCCTGGCCGTGTCGGATACCGATCGGTCGGATAGCGCGGGGGCGGGACAAAATCCCACGGATCCGCGAGCAAATTAGCGAATCTCGCTCAACAGCGCGTCGCCAGATTGCCTTTCCTTTCCCGGCCCTCTAACATTCAGCGTGTTGTAGCTGCCGCATGGAGGCGCAGGTGACGCTCGATTCCTTTTCGCAAAAAATCCTTCGCCTGTTGCAGCTCGACGCGCGCCGTTCCGTTCAGGAAATCTCCGACCAGGTCGGGCTGTCGAGCACACCGTGCTGGCGCCGCATCAAGGACATGGAACAGTCGGGCGTGATCCAGCGCTACACGGCGCTGCTCGATCGCGAGAAGCTCGGCCTGCACGTCTGCGCGCTCGCGCACGTGCACCTGACGCGCCACAACGAAGGCGGCGTCGAGCAGTTCGAGCGCGAGATCGCGACCTGCCCGGAAGTCACCGAGTGCTACAGCACGACCGGCGAAGCCGATTACATCCTCAAGATCGTCGCGCCGGACATCAAAGCCTACGACGTGTTCCTGCACGAACGCATCTTCAAGATTCCGGCCGTGTCGCAGGTGCGCACGAGCGTCGTGCTGCGCGAAATCAAGTTCGACACGCAACTGCCGCTGTAACGCGCAGCCCCACCCCTGCGGCCGGCCGCGTTCGCGGCTGCCGGCTGCCGGCTGCCGGTCACGTCTGCACGGGCAGCGTGCGCGTGAAGCCGATCCGGCGCGCACCGAACTCGCGCTTCAGCGTCTCGACGTCGAGCCGACCGGCCAGCGTCGCATCGGCGTCTCGCGGGTCGCTGTCGAGCGTCACGTCGACCTCGAGCCCCGTACTCAGGTAATGCAGATTGATCGCCGCCGCGTGCAACCCGCGCTGCGCGAGCGCGGCCTCGAGCCGGGCCGCGAGCTCGCCGCGCGGCGGCAGCGCGAGCGCCGGACGGCGCGCCGCGTCGTTCTCGGGGTCGACGTGGATCAGCGCGTCCAGCACGCGCGGGTCGGACAGCACGCGCGCCCGCGCGGTCTCGGCGATGTAATGCCCTTCGGAGACGGAGATCTTCGGATCGACGAGGATGTGCGCATCGACGAGCGCGGCATCGCCCATCTTGCGCGTGCGCAGGTCGTGCACGTCGCGCACGCCGGGCGTCGCGGCGAGCAGCGCGCGGATCTCGGCCGTGTCGGCCGTATCGAGCGCGCGGTCGGAGAGGTCCTGCAACGCGTCATAGCCGAACGTCCAGCCCATGCGCGCGACCATGAAGCCGACGATCGCCGCCGCGATCGGGTCGAGCAGCCGTACACCGGCCAGGCTGCCGACGATGCCGATCGCGACGACGAGCGACGACGCGGCATCCGAACGCGCATGCCACGCGTTGGCGACGAGCATCGCCGAGCGCACGCGCCGCGCTTCGCGCAGCATGTAGCGGAACAACGCTTCCTTCGACACGAGCACCGTCAGCGCAACGATCAGCGCGGAAAAATGCACGGCCGGAATGTTTTCGAGATTAACGAGACGGTCGCCGGCGCGCCAGAGCATGCCGATACCGACGGCAATCAGGATCGCACCGAGAAACAGCGACGCGACCGTCTCGTAGCGGCTATGGCCATAATTGTGGTCGGCATCCGGCGATGCGCCGCTATGCCGATTCGCAACCAGCACGACAAAATCCGAGATCAAATCGGAAATCGAATGCACACCGTCGGCAATCAATGCCTGCGAATGCGCAATCACGCCAACGACGATCTGAAATGTCGCAAGCACGACATTCAGCACAATACTGACGAGCGTGCTCTTGCGCGCAACTGCGTGCTTATCCGCGCTCTGCGCGTCGCCGGAAAACGTGGACATGAAATATGAGATATCGGTGTGCGAGTCGTAATTCTATCAAAGGCGCCCTGCGAGCCCTTCCAATACCCACAAATTTCTCATTTAAATCAATCGCTTATGCGAACGTGTCGCATTTTCATTCACGCGACACACGCTTACATTTTCATGACGGCGCAGAGGACCCTGCCGGTGCCCGGAAAACAAAAAAGCCGCGCTCCTCGACGGACACGCGGCTCTCTTGAAGAGCAGGCAACTTAAACGAACGTTTAAATCGCAAACTGATCGCGGTTCTTGCCGGCGATCCAGCGCGGCGGCTTGCCACGACCCGACCACGTTGCGCCCGTTTCCGGGTCACGGTATTTCGCCGCCACGCCTGCGCGCGGACGACCGACCTTGCCGGCCTTCGCGCGGCTGAGACCGAGTTCGGCGAGCGAAAAGCCGTAGTCGGCAATTTTCTGCTTCACGTCATTCAGCACTTCAGCGTATTCACGCGACTTCGCTTCTTCGATTTGCTTCTCCAGCTTCTCCCGCTGGGCCAGCAGGTCCTTGTAAGAAGACATAGTTTCCCTTTCTATCTATCTGACCAATGGCGCCGGTCTGCAGCCAGCTCACCATTCATGAAATATATGTGCCTCGGATTTTCGAAGGCAGAGATTAGCACAAAAAAGATTTGATAGAAGCGAGATTCATGAAAATCCCGAGGCCAATTGGTATTCGCACATGTCATTTTGACCGGCCGCGGCCTTTTCTCAAATTTTTACGCTCCTGCATAGAGATTAGGACATTAGCGATCGACTATTCGGTCTATCAACATACGCAATTACCCTGCATTCAAGAAAATCAAAGCTTTCATCGGACGACAGTTTTGCAAAAACCACATGACGCAGTTTGCTAAACGGACAAATCCCTGACCCGTGACGTCACGTCACATCCTTTGCGCAGGCGATCAGCCGCTCGTGCAGCGCACCGGCATCGGCCGAAGGCGACTCGAACGGCGTGCGCACGCGGCGCCCGTCGCATCGCCAGTCCGCGCCATGGCGATCGACGCCGAGCAGGTCGAGCCCGTCGCGGCGTGCGTCGCTCGTCTCGTATGCACGCCACAGCGCCTGTTCGTCGTCGAATGCGAGCGGCGGCAGCGCATCGAGATGCGTGCCGTCGACCCAACCCATCCGCCCGAACCCGCCGATATAGCGCAGCCGCTCGATCTCGAGCGCCCAGAACGCGAAATCGCCGAGCGCGAGATAGCGCGCGGCGTCCGGTTCGTAGCGCAGGTAACGCGCGGTGACGTGCGGATCGTCGCCGAGCGGCACGAACCGGCCCAGCAGCGTCGCGCGCTCGGCATTCAGGACCTCGCCGCCGCTCGCATCGACGACGAGGAAACCCGCACGCGGATCGGCGGCGAGATTGCGCGTATGCTCGGCCAGGCCGCTCACCAGGATCACGGGCCGATGGCTTGCATCGGGCGCAAACGGCACGACCGTCGGATACGGGAAGCCCTGCGGTTCGCGCGCATGGGTGGCGAGCGTGCCGAGCGCGCAGCGATGCAGCAGATGCAAGGCGAAGGCGGGATCGATGTTCAAGCGGAACTCCTGCGGTCGAAAGGCGGCGCGGCGGGCATCGCTTCGATGTTACCCGCGCTCGCCGCACGTTGCGCATCGGCCGAACGGCCGATGCGACGCCGAGCCGCCGCCGCAAGATGGCCCGATCGCCCGAGCATCGACCGAACGGCCATCGCCCGGCAAGAACGTAAGCGGTTCGATAGAATCGGACAAATCCGACGGGCGCCGTGTGCGCCCGCGCATTTTCCTGGCGAGCCTCCCCGTGTCCGAATCCTCCTCCCCCGAATCGTCGTCCCCGTTCGCCGCGCCGCCCGACGCGCATCGCGTGCTGCCGCTGCCGGCCCGCCAGCGTGCGCGCACGGCGTCGATGGCGCTGTTCTTCGTCGCCGGCATGATGTACGCGTCGTGGGGTGTGCACGTGCCGACCGTGCGCGACAAGTTCGCGCTGAGCCCCGGGCTGCTGTCGATCGCGCTGTTCGCGGTCGCCGGCGGGTCGATCGCCGCGATGCTGACCATCGCGCGCTGGATCGCGCGCGTCGGCTCGCGCACCGCGTGCCTCGCCGGCGGGCTCGTGATGTCCGCGTGTGCGGCGCTGATCCTCGTCGTGCCCGACTACTGGATGCTGCTTCCGGTGCTCGCGCTGTTCGGCTTCTCGATGGCGACGCTCGACGTCGCGATGAACGCCGAGGCCAGCGCGGTCGAAATCGCACTCGGCAAGCCGATCATGTCGTCGCTGCACGGGATGTTCAGCATCGGCGGGATGGCCGGCGCGGCGGCCGGCGGCGCGCTGCTGTCGGCCGGCATGGCGCCGGTCGCGCATCTCGCGCTCGCGGCGGCGGCGTGCGCCGCGGTGCTCGTGGCCGCGAGCCCGGCCGTGCTGCCGCACGTGCCGCATCACGAACAGGCGCACGGCGGCGGCAACCGCTGGCGCTCGCCCGCGTTGTGGATGCTCGGCGGCATCGCGTTGATCGCGCTGGTCGCCGAAGGGGCGATGTACGACTGGGCGACGGTCTACATGCGCGACGTCGTCGCGGCGAGCCCCGCGCTCGCGAGCGCCGCGTACGCGGCGTTCTCGGGCGGGATGGCCATCGCGCGCTTCGCGGGCGACGCCGTGCGCGCCCGCTTCGGCGCGCCGCAGCTCGTGTTCGCGAGTGCGTCGCTCGCGTGCGCGGGGATGATCGGCGCGCTGCTGCTGCCGAACCCGGTCGCGGTGCTGACGGGTTTCACGCTGATGGGCCTCGGGCTGGCCAACATGATGCCCGTGCTGTTCGCGGCCGCCGCGCGCGTGAAAGGCATCCATGCGGCCGAAGGGCTCGCGCACGTGGCCGGGCTCGCGTATTTCGGGCTGCTGTTCGGTCCGGTCGTGATCGGCGCGGTCGCGCAGGCCGCGAACCTGACGATCGGCCTGTCGGTCGTCGCACTATGCGCGGCGCTCGTCGCGCTCGTCGCACCCAGGGTGCTCGCGCACCTGAAAATCTGACGGCGCGGCGGCGCACGCCGGCCCAAAAAGAAAGCGCGCATGCGTGGCCGCATGCGCGCTTTCACCCCTGCTGTTGACCGCTGGTCGCGTTACATCTTCACTTCGTCGAGCAGCGACTTCTTGCCGCTCTTGTAGTTGTACAGCGAAATCACGCCGTGCTGCAGGTCGCCCTTCGAATCGAAGGTCGTCGTGCCGATCACGCCCGTGTATTTCGTCGCCGGCATCGCCGCGAGGATCTTAGCCGGGTCAACCGAGTTCGCGCGCTTCATCGCGTCGGCGATGATGTACACGGCGTCATACGTGAACGGCGCGTAGATCTGGATCGGCTGGCCGAAGCGCTTCTCGTACTTCGCCTTGAACGCGCTGCCGCCGGGCATCTTCTCGAGCGAAGCACCGGCTTCCGAGCACACGACGTTGTCGGTCGCGTCGCCGGCCAGGTCGGCCAGCTTCTCCGTGCACACGCCGTCGCCCGCGAAGATCTTCGCGCGCAGGCCGAGCTGCTTCGCCTGCTTCGCGAACGGGCCGCCGGTAGCGTCCATGCCGCCGTACATGATCGCGTCCGGGTTCTCGCCCTTGATCTTGGTCAGAATCGCGCGGAAGTCGACCGCCTTGTCGTTCGTCGCGTCATGCGACATCACCTTCAGGCCGAGCGCCTTCGCCTTCTTCTCGAACTCGTTCGCGAGACCCTGGCCGTACGCGGTCGAATCGTCGACCACCGCCACGCTCTTGATGCCCTTCGAGTGCGCGTAGTTCGCCAGTGCCGGGCCCTGCTGCGCATCGGTCGCCACCACGCGGTACGTGGTCTTGAAACCTTGCTGCGTGTACACCGGGTTGGTCGCCGACGGCGAAATCTGCACGATGCCCGCATCGCTGTAGATCTTCGAGGCCGGGATCGACGTGCCCGAGTTCAGGTGGCCGACCACCGCGACGACCTTGTCGTCGACGAGCTTCTGCGCAACCTGCGTCGCCTGCCGCGGGTCGGCGGCGTCATCCTGCGGGTCGAGTTGCAGCGTGATCTTCTGGCCGCCGATCGTGAGACCCTTCGCGTTGATCTCCTCGACTGCGAGACGCGCGCCGTTTTCGTTGTCCTTGCCCAGGTGTGCAATGCCGCCCGTCAACGGCGCGACGTGGCCGATCTTGACGACTTGATCGGCGCACGCGTTGCTTGCAGCTGCAGCACACAGCATCGCCGCTGCGGTGATCGGCAACAGCTTTTGCATCTTGATATTCATGTAAGTCTCCAGTTCGGTCCCAAAAAACGCCATCGCCCGGTGCCCCGCTGCCATCCCCGTGTTTGCAATCACTGGACGATTCGCCGGTTGCATCGTTCATGCACTTGGCCTCAAGCACGTGAAAACCGCCGCTTTTAGCGGCCGCCCGCCCGTACTTGCGCGCAAGTGTAGGTGATCAAATTAATTTGTGGGACTTTTTTGGGGTAGTGGTAACACTACCGATATGTGCGCTTTGGAAGGAGGACTCGAATAGCGCTGCAAGCCCCGACGGATAAGGGTTTCCGCTAATTCGCGACATACTTTCGAAAGGTCGTTTCGACCCATTCGCGAGGGCATTTCGATTCGGTATTTTGTGCCCGCGATCGTTGAATGAAACGCGCGTGACACCACGCGCGTTTCGTCGTCCGGTATCGATCGTTCTGGCGGATGAAGCAGCGTTCAGGCGGCCGCCGCACGCCATTCCGCGTCGAGCGCGGCGACCAGTTGCGACGTCGTCAGCGCATCGCCGCGCCGCCGCGCGAGCGGCGCGCCCTGCCCGGCCCACAGCGACAGGTAGTCGCCGTCGTTCGCGCGCGCGGCGGCCTGGCGCAACGGCTGGGTCAGCGCGTTCTGGATCGGATACGGTGCGGCGTCCGCGACATGCTCGCCGAGCCGCGCCATCAACGCGTTGCGCAGCCCGCGTGCATGACGGCCGGTGATCGCGCGCGTGACCTGCGTCGACGTATCGGCGCTCGCGAGCAGCCGCGCCTTCCAGTCCGCCGCGATCGCGCTTTCCGCGCAGGTGAGGAACGCGGTGCCGAGTTGCGCGCCCTGCGCGCCGAGCGCGAGCACGGCCGCGATGCCGCGGCCGTCCATGATCCCGCCCGCGGCGAGCACGGGCAGGCCCGTCGCGTCGACGAGCTGCGGCACGAGCGCGAGCGTGCCGATCAGCGCATCGTCGGCGGAACCGATGAAGGTGCCGCGATGGCCGCCCGCCTCGGCGCCTTGCGCGGAGATCGCGTCGGCGCCGGCCGCCTGCCACGCGAGCCCTTCGGCCACGTGCGTCGCGGTGCCGATCACATACGTGCCGGCGGCTTTCAGGCGTGCGACGTCGGCCGCGTCGAGCACGCCGAACGTGAAGCTCGCGACCGGCACGCGCAGCGCAACGAGCGCATCGAGCTGCGCGCGGAAATCCGGCGCGTAGCGCGCAGGCGCCGTGCCCGGCGGCAAGCCGAGCGTTGCGTTCAGCGGATCGATTGCGGCCAGCGCGCGCGCGACGGTCGCCGCGTCGGGCGCGGCTTCATCGGGCAGCACGAACAGGTTGATCGCGAACGGGCGATCGGTCGCCGCGCGGATCGCGGCGACTTCGGCTTCGATACGTTCGGGCCCGAGCGCGCCGGCGCCGAGGCTGCCGAGCGCACCGGCATTCGACGCGGCCGCGACCATCGCGGTCGTGGTCGCGCCGACCATCGGCGCCTGCACGAGCGGCAGGCGCAGGCCGAAGCGTTCGGAAAAGGGCGTGGAAAACGAGCGGGCAGACATGGCGAATCCTTGGATGACGATGCGCGAAAGCGCTTTGTAAAGGCCGACAACATCGACTCTATCGAAGCGGCGCGGCGCCGAAAAATGAATAATCGAGATCGAAACGATCGCTGCGCGAGAAGCGGCCGCGCGCGCTGCAGCACCGGACGATCGGTGGCACACTAGGCCGCCCTCTACTTGTTCCCCGGGGCGCCTCGCGCACCCCGTACGCCAGGAGTTCAAAACGTGACTGCCCAATGGATCGACATCCCGACCGGTAACGACAGCTTCGGCGGCTATCTTGCACTGCCCAAGCGCGGCAAGGGCCCTGCCGTCATCATCATCCAGGAAATCTTCGGCGTGAACGCGCACATCCGTTCGGTCGCCGACCAGTACGCGGCCGACGGCTTCGTCGCGCTCGCGCCGGACGTGTTCTGGCGCACGCAGCCGCGCGTCGAGCTGACCTACGACGGCGCGGATCGCGACAAGGGCATCGAGCTGATGAAGAAGACCGACGTAGGTCTCGCGGTCGCGGACATCGGCGCGGCGGCCGACGCGTTGCGCGCGCGCCCCGAAGTGGGCGGCAAGCTCGCCGCGATCGGCTACTGCTTCGGCGGCCAGCTCGCGTACCGCGCGGCGGCGACCGGCAAGCTCGACGCGGCGGTGTCCTATTACGGCGGCGGCATCCACAACGCGCTCGATCTCGCCGGCCAGGTCAAGCAGCCGATCCTGTTCCACTACGCGGAAAACGACCACGGCATTCCGCTCACCGCCGTCGACCAGGTGAAGGCCGCGTTCGCCGGCCACGGCGATGCGTCGTTCCACGTGTACCCGGGCGCCGAGCACGGCTTCAACTGCTCGGACCGCGCATCGTACAACCAGCGCGCGGCGGCGCTCGCGCACGGCCGCACGTTGACCTTCCTCGCCGAGCACCTTTAAAAAAGGCACGACCGCGGGCCCGCCACGCCGGGCCCGCGTTATGCTCGCACCATCGCCACGCGTGACAACGGGGGTGACGCGATGCACTCGGACTATCTCGCGCATGATGCAATCGGCCTCGCCGCGCTCGTGCGCGAGCGCCGCGCAAGCCCGCGCGAACTGCTCGACGCCGCGATCGGCCAGGCCGAAGCGGTCAACGGCGCGATCAACGCGATCGTGCTGCAGGACTACGAAGCCGCGCGCCAGCGTGCGGCGGCAGCGCCCGCGCTGGGCGCCGACGCGCCGTTCGCGGGCGTACCGTATCTCGTCAAGGATCTCGGCGCGGCGGTCGCCGGGCTGCCGCTGTCGATGGGCAGCCGGCACTACCGTTACTTCGTGCCGGCCGACGATTCGCCGGTGATCGCGCGCAGCCGCGCGGCCGGCCTCAACGTATTCGGCAAAACCAACACATCCGAGATCGGCCAGATGCCGTACACGGAACCGGAACTGTTCGGTGCGTGCCGCAACCCGTGGAACCTCGATCACACGCCCGGCGGTTCGAGCGGCGGCGCGGCGGCGGCCGTTGCGGCCGGCATCGTGCCGCTCGCGCATGCGTCCGACGGCGGCGGCTCGATCCGCATTCCGGCGTCGTGCTGCGGGCTGTTCGGCCTGAAGCCGAGCCGCAACCCGGTGCTCGTCGACCTGCCGTCGAACGGCGAACTCGTCGTCCAGCATGCGGTGTCGCGCAGCGTGCGCGACAGTGCGCTGCTGCTCGACGTGACGACCGGCCAGACACTGCCGCCCGGCGCGGCCGGCACCTTCCTCGGCGCGCTCGATACGCCGCCCGGCCCGCTGCGGATCGGCCTCGTCGTCGATCCGATGCTCGCGCCGGCGCTCGCCGACGACACGCGCGCGGCGCTCGACGATGCGGCCGCGCTGCTCGAATCGCTCGGCCATCACGTCGAGCCGGCGACGCTGCAACTCGACTACGCGCGCGCGGCCGAAACCTTCCTGACGCTGTGGGCGACGATCGCCGAGGAAATGGTGCTCGGCGCGCGCGAACTGACCGGCCGCACGCCGCGGCGCGGCGAATTCGAGGCCGCGACCTGGGCGATGGCCGTGGTCGGCCGCCGCCTCGCGCGCACGCGGCTGCCGGACGTGCTCGAATGGCAGCGCCAGCTCACCGTGCAGGTCGCCGGCCTCGTGTCGCGCTACGACGCGATCCTGTGCGCGTCGCTCGCCGGGCCGCCGGTGAAGATCGGCGAATTGCAGCCGACGCCGTTCGAATCCGCGCAGATGAAGCTTCTCGCCGCGCTGCCGGTGAAACCGCTGCTGAAGGAAATGCTCGCGAAGTCGTCGGAGAAGGCGTTCGCGTGGGCCGGCTGCACCGAGCTGTTCAACCTGACCGGCCAGCCGGCGATGTCGGTGCCGCTGTACTGGAATGCGCGCGGACTGCCGATCGGCGTGCAGTTCGCCGCGCGCCACGCCGACGACGCGTTGCTGCTCCGGCTCGCGCGGCAGCTCGAACAGGCACGGCCGTGGTTCGACCGCCGCCCGCCGCTGATGCAGGCACAACGCTGACGCGCGCACGTTTGCGCCACGCGTCCCGCGTCGCCCGTCACGATAAAAAAAGCCCCGCCGGCACGAACCGGCGGGGCCGTTGCGCATGCAACCGCGTGACGGCGCTTACACCGCGAGCCGTTCGCAGATCGTCCGCGTCGCGGCCGCTGCGTTCAGCGTGTAGAAGTGCAGCCCCGGCACGCCCGCGTCGATCAGGCGCTGGCACAGGCTCGTGACGACGTCCGCGCCGAACGCACGGATCGACTCGCGATCGTCGCCGAAGCTCTCGAGCCGGCGCGCGACCCAGCGCGGCACTTCGGCGCCGCACATCTCGGAGAAGCGCATCAGTTGCGAGAAGTTCGTGATCGGCATGATGCCCGGCACGATCGGCACGTCCACGCCCAGCTTGCGCGCATCGTCGACGAAGCGGAAATACGCATCCGCGTTGAAGAAATACTGCGTGATCGCGGAATTCGCGCCGGCTTTCACCTTGCGCGCGAAGCTCTCGAGATCGGCCTTCGGCGACCGCGATTGCGGGTGGTACTCCGGGTAGCCCGCGACCTCGATGTGGAACCAGTCGCCATGCTCGGCGCGGATGAAGCTGACGAGCTCGGACGCATAGCGCAGCTCGCCGACCGCGCCCATCCCCGACGGCAGGTCGCCGCGCAGCGCGACGATGTGCCGGATGCCGTGCGAGCGGTACTGGTCGAGAATCGCGCGCAGGCTGTCGCGCGACGAGCCGATGCACGACAGGTGCGGCGCGGCCTCGAGGCCGCCCTTCTGCATGTCGAGCACGGTATCGAGCGTGCCCTGCTGCGTCGATCCGCCGGCGCCGAACGTCACGGAGACGAATTTCGGCTTCAGCGGCAGCAACTGCGCGCGCGTGGCGCGCAGCTTCTCGACGCCGTCCGCCGTCTTCGGCGGGAAGAATTCAAACGAGAGTTCGATCGGTTTCATGATTCGATGGGGTTGGGCCCATGCCCGCCCTCAGCCGATGTCGCGCTGGCCGAAGATCAGGGCGGACAGCAGCCACGACACGATGCTGTACAGGATCGAACCGAAGAACGCGGACCAGAACCCCGACACCTCGAAGCCCTTCAGCAGCGACGACGCGAACCAGAAGCACAGCGCGTTCACGACGAGGATGAACACCCCGAGCGTGACGATCGTGACGGGCAGCGTCAGCAGGATCAGCACCGGCCGGATCACCGTGTTGATCAGCCCGAGCACGACCGCGATGATCAGCGCGGTGCCGAAGCTCTTGATGTGGATCGACGGCACGAGGTACGTGATGATCAGCAACGCGAGCGCGTTGATGACCCAGGTGAGGATGACGCTCATGGAGTGCTCCGGTTCGGTTGTCGATCGGTACGATCGGTGAGCGCCGCCGCGCCGTGCGCCCCGCGGCGGGTACGCACGGCACGGCGGCGGACGCGCATCAGTAGCGGTAGTGGTTCGGCTTGAACGGGCCGTCCTTCTGCACGCCGATGTACGCAGCCTGCTCGTCCGACAGCACCGACAGGTTCGCGCCGATGCGCGCGAGGTGCAGGCGCGCGACCTTTTCATCGAGGTGCTTCGGCAGCACGTACACCTTGTTCTCGTATTGATCGCCGCGCGTGAACAGTTCGATCTGCGCGAGCGTCTGGTTCGCGAACGAGTTCGACATCACGAAGGACGGGTGGCCGGTCGCGCAGCCGAGGTTCACGAGGCGGCCTTCGGCCAGCAGGATGATCCGCTTGCCGTCCGGGAAGATGATGTGGTCGACCTGCGGCTTGATGTTTTCCCACTGGTACTGGCGCGTCGACGCGACGTCGATTTCCGAGTCGAAGTGGCCGATGTTGCAGACGATCGCGTTGTGACGCATCGCCTTCATGTGATCGTGGTTGATCACGTGGTAGTTGCCGGTCGCCGTCACGAAGATGTCGGCCTTGTCGGCCGCGTATTCCATCGTCACGACGCGGTAGCCTTCCATCGCCGCCTGCAGCGCGCAGATCGGATCGATTTCGGTGACCCACACGGTCGCGCCCAGGCCGCGCAGCGATTGCGCGCAACCCTTGCCCACGTCGCCGTAGCCCGCGACGACCGCGACCTTGCCCGCGATCATCACGTCGGTCGCGCGCTTGATGCCGTCGACGAGCGACTCGCGGCAGCCGTACAGGTTGTCGAACTTCGACTTGGTGACCGAATCGTTCACGTTGAACGCCGGGAACGGCAGGCGGCCGTCCTTTTCCATCTGGTACAGGCGATGCACGCCGGTCGTGGTCTCTTCGGTCACGCCCTTGATGTGCGCGAGGCGCTTCGAGTACCAGTTCGCGTCGACGTCGAGGTGCGCCGCGATCGACTTGTACAGCGCGACTTCTTCCTCGTTGGTCGGCTTCGCGATCACCGAACGGTCCTTCTCGGCCTTCGAGCCGAGGATCAGCAGCAGCGTGGCATCGCCGCCGTCGTCCAGGATCATGTTCGCGAATTCGCCGTTCGGCCATTCGAAGATGCGGTGCGAGAACTCCCAGTATTCGTCGAGCGATTCGCCCTTGAACGCGAACACCGGCGTGCCGGCTTCGACGATCGCGGCAGCAGCGTGGTCCTGCGTCGAGAAGATGTTGCACGATGCCCAGCGCACGTCCGCGCCGAGCGCCTTCAGCGTCTCGATCAGCACGCCCGTCTGGATCGTCATGTGCAGCGAACCGGCAATGCGCGCGCCCTTCAGCGGCTGCTGCGCCTTGTATTCGTCGCGGATCTGCACGAGGCCCGGCATTTCGGTCTCGGCGATGTTCAGTTCCTTGCGGCCCCAGCCGGCCAGCGCCATGTCGGCGACGACGTAATCGTGGGAAGCCTTGGAATCGATAATGGCGTTCATCACGCCCTCCTTTCTAAAAAGTTTCTAGATTGGTGACGTGAGCGCCGTTCAGGAAGCGGGGCCGGCGCGGAAAAATCGCTGCACGGCTGCTTGGTGAAGCCTTCCGAGCCTGGCGGACGCTGGATGGTCCGTCGCAACGCTCCTCGGAAAACGGAGGGGATTGTAGCAAATCGGCGCGCGAAATGCGCGAGCGCCGGGCAACCGCGGCACGGGCGCGCGGCGTCGGCGCGCGCGGCCGCCCCAAAGGGTCAGGATTCGGCGCCGACCCACGCCTGTTCGCGCAGCCGCGCACGCAGGCGCGCGACGGCCTGGCTGTGCAACTGGCACACGCGCGATTCGCTCACCTCGAGCACCGCGCCGATCTCGCGCAGATTCAGACCCCGTTCGTAGTACAGCGACATCAGCAGCTTCTCGCGCTCCGGCAGCCGCTCGATCGCGTCGACCAGCGCCTCGCGCAGGTGCTCGTCGAGCAGCGCCGACAGCGGATCGGCGTGATCGACGCGATAGCGGTCGAGAAACGGCTCGTCGTCGGCCGCGCGGTCGAAATCCTCGTAGTAGATGAGCTGGCTGCCGTGCAGGTCCTGCAGCATCCCCTGGTATTCGTCGAGCGGCATGTTCAGGTGCTGCGCGATCTCGGTTTCGCTCGCCGAGCGGCCGAGGTGCTGCTCGACCTGGTGCACCGCGTGCTCGACCTCGCGCGACGTCTTGCGCAGGCTGCGCGGCAGCCAGTCGTTGCTGCGCAGCTCGTCGAGCATCGCGCCGCGGATGCGCTGCGTCGCGTAGGTTTCGAATTGCGCGCCCTGGTCTTCCTTGTAGCGGCCGGCCGCATCCATCAGGCCGATCATGCCGGCCTGGATCAGGTCGTCGAGATCGACGCTCGCCGGCATCTTCGCGACGAGCTGCAGCCCGAGGCGGCGCACGAGCGGCGCGTATTGCGCGAGCACGTCGGCCTGGGACATCTTTCCTTGAGCGTTGTACATCATGGCTCCCTCCTTCGGGTGGCGCTCACGCGGCGTGTGCCGCGCCCGCCTCGTACGACGGCTTGCCGCCGGCGTGGACCGCGCGGCCCGCGCCCGAACGCGGGCGCATCGGCCAGTACAACAGGTCGGCGGCAATCTGCCGGTAGTCGCGCGCAGCAGCCGACGACGGGAACGCGTCGACCACCGCATGCATCAGTTCGCGGGCGTGCTCGACGAGCGGATCGGCGCTCACGCAGCCGGCGTCGGCGATCGATACGGTCAGGTAGCGGCTCGCGACGCCCGCGAGGTTGTCGAAGGCCGTCTTCGCGTCCGCGTGGCTGCCGACCTGATTCGTCAGCACGCGGAACTGCGCGAACGCGTGTGCGAAATGCAGCCGCTTCATGCACGCGTACGCCTCGGTGATCGCCTGCGCGGCGACCCGCGTGACGACCAGCACGTCGTGTGCTTCGCGCGCGAGCGCCGAGAACGACCCGTCGGCGCCGAGCTGCGCGTCGACGAGGACGATGTCGGCCGGGCCGTCGATGAAGTCGCTCAGTTGCGCGTCGCTGTAGCCGGCGCGCGCGAGCCGCGCGGCGCCGCACAGGCCGAAGCCGGCCGCCACCCGCGTGCGTTCGCCGTCGCGCAGCCACGCGCCGGCGAGCGTCGCGCTGGCCGAATGCACGTCGGCGCGCTCGTCGACGACGAGCACGTCCTTGCCGAGCGACGCGAGCGCCGCCGCGAGGTTCACCACGGTGGACGTGCAGCCGACGCCCGCCGGGCCGCCCGTCACCGCGACGATGCGCGACGCGCGCCCGGCCAGCAGGCGCCGCAGCCCTTCTGCCTGGTCGATGATCCGTTTATCCAAATCGCACCTCGTGCAGCTCGGCGGTGGAACGTGCGGTCAGTGCGGAAAGCAGCGTCGGCATGTCCTCGTCTTGCGGCACGAAGGGCGAGCCGTCGCGCGGCACACAGAACGCGCTCTTCAGCAGGAATCGGGTCGACGCGACGTACAGGTTCTCCGGCACCTTCTGGCCGGTCGACACGTAGTGGACCGGCAGCTTGTAGCGGATCACCGTGTCGAGCACGCCGCCGAGGTGGGTCGCCTCGTCGAGCTTCGTGAGAATGCAGCCGGCCAGGTCAGGCCCGGCCAGGTCGGGATGCTCGCCCGCGCTGCGGTACGCCTGCACGACTTCGTTCAGCGTGTCGCCGTGGCTCGTCGCGTTCAGCAGCAGCAGGCGCTGCACCGGCGCGTTCGCGCCGTGCAGCATCGCGATCTGATCGGACACCGCGCGGTCGCGCTGGCTCATGCCGATCGTGTCGATCAGCACGATGTGCTTGTTGCGCAGCTCGGACAGCGCGAGCGCGAGGTCGCCCGCATCCTTCACCGCGTGAACCGGCACGCCGAGAATCTTGCCGAAGATGCGCAGTTGCTCGTGGCCGCCGATCCGGTAGCTGTCGGTGGTCAGCAGCGCGACCTTGCTCGCGCCGAAGCGCATCACGCAGCGCGCGGCCAGCTTTGCGGTGGTGGTCGTCTTGCCGACGCCCGTCGGCCCCATCAGCGCGAACACGCCGCCGCGCTCCATCAGCGCGTCCTCGCTGTCGAGCACCGGCAGGTTCGACGCGAGCACCGACTGCGCCCATTCGGCGGCCTGCTCGAAAGTCTGTGCGCCGTCGCCGGATGGCAGGTTGTCGACCAGCATCCGCACGAGCTGCGCGGAGAAGCCGGCCGCGAACAGGTGCTTCGTCAGCGCGCCGTGGACGGCGCTGCGACGCTGGCGGTCGTGCCACATCAGGCTGTCGAACTGCTCCGTCATCATCCCGCGCAGCTCGCCGAGCTCCTGCATCACGGTGTCGTTGACGATCCGCTCGATGCGCGACTTCACCGCATCGGCTACCGCGGCGGCCGTGTCCGCGGACAGGCGCGTGCGCTCCGTCGCCTTGGCGGCGTATGCGCCCATGTCGGAGGCGCGCTTCGTGGCGGCCGGCGATCCGGCGGCCGGCGCTCCGGCGGCCGGCATCCGGCGTTCCGCGTCGCGCACGATGTCGCGCGCCCAGTCGTGCGGCGTCGCGCCGGCCGCGGCTTGCGGCGCGGGCGCGCCCGCCCGCGGCTCGGCCGGCGCCTGCGCGCGGGCCATCAGCGCGTCGCGCTGCTGCGTCAGGCGCTTCGCGTGCTCGACCAGCCACGGCGCGGGTTCGGAAGTGGCGGCCGGCGCGCCGGCGGCCGACGTACCGGCGACGGGCGTACCGGCAGCGGGCGCACCGGCCGTCGCTGCCGCGATCGAAGACGCTGCCGCCGGCTCGTCGGCATCGATCGACGAAGCGTGCACGTCGGCCTCTTGCGCGTCGGCGCTCGCGCCGAACACAGACGAGAACACGTCCGGCAGCCCGCCTGCGCCCGCCGCATACGGATTGACGGCCGGGCGCGGCGCCATGCCCGGGCGCGATACGATGCCCGGCACGGCGGCGGCCGGCACGGATTCCGGCTGGCGCGACGTCGCGAGACGCGGACGCGCGGCCGGCGGCGCCACCGCGGCGAGATCCGAATCGGCGAGTGCAACGATTTCGACGCTGCCGTCATCGAGCGTGCGGTTCGACAGCACGACCGCGTCGGCGCCGAGCGCCTCGCGCACGAGACGAAGTGCGTCGCGGCTCGTTGCGCCGGTGAATTTGCGAATGTTCAAGCGGAACCCCCGATGACGTTAACGACTTTGATCGTGCGCGTGTCCGGCACTTCGGCATACGACAGCACTTTCAATTGCGGCAGGCTGCGGCGCAGGAAACGCGCGAGCATCGCGCGCAGCGCGTGCTGCACGAGCAGCACGGGCGGCAGCCCGAGATTCTGTTGACGCAGCATCGCCTGCTGCGTGCCGGTCAGTAGGTTGTGCGCGAGGCCGGGTTCGAGGCCCGGGTTCGCGCCGGTGGCGAGCGCCTGCGACAGCACGCGCTCCAGATTCGCGTCGAGGCCCATCACCTGCATTTCGCCGTTGCCCGGATACCACTGCTGCGTGATCGCGCGGCCGAGCGAGAGCCGCACCGCGGCCGTGATCTCGTACGCGTCGCCGCGGCCCGCATGCTCGGACACGGCCTCGAGGATCGTGCGCATGTCGCGGATCGGTACGCCTTCCTCGAGCAGGTTCTGCAGCACCTTCTGCAGCGTGGTGAGCGAGATCGTCTTCGGCACGAGGTCCTCGACGAGCGACGGCGCGTCCTTGCCGGTGCGCTCGACGAGCGCCTGCACTTCCTGGCGGCCGAGCAGCTCGGCCGCATGCTGGACGACGAGATGGTTCAGGTGCGTCGCGACGACCGTGCTCGCGTCGACCACCGTGTAGCCGTACACCTGCGCCTGCTCGCGCAGCGCGACGTCGATCCACACGGCCGGCAGCCCGAACGCGGGATCCTGCGTGACGGCGCCCGGCAGCGCGGCCGTCACCTGGCCCGGGTTGATCGCGAGCCACTGGCCCGGGAACACTTCGCCGACGCCGATCTCGACGCCCTTCAGCGCGATCCGGTACGCGTTCGGCCGCAGTTCGAGGTTGTCGCGGATATGGATCACCGGCGGCAGGAAGCCGATTTCCTGCGCGAATTTCTTGCGGATGCTCTTGATGCGCTTGAGCAGCTCGCCGTCGCTGTTCTTGTCGACGAGCGGAATCAGCCGGTAGCCGACTTCGAGACCGAGCGGGTCGATCAGCTGCACGTCGTCCCACGTCGCTTCGTGGCTGTCGGCCGGCAGCACGGCGGGCGGCGCGATGTCGGTCACGTCGCCGGCCGCCTTGCGGGCCGCCGCGCGCCTCGTCTGCGTGCGCGCCAGCCAGATCGCGCCGCCGCCGAGCGCGAGGAACGCGAAGTGCGGCATCCCGGGGATGAGCCCCATCAGCGCGATGATCGCGCCGGTGATGTTCAGCACGCGCGGGTTCGTGAACAACTGGCCGGTGATCTGCGTGCCGATGTCCTCGTCGGTCGCGACGCGCGACACGATCACGCCGGCCGCGGTCGAGATCACGAGCGACGGGATCTGCGCGACGAGGCCGTCGCCGATCGTCAGCAGCGTGTAGTTGGTGCCGGCCGCGGCGAACGACATGTCGTGCTGGACCATCCCGACGATCAGCCCGCCGATCACGTTGATCGCCATGATGATCAGGCCGGCGATCGCGTCGCCGCGCACGAACTTCGACGCGCCGTCCATCGACCCGTAGAACTCGGCTTCCTGCGATACCGCGAGGCGCCGCTTGCGCGCCTGTTCCTCGTTGATGAGGCCCGCGTTCAGGTCGGCGTCGATCGCCATCTGCTTGCCGGGCATCGCGTCGAGCGTGAAACGCGCGGACACTTCGGCGATCCGCCCCGCGCCCTTCGTGATCACCATGAAGTTGATGATCATCAGGATCACGAACACGACGATGCCGACCGCGAAGTTGCCGCCGACGAGGAAGTGGCCGAACGCCTCGATCACCTGGCCGGCCGCGTCCGGCCCGGTGTGCCCTTCGAGCAGCACGACGCGCGTCGACGCGACGTTCAGCGACAGGCGCAGGAGCGTCGAGAACAGCAGCACGCTCGGGAACGCCGCGAAGTCGAGCGGCTTCATCGTGTACATGCTGACGAGCAGCACCATCACGGACAGCGCGATGTTGAACGTGAACAGCAGATCCAGCAGCAGCGGCGGCAGCGGCAGGATCATCATCCCCAGGATCATGCAGATGAGGATCGGGCCCGCGAGCGCGCGCAGGTTCGTGCCCGCGAACGGGTTCGCGCGCTTCGCGAACAGGCCGGTGGTCGGGGTGCTCATGCTGCGCTCCCTTGCTTGCCGAGCGTGTCTTCGGCTTCTTCGCGCTCGTCGTCGGCGGACACCGACGCGCCCTTGTCGAGTTCGGCCGGCACGTCGAGATCGACCGGCACCGCCGGGAACGCGCCGCCTTCCGAACGGAAGCGCTTGAGCTGGTACACCCACGCGAGCACTTCGGCGACCGCCGAGTACAGCGAACCGGGGATCTCGCGCTCGAGTTCGACGTTGTGATACAGCGCACGCGCGAGCGGCGGCGCTTCGAGCAGCGGCACGTTGTGTTCGGCCGCGAGCTCGCGGATGCGCGCGGCGACGAGGTTCACGCCCTTCGCGACGACCTTCGGCGCGCGCATCTCGCCGTCCGTGTATTGCAGCGCGACCGCGAAGTGCGTCGGGTTCGTGACCACCACGTCGGCCTTCGGCACGGCCGCCATCATCCGGCGGCGCGCGATTGCGCGCTGCTGCTGGCGGATTCGCCCCTTCACGTGCGGATCGCCTTCGTTCTCGCGATGCTCGCGCTTCACTTCTTCCTTCGTCATGCGCAACTTCTTGTTGTACTGCCAGAGTTGGTAAGGCACGTCGAGCCCGGCGACCACCAGCATCCCGGCGACCGTCGTGCCGCAGCACACGGCGACCAGATGCAGCGCATCGGGCAGCGCGGCGCCGAGCGGCTGCGTCGCGAGACCGAGCAGTTCATCCTTGCTGCGCCAGATCGCGATGCCGCCGATCCCGCCGACGACGAGCGTCTTCGCGACCGACATCCCGAGCTGGATCGGGCCCTGGATCGAGAAGATCCGGCCGAGGCCCGAGATCGGGTTCAGGCGGTCGAACTTCAGCTCGAACGTCTTTGGCGAAATCAGCCAGCCGCCGAGCGCCATCGGCGCGAGCAGCGCGGCGACGCCGGTGAGCGCGAGCAGCGGCAGCAGCGCGGCGAAGCCTTCGAGGCTCGCGCTGCCGGCCGCCGACAGCATCCGGTTGGTGTCGAACGCGGTCGCGCGATCGAAGGTGAACGCGCCGCGCAGCATCGCCTGCAGGTGCCCGCCCGACGGACCCGCGAGCAGCCATGCGCCGTAGAATCCCGCCGCGAGCAGCGCGAACGAAGCCAGTTCGCGCGAACGCGCGACCTGCCCCTCCTCGCGCGCCTTCTCGCGGCGCCTGGGAGTGGCGGCTTCGGTCTTGTCGAGATCGCTCTCGTCTGCCACGGGGCCTCCGGTCGGGTACGGCGGAATGCCGCTTTCCAGTGACACCGATTATTCATGGAGGCGTCAAACGCCGATCGGTCGAGCAAAGCCGGGAAAGGGGGGTATTTCGGGCAATCGGGCGAGTCGCCGCAAACGCTGTCGGATCGGGGCGGAACGATGCGACGCGGGGCGGAAAACGGTCCGGTCGGTGCATGGGCGAAGCGGCGGTCGCAACCGGGACGGCCGCGGCGTAATGCGAGGGGGAACGGTGAAACGACGGGGGAAAGATCGGGGGAAACGGGGCCAGACGCAAGGGAGTCGGGAGTCGGGAGTCGGGAGTCGGGAGTCGGGAGTCGGGAGTCGGGAGTCGGGAGTCGGGAGTCGGGAGTCGGGCGTCGGGCGTCGGGCGTCGGGCGTCGGGCTTCGGGACAGGCCGGCGGCCGCCGGCCCGAACGACCTGAGCGGCCTAAGCGGATTCGCCTGCCGCCGCCCGCTGCAGCGCGCCGAGATCGAGCTTCTTCATCGTCATCACCTGCGCCATCACGCGCTCGGCGCGGGCCGGGTCGCCCGTCATCAGTTCGGCCATCTGCACGGGCACGACCTGCCACGACACGCCGAAGCGGTCGCGCAGCCAGCCGCATTGCTGCGCGCGCTCGTCGCCGCCTTCGGACAGGCGCGCCCAGTAATGGTCGATCTCGTCCTGGTCGCGGCAGTTGACGACGAACGACACGGCCGGCGTCATCTGGAACACGGGGCCGCCGTTCAACGCGACGAACGCCTGCCCGTCGAGCTCGAACGCAACGGTCATCACCGCGCCCTCGGCGTTGCCGGACGCGTGCGCGCCGGCCTTGCCGTAGCGCGCGACGTGCACGATACGCGCGTTGTCGAACACCGATACGTAGAAATCGGCCGCCGCCTCGGCGTCGCGGTCGAACCACAGGAACGGCGTGATGCGCTGGATACGCGGGTTCATGGCGTTGTCTCCTCGATGTCGTGCCGGCACCGGTGCCGGTCTTACATCGTAGGCGCTATGCCGGCGTCTGGCAGCGATCCGGTCCGTAGCGCACGCCCGGCGCATCGGAATAAAAAAGGGGGCGATCGCTCGCCCCCTCGTTGCTGCGTCCGGCCGTGCCGCGTCAGAACGCGACGAACGGCTGCGCGCCGCCGCTCGCGGTCTTGTCCATCCCGAAGTAGATCGTCTTGCCGTAGAAGTGCGGCATGCCGATGTCGAGCCAGCTGGACGAGCCGAACGGGCCCGCGATGTCGTTGAACGCGAACGTCGACGGGTTCGCGAACAGCGCATCCGCGTTCGCGACCGTCATCGACACGGTGCCCGACGCGCCGTTCTGGCCGCTCAGCGTGGCCGAGTAGGGCGTCGTGGCCGACGGGCAGTAGAACTGCGTATTCCTCGAACAGACCGTCTGCGAATCGTTGAAGAAATACGCGTTCGAGCCCGTATCGAAGAACGCGGTCACGTTGCGCCCCTGGAACGTCGCGCTGACGTCGCCGGTCGTGGTCGACGTCATCACCGTCTTGCCGCTCAGGCTCGGCAGGCCGAACGTCAGCGTGCCGGTTGCGCTCGCCTGCCCGCTGGACGAGATGTCGGGCATCTGCACGCTCACGCCGTCGTTGTTCGCGAACCGATGCACCGGGTTGGCCACCTGCTGCGCGAGCGGCACGAGCGCGACCGTGCAGCTCGCGTTGTCGCCGTTCGGGCACGCGTAGTAGTTGTTGCTCGTCGACGTCGACGTCGCGCAGGTCGTGCCGCAGTCGTACGGCGCCGGCCCGATGCCGAGGATCCCGTTCGCGCCGAGCGCGCCGGTCGAGTTGGCCGACGCGCCGCCGTTCGTGCACGAGCTCGGCACGTTCGTCGTGCCGAGGTCGCCGATGATCTGCACGGGCAGCGAGCTCGCCTGCTCGGCGCCGATCGACAGGTCGACGGTGCGCACCGACCCCCACGTGTAGCTCGACACGAACTTGCCGCATTCGGCGACCGGCGCGCCGCCGCTCGTCACCTGCGGCAGGCTGTCGTGCACACCCGCCACCGCGCTGCCGACGAGCCGCAGCCCGTAGGACGCGGTATCGACGAGCACGTTGTTGACGATCTGGCAGTTCGACGTGCCCGGCACGCAGACCTTCACGCTGATGGTCGGGATGTTGATCACGTTCGCGGCGCCCGCGCCGACCGTGATGACGGCCGTGTTGCCGCTGTTGCCGTCGGATCCGCCCGAGCCGTTGCCGCCCGTGTTGCCGTTGTTGGCCGAACCGCCACCGCCGCCGTCGCCGCCGCCGCATGCCGTCACGAGTACGGCCGTTGCGGCCAGGAGGCCCAGCACGCCGAGCCAGCGCTTGAATGTACGAGGAATGCTCAAGATCGCTCTCCCGCTGTCACTGGATATCGGTGCCGGCCACGCCGGCCGGCAGCGCCGACGGCAGCCATGCCTGGCCGGAGAAGGCGCCCATGTGGCCGCCCGTCCGGATCACGAGGCCGCTCGTCTCGACGGCCACCGGTGCGCGCCAGCCGCGCGCCCGGTGCGCCGCCTGGACGCCGGCGGTGTACTGCGGGAAATAGCTGCCGAGCAGCGACGCGAGATCCGGCATCGTCGGCCCGCGCCACGCGAGGCCGAACACGCTGCCGGCGGCCGACGTGTATTCGTGGATGACGGTGCCCGATCCGAGCGTGATCTCGCGGACGGTATAGGCGGCCGTGCTCGTCTGCACGCCGTCCGCCGAGCGCATCGCGCGCTGCAGCGCACGCACGGTGGCGGCCTGATCGTCCGCCGGCGGCGACATCGGCGCGCCGCCCAGTTCCGCGTGTGCGTGGACGGCCCACAGCACACCCATTGCAGCCGTCGCATGCGCGACGGTCCAGCCCAAGCGTTTCAGCTTCACGTTCCCCCCCACGGGACTGGCTTCGTTGCCGACGGCGCCGCCATCGGCCCACGCCGCCTGCCAACTTATCAATCTTACGGATGACGCTACGTTGCTGCTGACGCGTAGTATGCCTGCGGAGTGTGGTGAAGTGTCAATTCGACGCAGGATCGCGCCGCGCCGCGCAGGGGCGGCGCGCACGGTAGAACGAGGCGGGGACGGGGAATGCGCGCATCGGACGGCCCGCGGAACGGGGCGCGCGGATGCGCCGCGGCAGGATCAGAAGCCGAGGCTCGCGAGCAAGTCGTCGACCTGCCCCTGATCCTGGACGACGTCGGATTTGCCTTCCGGCGCGATCTGCGGGCCGTTCAGCAGCGATTCGGGGCTGCCGGTCGCGCTCATCTGCTCGGCCGCGAGCGCGGCCGCGGTGGCGGCGAACTGCTCGCGCCGCTCCGGCGCGATGTTCTCGACGAGCACGGTGAGGAGCTGCTGCTCGATCAGGTAGACCATGTCCATGATCTTCTTGATCACCTGCCCGGTCAGATCCTGGAAATCCTGCGCGAGCATGATCTCGAGGAGTTGCGCGCGGGTCGCCGACGTCGACTCGGGCAACGTGCGCAGGAACGCGCGCGTATCGTCCATCAGCTCGCGCACTTCCGCGTGCTCGATCGGTGCGGCGTACCACTGCGCCCAGCGTGCGTCAAGCGCCTCGGCCTCGTTCTGGATGCGCTCCTGCATCGGCTTCGCGACCTCGATCGCATTCAGCACGCGCACCGCGGCCTGCTCGGTCATCGTCGCGACGTAGCGCAGCCGATCGCGCGCATCGGGCACGGCCTCCGCCGCACGCTCGACGTGCTTGTCGAGCCCGAGCTCGCGCATCGAATCGCGCAGCGTGCGCGTGACGTGGCCGATGCGCGCGAGAATGCGATCGCTCGGGAAGTCGGCGCCTTCTGGATGGCTGTCGGCGCTGAACCCCGCGCCGGCGAGCGCCGCATGGATCGGCTCGTTCACGTCAGCTCCCGGCTTTCGCCATCTTGTCGATGATCTTGTTCAGCTTCTCGTCGAGCGTCGCGGCCGTGAACGGTTTCACGACGTAGCCGCTCGCGCCGGCCTGCGCGGCCGCGATGATGTTCTCCTTCTTCGACTCGGCCGTGACCATCAGCACCGGCAGGTGCGTGAGCGTCGCGTCGGCGCGGATTTCCTTCAGCATCGCGAGGCCGTCGAGGTTCGGCATGTTCCAGTCGGAGATCACGAAGTCGAAGCCGCCGCCGCGCAGCCGCGCGAGGCCGGCCGCGCCGTCCTCGGCTTCGTCGACGTTCGTGTAGCCCAGTTCCTTGAGCAGGTTGCGGACGATCCGGCGCATCGTCGGGAAATCGTCCACCACCAGGATTTTCATGCTCTTGTCCATCGTCGTTCCTTTCCAGATTCGTTTCCGTCGGGACGCGTATCGTGGCACGCGCCCCGTGACATTCCCTTCACACGCGCTGCACGCGGTCGCCCATCGTCGCCAGGCGCGCCATCACGCGGCGGCTCATGTCGGCGAGCGGCGCGATCTCGTCCGCGCCGCCGAGCGCGATCGCCTCGCGCGGCATCCCGAACACGATGCAGCTCGCTTCGTCCTGCGCGAACGTGTGAGCGCCCGCGCGTTTCATTTCCAGCAGGCCGGCCGCGCCGTCGCGGCCCATCCCGGTGAGGATCACGCCGATCGCGTTCTTGCCCGCGTGCGTCGCCGCCGAGCGGAACAGCACGTCGACCGACGGGCGGTGCCGGTTCACCGGCGGCTCGTCCGACAGTTGCGCAATATAGTTCGCGCCGCTTCTCGCGAGCAACAGGTGCGCGTGGCCCGGTGCGATGTACGCATGGCCCGGCAGCACGCGTTCGCCGTGCTCGGCTTCCTTCACCGCGATCCGGCACAGGCCGTTCAGCCGCTGCGCGAACGACTTCGTGAAGCCCGGCGGCATGTGCTGCGCGATCAGCACGGCCGGCGCATCGGGCGGCAGCGGCGTCAGCACTTCGCGGATCGCCTCGGTGCCGCCCGTCGACGCGCCGATGATGATCAGCTTCTCGGTACTGACGAGCGGGTTGTTGATCATCGGCGCGGCCGCGGCGCTATCCGCCGTGCGGGCGGCGGCCTGCGGCTGCGGCGCCTGGCGCACGCGCGCGCGCGACGCCGCGCGGATCTTGTCAGCGAGCTTTTCCGCGTAGTCGAGCATCCCGTCGCGAATCCCGACGCGCGGCTTCGTGACGAAATCCACCGCGCCGAGTTCGAGCGCACGCAGCGTGATTTCCGAGCCGCGCTCGGTCAGCGACGACACCATCACGACCGGCATCGGCCGCAGGCGCATCAGTTTCTCGAGGAAGTCGAGCCCGTCCATGCGCGGCATTTCGACGTCGAGCGTGAGCACGTCGGGGTTGTGCTGCTTGATGAGCTCGCGCGCGACGAGCGGGTCGGGCGCGGTCGCGCACACCGTCATGTCGGGCTGGCTGTTGATGATCTCGGTCATCAGGCTGCGGATCAGCGCCGAATCGTCGACGCACAACACTTTGATCTTCTGCACTGCGGTCATGCCTCCTGCTTTCTTGATAGGGTCGCCGCGTACGGGGCGCCCGGGCTCCCGGCATGCGGGTTCGCCGTCCGCGCGCCGCCGCCACTGCCGGCCGGTGCGGCACCGCGCGCGCCGAACAGCTCGATGCGCGGGCGCGCCGGTTGCGGCGCCGCCGGCCGCTTCGCGGCGAACAGCTCGACGTGCGCGCGCGTGCGCGCGGCGCGGGCGCGATCGGCCTCGCGCGCGAGCGCGGCTTCGCGCTCGGTCACGCCCGGCACCTGCAGCCGCAGCTTCTTCACCATCGCGCGCCCGCTGTGCGGCATGAACGCGACCTTGCGCGGATGCACGCCCTGCAGGTCTTCCGCGGTGATGCGGATGCGCTCGAGCGCGAGATAGCGGCGCACGAAATCCGCATTGCGATCGCCGATGTTGATCGTCGTCATCCCGGCCAGCACGGCCGCGCCGCCGAACACCTTCGCCTCGATGCGCTCGCGGCGCCCGCCGGCCTTGATCAGCTCGTTGATCAGCACTTCCATCGCATACGCGCCGTAGCGCATCGATTCCGACGCGGCCGCGCCCGGATCGGCGCCGTCGTCCGGCAGCATGAAGTGGTTCATCCCGCCGATGCCCGCGTACGGGTCGTGCAGGCACGCGGCGACGCACGAGCCGAGCACGGTCATCAGCACCATGTCCTCGGCCGTCGTGTAGAACTCGTTCGGCAACAGCTTCACGCCGGGGCGCTCGAAGTGGTTGTCGAAGTAGCGATTGGTCGCGATCGGCAGTGCGCTCATCCGCGCTCTCCATAGGCGAGCGCACCGCCCGCGGCCCGCGCGCGCGACGGCATCGCGCTCGCCGCGCTCGCCGCGCTCGCCTGCGCGCCGCGCGGCCGTGCGCTCTGCGCGGCGTCGCGCGTCAGTTCGTACACCGTCTGCCCGCGCAGCCGGAACGCCTGCGTCACATACGTGAAGTTCTCCGAATGGCCGGCGAACAGCAGCCCGCCCGGCTTCACGAGCGGCTCGAAGCGCGACAGCACCTGCCCCTGCGTCGGCTTGTCGAAATAGATCATCACGTTGCGGCAGAAGATCGCGTCGAACGGCTTCGCGATCCCGTAATCCGCATCGGTCAGGTTCAACTGTTCGAAGCGGATCATCGCGCGCAGCTCGGGGCGCACCTTCACGCGGCCGGCCTGCGCGCCCGTGCCCTTCAGGAAGAAGCGCTTCAGCCGCTCCGGCGACAGGTGCTTGACCTGGTCGTACGTGTAGATGCCGGCTTCGGCCTTCGCGAGCACCTGCGTGTCGAGATCGGTCGCGAGGATCGACGCGCTGCGCGCAGCCGTTTCGCCGAGCGCCTCGATCAGCGTGATCGCGATCGAGTACGGCTCCTCGCCGGTCGACGCCGCCGAGCACCAGACCGATACCGGCGCCGGCCGCGATTTCACGAACTCGGACAGGATCGGGAAATGGTGCGACTCGCGGAAAAACGCGGTCAGGTTGGTCGTCAGCGCGTTGGTGAACGCTTCCCACTCGAGCGGATCGTCTTCCTGCTCGAGCAGGTCGAGGTAGTCGCGAAACGTGTCGAGGCCGCGCGCCCGCAGCCGTCGCGCGAGACGGCTGTAGGCCATGTCGCGCTTGTGCTCGGACAGCGAGATGCCCGCGCGTTGGTGGATCAGCGCGCGGATGCGGGCGAAATCCGCGCCGGTGAACGCGAAGTCGCGCCCCGGCTCGCCCGCGCGAGGCGAGGCATCCGGTGCATCGGGTCGAAACGGCGCGCGCGCGTGCGACATGGTTTAGAAGGTCTCCCAGTCGTCGTCGGACGCGCCGGCGGCCGCCAGCGACGGCTTCTCGCCGTTCAGCGCCGGGCGCACGAGCGCGGGTTTCGCGGCCGGCTTGTCCGCCGGCGCGGCCGTCTTCGCGAGACGCGGGCCGTAACCGCCCGCCGCGGCGCCGCCACGTGAAGCCGCTGCGTCCTTCTGCGTACGCGCGGCGGCATCGGCCTCGCGCTTCGTTTCGGGGGCGGCGCCCGCGGCTGCCGCGCGCGACGCCGGCGCGGCGCGGCGTGCCGCCGCTTGGGCCGCAGCCTGCGGCGCCGGCAGCGCGGCGACCGGCGCACGGTCGCGCGATTCCGACGGCAGCGCGGCCGGTTCGTGCGCGATCGGCCGCGCGACGCCGCGCGCCGGCGCGAGCGCGATGCCGCCCGCGACACGCCAGCCCGACACGATCGCCTTCATCTGGCGCGTCTGCTCCTCGAGCGACGCGGCCGCGGCGGCCGCCTGCTCGACGAGCGCCGCGTTCTGCTGCGTGACCGCATCCATCTGGCCGACCGCGCGATTGACCTGCTCGATGCCGGTCGACTGCTCGTCGGACGCGGCGCTGATCTCGCCCATGATGTCGGTCACGCGGCGCACGGCCTGCACGATCTCGTCCATCGTCGAGCCGGCGCGCGCGACGAGCGCCGAGCCGCTGTCGACCTTCTCGGCCGAATCGCCGATCAACTGCTTGATTTCCTTCGCGGCGCTCGCGCTGCGCTGCGCGAGCGAGCGCACCTCGCCCGCGACCACCGCGAAGCCGCGGCCCTGCTCGCCGGCCCGCGCCGCTTCGACGGCCGCGTTCAGCGCGAGGATGTTGGTCTGGAACGCGATGCCTTCGATCGTGCCGATGATGTCGACGACCTTGCCCGAGCTCGCCGCGATGTCCTGCATCGTCGACACGACCTGGCCGACCACTTCGCCGCCCTGCGTCGCGATGTCCGATGCATTCACCGCGAGCTGGCTCGCCTGCCGCGCGTTTTCCGCGTTCTGCCGCACGGTGCCCGTCAGTTGCTCCATGCTCGACGCGGTTTCCTGCAGCGATGCGGCCTGCTCCTCGGTGCGCTGCGACAGGTCGGTGTTGCCGGTCGCGATCTCGCGCGCGCCGACGTCGATCGACTCGGCGCCGCGATGCACCGCCTGCACCATCGTCGTGACGGCGTCCTGCATCCGCTTGATGCCGCCGAACAGGCGGCCGATCTCGTTGGTGCTGAACACGCTCACCGGCTGCGTGAGATCGCCGCCGGCGATGCGCTCGAAGTGCGCGATCGCGTCTTCCAGCGGCTTGACGATCAGCCCGCGCAGCGCGAAGCGGATCGCGATCACGACGACGAACGCGATCGCAATGCCGGCCGCGATCAGCGCGATCATCATCGAGATCTGCGACTGCGTCTCGGTCTGACGTTCTTCCGCGCGCTTCTGCAGCGCCGCGATCACGGCCGCCGCCGTCTGGTCGAACGCGACGAACATCGGGCTGATCTTCGTGTCGGCGATCGCGTGGTACGCCGCCATGTCGCCCGCGCGCGCCGCGGCGAATTCGGGCTCGACGCCTTCCTTCACGATCGTCGTATACCGTGCGGTGAGCTCGTCGACGAGCGCCTGCTCGATACCGGGTTTCGGCGTCGACTGGAACGCCTGCCAGTTCTGGTTCGACTTTGCATACAGCGCCTGCGCGCGCTCGAGCACCTTCGCGGCCTCGGCCGCATTGCCGGCTTCGGTCAGCGTACGGAAGCGGTCGAGCGCCACGCGCGAGCGCAGCAGGTGCGCGGCCGTGTCGTCGAGCGTGTGGATCGCCGGCAGGTCGACGTGCGCGATCTCGTCGAGCGAGCGGCTCGCGTGATTCAGCGCGTAGAGGCCGAGCCCGCCGACCGCGGCGGTCAGGCACACGAGGATGAGTCCGACCGCCGTGAGCGTCGTGCGGATCGACCAGTTATGCAACATTGCAGATTCTCCCGAAATTGCTGCGCGCGCGGCGCGCTTACCCGCCGAGCGTCTCGATCAGCGCCATTTCACGGCTCGACATCAGCTTCTCGATGTCCATCAGGATCAGCATCCGGCCGTCGACCGTGCCGAGGCCCGTCAGGTACTCGGTCGTCAGCGTCGCGCCGAATTCCGGCGCCGGCATGATCTGGTCGGTCTGCAGCGTCAGCACGTCCGACACGCCGTCGACCACCATCCCGACCACGCGGTTCGACACGTTCAGGATGATCACGACGGTCTGGTGGTCGTACTCGACGCGGCCGAGATGGAACTTGATCCGCATGTCGACGATCGGCACGATGATCCCGCGCAGGTTGATCACGCCCTTGATGAACTCGGGCGCGTTCGCGATGCGCGTGACGCTGTCGTAGCCGCGGATTTCCTGCACTTTCAGGATGTCGATCCCGTATTCCTCGTCACCGAGCGTGAACACGAGGAATTCCTGGCCCGTCGCGTCGCCGTGTTCCGCGTCGCGGCGGCTCGTTACCGCGTTCGCCGCGGCCGGATTGATCATTTGGACTTCAGCAGACACGTTTGCCCCCAATCGGTTGATGGCGAGAGTCAGAACATCGCGAGCTCGGCGCCGGCACGGGCGCCGTGCGTCGCACGGGTTTCGCGGTTCAGCGCCGCGACGTCGACGATCAGTGCGACGCTGCCGTCGCCGAGAATGGTCGCCGCCGAGATGCCGTGCACCTTGCGGTAGTTGGTTTCGAGGTTCTTCACGACCACCTGCTGCTGGCCGACCAGCTCGTCGATCAGCATCGCGAAGCGGCGCCCCTCGGTTTCCATGATCGTGACGATCCCCTGCGTCGGGTCGGTGCGCGCGTCGTCGACCGAGAACACCTCGTGCAGCGCGACCAGCGGCAGGTATTCGCCGCGCACGCGCACCACGCGCTCGCCGTTGCCGACCGTGTAGATGTCGTCGTTCGACGGCTGCAGCGACTCCATCACGAAGTTCAGCGGCAGGATGAAGATCTCGCTGCCGACCTTCACCGACATCCCGTCGAGGATCGCCAGCGTGAGCGGCAGCACAATCCGCGTGGTCGTGCCGCGGCCGGCCTGCGACGAGATCTCGACGTGGCCGCCCATCGACTGGATGTTGCGCTTCACCACGTCCATCCCGACGCCACGGCCCGACACGTCGGTCACAGTCTCGGCGGTCGAGAAGCCCGGCGCGAAGATCAGTTGCCACACTTCGTCGTCGCTGATGTTCTCGGAGATCTGCATGCCTTGCTTCGCGGCCTTCGCGAGGATCCGCTCGCGGTTCAGGCCCGCGCCGTCGTCGCTCACCTCGATCACGATGTTGCCGCCGTGATGCGCGGCCGACAGCACGAGCTGGCCGACCGCGTCCTTGCCGGCGGCGACGCGCCTGTCGACGGTTTCGATGCCGTGGTCGAGGCTGTTGCGCACCAGGTGCGTGAGCGGATCGATGATCCGTTCGATCAGGCTCTTGTCGAGCTCGGTCGCCTGGCCGAACGTGACCAGCTCGACCTGCTTGCCGAGCTTGCCGGCGAGGTCGCGCACGAGCCGCGGGAAGCGGCTGAACACGTAGTCCATCGGCATCATGCGGATCGACATCACCGCTTCCTGCAGGTCGCGCGCGTTGCGCTCGAGCTGCGCCATCCCGTTGAACAAACGGTCGTGCAGCGCCGGATCGAACGCACTCGCCGTCTCGGCCAGCATCGCCTGCGTGATCACCAGTTCACCGACGAGGTTGATCAGTTGATCGACCTTCTCGACGCCGACGCGGATCGAGCTGCCTTCGGCGCCGCCCGCGGCCGCGGCGGCCGGGCGGGCGCGCTTGTCGTCGTGATGCGCGGCGGCCGGCGCCGCGTGTTCGGCCGGTTGCGGTTGAGCGTGCTGTTGCGGCTGCGGCTGCGCTGCAGCCGCGGGCGGCTCGGCCGGCGCCGGAGCGGCCGGCTGCGGTGCGGCAGCCTGCGGCGCGAACACCTCGACGCGCGCGGGCTGCGCGGCGGCGGCCGCTTCAGCCGCTTCGGCAGCCGCGGCGGCGGTGTCCTGCGCGACGGCCGGTGCCGCCTGCGCGGTCGGCGCCGTGCCGTGCGCGACGCGGATCTGGCTTTCGTCGATCACGAAGCAGCACACCGCGACGATATCGTCGGACGGCACGTCCGATTCGACCCACAGCGACAGGTCGGCGCCCGCTTCCTCGCGCCCGACGATCCGGCCGAGGTTGCCGAGTTCCTCGGTGAGCAGCGCCTGGTCCTTCGCATCGACGCCGACCAGCGTGATCTTCAGGTGCGGGCCACCGGCGCCGGCGTCGGCCGCCGGATGCGCGGCCGCGACGGCCTGCTCGACCACATGGTCGGGCGCACGGTCGCCGCCGGCGGCGGGCGCGGCGGGCGGCGCCACGGCTGCGGCAACCGGGGCGGCCGGCGCGGGCTCGGCTGCGGCAGCGGATGCACCCGCCCCGCTTTCGGCCTTCAGCCGCTCGAGCTTTGCGCAGATCGCCGCGGCGGCGGCCGCGTCCGGTTCGGCGCTCGCGCGGTAGTCGACGAGCTGGTCGGACAGCACGTCCTTGGTCTCGAGGAACGCGTCGACCATGTCCTTGGTCAGCGTCAGCTCATGGTTGCGTGCGCGGTCGAGCAGCGATTCGAGGATGTGCGTCGTATCGGTCAGCGCGGAAAAGCCGAACGTCGCCGCGCCGCCCTTGATCGAATGCGCAGCGCGAAAGATCGCCGCCAGATCCTCGGGATCGGGCGAATCGACGTCGAGATTCAGCAGCAGCTGCTCCATCTGCGCGAGCAGCTCGTCCGCTTCGTCGAAAAAGGTCTGGTAGAACTGAGTGATGTCGAGAGTCATGCCCGGTCACCGGTTGAATTCGTCGCGTTCATGTCAGGAGGCAGCCGGCTCGGACAGCGTGGCGACCAGGTCGACCAGCACGCCCGGGTCGATCGGCTTTTCGATCCAGCCGGTCGCACCCGCGTCGCGTGCGGCGTCCTTGAACGCGTCGCTGCCCTCGGTCGTCAGCACGAGGATCGGCGTGTCCGCGTACGCGCTCAGCTTGCGCAGCGCGGCGATCACCTCGAGCCCGCTCTTGCGCGGCATGTTCTGGTCGGTCAGGACCAGGTCGTACGGCGCCGTCGCCGCCATGTCGAAGCCGGCTTCGCCGTCCGGCGCCACCGTCACGTCGTAGCCGGCCTGCGCAAGCGTGGCCTGCAGCAGCGCACGCATGGTCGCGGAGTCGTCGATGGCGAGAATGGTTCGGATCATGTCTGTCTCGGAAACGTCAGGGTTTCGGCGCCACGGCAACGGCGCTCGCCACGACCGGACGCACCGCCGGCGCCGGGCCGCCGAGCTGCTGCGCGAGCAGCTTCGAACCGGCCGCGTCGGCGGACAGCGTCGTCGTCGTCGCGTCGTCGCGCATCAGCGCTTCTTCGGATTTGCGATTCAGCACGATCACGCTGATCCGGCGGTTTTCCGGATCGAGCGGATCGGCCTTGTTCAGGTTCTGCGTCGACGCGAGGCCCAGCACGCGCAGCACTTTCGCCTCGTCCATGCCGCCGGAGATCAGCTCGCGGCGCGACGCGTTCGCGCGATCGGCCGACAGCTCCCAGTTGCTGTAGCCGCCCTCGCCGCCCGCGTACGGCACGGCGTCGGTATGGCCCTGGACGATGATCCGGTTCGGCACGTCGTTCAGCGTCTTGCCGATCTCGCGCAGGATGTCGCGCATGTACGGCTCGACGTGGTCGCTCGACATCGCGAACATCGGCCGCTTCTGCGTATCGACGATCTCGATGCGCAGCCCCATCAGCGTCGAATCGATGCGGATCTGCTGCTTGAACTGGCGCAGCGTCGGATTGGCCTCGATCGCGGCCATCAGCTTGATCTGCAGGTCGTGCAGGCGCGCCTGCTCGAGCCGTTCGAGCGCGCCCTGCGCCTGCGCTTGCGCATGCTCGTCGACCGGCTTCGCGACGCGCTCGGCGAGCGACGTCGTGCCGTCGGTGCGGCGCAGCGTGCCGGCGTCGACGCTCGACAGGTCGCGGCCGCCGCCGTTGATGATGCTCGCGTCCTGCGAGCTGCGATCGCCGCTGCCGAGAATCGCGGCCTTCAGCGGCATGTTGAAGTATTCGGCGATCCCCTTCAGCTGCACCGGCGTGACCGAACTCAGCAGCCACATCAGCAGGAAGAACGCCATCATCGCGGTCATGAAGTCCGCGTACGCGAGCTTCCATGCGCCGCCGTGGTGGCCCTTCTTCGCCGGGGCCACCCGCTTGACGACGATCGCGCGATCCTTGCTCTTGCTCATCGGTCGCTCCGCGTCACTTCGCCTTCACGCGGCGCACATGTTCTTCGAGCTCGGAGAACGACGGGCGCTCGGTGGAGAAGAGCACCTTGCGGCCGAACTCGACCGCGATCGCCGGCGCATAGCCGTTCAGCGTCGCGAGGATCGTCACCTTGATGCACTGGAACATCTTGGTCGACTCGGCAACGCGCTGCTCCGCGAGGCTCGCGAGCGGCCCGATCAGCCCGTACGACAGCAGGATCCCGAGGAACGTGCCGACCAGCGCCTGCGCGATCATCGCGCCCAGCACCGCGGGCGGCTTGTCGGCCGACGCCATCGTGTGCACGACGCCCATCACGGCCGCGACGATGCCGAACGCCGGCATCGCGTCGCCGACGCGCATCAGCGCGTGCGCCGGGCCTTCGCCTTCCGCGTGGTGCGTCTCGATCTCCTCGTCCATCAGGCTTTCGATCTCGAACGCGTTCATGTTGCCGCCCACCATCAGGCGCAGGTAGTCGGTCAGGAATTCGACGATGTGGCGATCGGCGAGGATCTTCGGGTATTGCGTGAAGATCGGGCTCTTTTGCGGATCGTCGATGTCGGCCTCGAGCGTCAGCGTGCCTTCCTTGCGTGCCTTCGCGAGCAGCACGTAAAGAAGCGCCATCAGCTCCATATAGACGTCCTTCGTGTATTTCGAGCCCTTGAAAAGCGTCGGCAGCACGCGCAGCGTGGCCTTGATGGTCTTGCCGCCGTTGCCGAGAATGAACGCGCCGACGCCGGCGCCCACGATCATCAGGATCTCGACCGGCTGGATCAAGGCGCCCAGATGCCCGCCTGCCAGCGCATAACCGCCGAAGACGGACAACAGCGTCACGAGTGTTCCCACGATAATCAGCACTGCCTGTCCCTCACGAAAGACCGGCGGGGAGACCGCCGTTAAACAGGTTTACGGCAGTCGGCAGGAAAACTTTCGCGGCCGCCCGGCGGCGGCCCGACGGTGTTTACCAGAGCAATGCGCGGACGATTCGCGCGGCCCGCGGGCGTCGCCCGTGCGCCGCGCGTGCCCCGTCCTCCCTTGCCCGGCCTGGCGCTCAGGCCGCGGCGGCGGCCAGTTCGGCGCGCGCGGCGGCGGCCTTGCGGGTCTTGCCGGCCCGCGACGGCGGCTGGCACAGCCCGCACACGAAACCTTGATGCGGATCATGCGCATGCGCGACGAAGTGGCCGCCGCAGCGCGTGCACGGCGTCATCTGCAGCATCCCCGAATCGAAGAAGCGCACCAGCGTCCATGCCCGCGTGAGGCTCAGCGCGGCCTCGTCGCCGGACAGGTTCACGTGCTCCAGATAGAGCCGGTACGCCTTCACGATCGACTGGATCGGCTCGCAGCGGCCGTGGTCCTGCATGAACCGGTAGATGTTGTAGAACAGCGACGAGTGGATGTTCGGCTGCCACGTCATGAACCAGTCGGTCGAGAACGGCAGCATCCCCTTCGGCGGCGACACGCCCTTCAGTTCCTTGTACAGCTTGATCAGACGGTCCCGCGACAGGCTCGTCTCCGCCTCCAGCAGCTGCAGCCGGGCGCCCAGTTCGATCAGTTCGATGGCGAGGGTGATTTCCTTCACCTCGATCACGACGCTTTTGCTTGCCATGGTGATAACCGTCCGCTTGACGTTGTTCGAATGAATAGCCGATACGCTGCCGGCCGGCGCGGCACGCCGGGACAGACGCAAGGCGGGATGGATCAGCGGACGCCTTCGACCTGCTGCCCGGCCATCAGGATGGCCGAGTGGGCGTGCGTGACGACGTCGCTGCGGCCCTTGTCGGCGAGCGACGACAGCAGCGCGTGATCATCGAAGCGGAAGCGGCACAGCATCTGGTTCGACGCAGCCAGCTTCACGGTCTGGGCGAGCGTGAGGTTGGCGAGCACGTCGGCGAGTTCCTGGGAAATGCCCATGCGGAACATGCCCATCGCCTTGTCTTCCCGCAGCAGGCGCTGCGCGAGGAGGAGGTACGACAGGTTGACCTCTTTGATCTCACTGAGCATTTCGCTGGTGGCGCTCATGATTCCCCCGTTAAAAAACTTTGCTTTGGCCGTTCATGTTATGAAAACGTTTGCTCGATCAGTGCGCACCGGGCGCTCAGTCGGCTCGTTTATAGTCTTACAGGGCGAATTTTGGCCAAACGGGATTTATGTCGGTATCAGCGAAGTGGCGTATGCCATGCAGGATTTGTCTGTAAACCGTGTAGGAATTTTTCCGACAAGGCGAATTGAAAGGGACAGTCGGAAAACGGGTTGCAACGCGGATTCGGTTGCGAGGGGTCTAGTGGCCGCCGCGCGCGTGGCGCAAGGCTTGCCGGCAGGGCTGCCGACAATCGGATCGGTAAAAATTATAGTGGTTTTTCACGATAGCGCAACAATAGTTATGGCTGTGGCAATTCACGATTCCGCGCCCTTTTTCTCGGGGTTTTCGCGTATTTCATCGTGTAACAAGCCTTAAGTGTTTGAAAAAACACTCGAACCCCTCAGGGCGATATCGATAATGGACTCGAATGGGCGGCGGCGCGAGCCGTGCCGGCCCGCCCCGCAGCTTGCCGACCGGCGCCCCGCGCACTCCGCCCAAGGCCCGGCCACGCACCGCGTGCGTCGGCAAGTTCCGCAACCTTGTACGGATCCGCACCGGCGCCGTCGCGCCGTCGGATCGACACAGGAGAACACCCATGCGAATTGCCCAGATCGCGCCGCTTTACGAAGCCGTCCCGCCGAAACTCTACGGCGGCACCGAGCGTGTCGTGTCCTACCTCACCGAGGCGCTCGTCGAGCTCGGCCACGACGTGACGCTGTTCGCCAGCGGCGACTCCGTCACGTCGGCCCGCCTCGAGGCGGCGTGGCCGCGCGCGCTGCGGCTCGACCCGTCGGTCCGCGATTCGATGGCGCCCCATATGCGGCTCCTCGAGCAGGTCGCCCGGGTCGCGCACGAATTCGACGTGCTGCACTTCCACCTCGACTACCTGCCGTTCCCGCTGATGTCGCGCCTCGACACGCCGTACGTGACGACGCTGCACGGCCGCCTCGATCTGCCGGAGCTCCAGCCGGTGTTCGATGCGTTCCCGGATTCGCCGGTCGTGTCGATCTCGAACAACCAGCGCAAGCCGCTGCCGCAGGCCGCGTGGGCCGGCACCGTGTACCACGGGCTGCCCGACACGCTGCTCACGCCGCAGCCGGACGTGAAGCCCGAATATCTCGCGTTCCTCGGCCGGATCTGCCCCGAAAAGCGTGTCGACACCGCGATCCGGATCGCCGCGCAAAGCGGGCTGCCGCTGAAGATTGCCGCGAAGGTCGACAAGGCCGACGCGGACTACTTCAAGGAAGTGATCGAGCCGCTGCTCGACCAGGCGCATGTCGAATTCATCGGCGAGATCAACGAAGCGCAAAAGCCGGCGTTCCTGTCCGGCGCGAAGGCGCTGCTGTTCCCGATCGACTGGCCGGAGCCGTTCGGCCTGGTCATGATCGAGGCGATGGCCTGCGGCACGCCGGTCGTCGCGTTCAACCGCGGCTCGGTGCCGGAAGTGATCGAGGACGGCGTGACCGGCTTCATCGTCGAAGACGTGCAGGGCGCGGTCGGCGCGCTGCACCGGATCGACAGCCTGTCGCGCAGCGCGATCCGCGCGCGTTTCGACACGCGTTTCAGCTCGAAGGCAATGGCGCAGCGTTACGTCGAAACTTACGAATCGCTTTGCGCGGCAACCAAGCAACCGGCATTGCGCCGGGTCGCGGGCGCCTGACACGGAAATCCGCGCGGAAAATATTCCGGAAAATCCGCGCCGAAATCGGCGCGCAAAACAAAAGAGCCGCATCGTCGATGCGGCTCTTTCTATTTGGCGGGCGCTCACTCGATCAGGAAACGATCGCGGTTTTTGCCGGCGATCCAATTCGGCGGCTTGCCGCGCCCGCTCCAGGTTGCACCCGACTTCGGATCGCGGTATTTCGGCGGCAGCGGCGCCTTCTTCGGCGGTCGCCCGCGCCGCGCCCGCTCCGCGAAGCCCAGGTCCTGGGCCGTCAGGCCATACTCGGCAATCATTCGCTGGACATCGGCAATCACCGCTGCCACTTCCTGGCGGCGCACGTCGTCCGCCTGGGCCTGCAGATCGGCGATCTGCGCCTTGAGTTTCGCGTATTGAGACATTTTTCGACTCCCCTTTTCGATGATGCGGCCCCGGCGAATCCGGCCGGGACACCAACATCCGTTACGTCGTCCGCACTGCCGCCCTGCCCTTCGAAATAAATGCTGCCATCTTTAACCGAATCGCCTATATCGAGAATGCGGACTTATTCTAATAAAAGGCATTCGTCAGCCATTCAAATTTAACAATCGTTTACCCTCTTGGACCCGATTCATTTCCTATAATCCAGACCAATTCCAGACGACGAAATAAATTCGTTGCGTCGTCCGGGGTCTTCAACCCACTTGAACGAGGTCCTTAGATGAATCTTTCTCAGCGTCTCGCTGCAGAGGTATTCGGCACGTTCTGGCTGGTGCTCGGCGGGTGCGGAAGCGCCGTGCTGGCCGCCGCCTTTCCGGGCCTCGGCATCGGTTTTGCCGGCGTCGCACTCGCCTTCGGCCTGACCGTACTGACGATGGCATTCGCAATCGGCCACATCTCGGGTTGCCACCTGAATCCGGCGGTGAGCGTCGGCCTGACGGTCGCCGGCCGCTTCCCGGCGCGCGATCTCGCGCCGTACATCGTCGCGCAGGTCGTCGGCGCCACGCTCGGCGCGTTCGTGCTGTACCTGATCGCAACCGGCAAGCCGGGTTTCGATGTCGTCGGCAGCGGCTTTGCGACGAACGGCTTCGGCGATCGCTCGCCCGGCCACTACTCGCTCGCCGCATCGTTCATCTGCGAAGTCGTGATGACGGGCTTCTTCCTGTTCGTGATCCTCGGCGCGACCGACAAGCGCGCGCCGGCCGGCTTCGCGCCGATCGCGATCGGGCTGTGCCTGACGCTGATTCACCTGATCTCGATCCCGGTCACCAACACGTCGGTGAACCCGGCGCGCTCGACCGGCCCGGCGCTGTTCGTGGGCGGCGACGCGATCGGCCAGCTCTGGCTGTTCTGGGTCGCGCCGCTGATCGGCGCGGTACTCGCGGGGATCATCTACCCGCTGGTCGCCGGGCGTGACGACGCCGTCGACCTGCTGCCCGCATCAGCTCGCACAAGCGAATAAAACACTACGGGGTCAAGCGAGCAGAGCAGCGAGCCTCACGCTGTCGAAGAACATCGAGGCAGGCAATTTCGACGGGCGCCCCTGGCGCCCGTTTTTCATTTCCGCGCGGAAAACGCGCCCGGCGCGTGCGCTCAGGACGCGACGACGTCGCCTTCGAGCGAGAACAGCGTGCGCAGGTGGCGCGCGACGCCCGCGTCGAAGTTGTTGCCGATCCGCGGGATGTGCGGCAGTCGCGCCACCAGGTCGGGGTTCGCGTTGTTCATCATGAATGCGTGACCGGCGGTTTCGAGCAGGTCGATGTCGTTCATGTTGTCGCCGAACGCGATGCAGTGGCCGGCGTCGATGCCGAGCCGCGCGAGCACCGTGCGCAGCGCGCGCCCCTTCGACACGTTCGCGGTCATCACTTCGAGGCAGTCGGGCAGCGAGTACGTGACGTACAGCGTATCGCCGAACTGCACGCGCATCTGCTCGGCGACGACCGCCAGATCGGCCGGGTCGCCGATATACAGCACCTTCGCGATAGCCGCGCCGTCGTGCGCGGCCATGTCGATCACTTCGTACCGGAAGCCAGAATCCTGGTGGAATTCGAGCAGGTGCGGCGCTTCGCGGTCGATCAGCCAGCCGTCGTTGGTGAACAGGTTGACGATCACGCGGCCGTGCGCGCCGACGACTTCCGGCTGCACGAGGCTGCGCACGACCGCTGCGTCGATGTCCTGCGCGTGGATCGTCGTGTCGTCCGGCGCATGCACGCGCGCGCCGTTCGACGTGATCAGGTACGGCCGGATGCCGAGGACATCGCGAATGCCGGCGACGTCCGCGTAATGGCGCCCCGTGGCGATCACGAACTGCACGCCGTCGCGGTCGAGCCGGCGGACGGTGTCGATCGTGTACGGGTCGAGCTGGTGGTCGCTGTTCAGCAGCGTACCGTCGAGATCGGTGGCGATGACTTTGTACATGGGACGGGGGAGTGGCGCTCGCGGCACGGAGGAAGCGTCATTTTAACGTCGTGCCCGACAGCGCGCCGGACGGTTGCCAGCCCCGCGCCGCCCGAGGCGCTGCTGCGGCGCGGCATCTGCCGCACGCGCCGCTCACCTTGGCCGCCCTCCGCGGCCCCAGCCGACCTAGCTCCCCTAGCTCACCTAGCCGCCCTCCGCGGCCCGCAACGCCTGCAGCGCGAGCCGCAGCGCACCATGAGCAGAATCGTCGAGCGGCGCGCGCAGCCGCGCGGCGTGCCGCACCGGCACGGCCGGCGCGAGCGCGTCCGCCAGCCCGCCGCACAGTGCGACCGGCAGCGCCTGCTGCGGATCGAGCGCGTCGATCATCTTGCCGATCTCGTCGCCGGCTTGCGCGATCAGCGCGCTCGCGACCGGGTGCGCGCGGTGCGCGAACACGATCGGCGCGAGACGCGCGTAGACCGTCTGGTTCGCGTCGCACGACCACTGGACGAGCGCGTCGCGATTCTGCGCGCCCGTTTCCGCAAGGAGTGCGGTGGCGAACGCGTCGCGCGGCACGCGACCGTCGAGTGCCTGTTGCGCATAGGCGAGCGCGCGCAGGCCGAGCCACGCGCCGCTCGCCTCGTCCCCGGACGGAAAACCGAAACCGCCCGCGATCCGGCACGCGCCGGCCGCATCGAGCGCCGCGGCGATGCTGCCGGTGCCGAGCGCGACGATGAGCCCCGGCGCGCCGCCGTGCGCGCCGACGACGGTCGTGTACGCATCGCTCTCGATCGCGAGCGCGCCGAGCGGTGCCCGTGCGCGGAACGCGGCGAGCCACGCCGCGTTGTTGACGCCGGCGAGCCCGCAGCCGAGCGCGCACTGCGACCACTCGAACGCGAGACCGGCCTGCGTGAACGCGTCCGCGCAGGCCGCGCCGATCGACGCCCATGCGCGCTCGATACCGAGGCCGAGCCCCGACGGACCGCCACGCCCCTGCGCCAGCTCGCGCCCGTGCCGGTCTGCCAGCACCGCGCGCGTGCCCGTGCCGCCGCCGTCGATGCCGATCGCAAAAAGTAATGCCGCCATGCCTTCATCCCGCTGATTCGAACAGGCGCCAAGCTTAACCGGATCGGCGCCGCACGCCCATCTGCCGTTCGGCCGGCTATCCCGCCCAAAGGGCTTCCGCTATGCTGGCGCGATCGAATCGACACTGAAGACGAGGCAGACGATGTCGCAGCGGTGCAACTGGGTGAAGACGGAAGCGGACGCTCACTATCACGATACCGAGTGGGGCGTGCCGTCGCACGACGATCGCCACTTGTTCGAAATGCTGATCCTGGAAGGCGCGCAGGCCGGGCTGTCGTGGTCGACGATCCTGAACAAGCGCGCGGGCTATCGCGAAGCATTCGCCGATTTCGACGTCGACGCCGTCGCGCGCTTCACGCCCAAGCGCATCGAGAAATTGCTGGAGAACCCGGGCATCGTGCGCAACCGCGCGAAGGTCGAATCGGCGGTGATCAACGCGCGCGCGGTGCAGCGCATCCGGGAAGAGCACGGGTCGCTCGCCGCGTTCCTGTGGTCGTTCGTCGGCGACACGCCGGTTCAGAATGCGTGGCAGTCGTACCGCGACGCGCCCGCGTCCACCGAACAGTCCGACGCGCTCAGCAAGGCGCTGAAGGCGTACGGCTGCAAGTTCGTCGGCTCGACGATCTGCTATGCGCTGATGCAGGCGACCGGCATGGTCAACGATCACGAAGCCGGCTGCCCTTGCCACGCACGATGCGCGGCGCTCGGCGGCAAGCAGCCGGCACGCCTGCGCCAGGCGGGGTGACGGCGCCGGTGCAAACTCGGTCGGACGCCGCGCCGCCACCCTGCGGCGGTGGCACCGTCCGCCTGCCGCAGGTTACTTGCCGTTCGGCCTTTATCGCGCCGCGCGCGACGACGCCGATACGACCGCCCGCGCGCTTCGCGCAGCTCGCACGCGTGCGCTGCGCTTCTTCACCCAGATGTAGACGCCCGTCACGCTCAGCATCGCGATCACGATGCCGAGCATGCTCACGGCGACACGTCCGGCGACACCGGCGATCCGCCCCGAGTGCAGCGGAAACTGCGCCTGCATGAACAGGTCGCCGGCCGAACCTCGGCCCGGCACCTGCGCCGCGACGGGCTTGCCGGTCACCGCATTCCAGTACAGCCACGCGTTGCCGAGCCCGACGTCGCCATGGTCGTTGCCGGGCGTGAAGAACCCGACCGCGTAAGCGTTCATCGCAGGGGCGAACAGCAGCGCGCCCGGCGGCGCGGCGATCCCCGCGTCGCGGCCGGCCGAGCGCGCGATCTCGACGATCCGCTCGCGCGGCAGCACCGGGCTGCCCGGCGGGGCCGGCGGGAAATGTTCGGGATTCGTGTACGGCGTTTCGGCGAGCGGCGACACCAGCGAGACCAGCGGGCGCACGACGGGCACGGCAAGGTTCATCGAAATCGACGTGACCGCGACGACGAGCAGCAGCCCCCACACCCACACGCCACCCGAGCGGTGCAGGTCGAACACGAGCGGATAGCCGCCGCGCCGCACGCGGAACGCGAACGACTTGCGCCAGCTTTTCAGGTTCGGAAACGCGAGCACGAGCGCGATCAGGCTGTCGATCGCCCACACGATGCCGACGACGCCCATCACCCAGAACCCGAAATTGATCCCGCCGTACACGGGCAGGAACAGCGAGTAGTGCAGCCGGTAGATGAACGGCATCAGGTCGAGCCGCGCGAGCGACGGCGCGCCCCATTCGCGGCGGCCCTGCACCGTGCCGGTCGCGGGATCGACGGCGATCTGGCTGAAACCGAGTGCGTACGGCTGGCCGGTCGCCGGATCGGTACGCGGCATCACGCCCGCCTGCAGCGTGTGCCCCGGTTCGATCGCGAGCGGCAGGTAGGTCACCTGCACGCGCGGATCGGCGGCCTCGATGCGCGCCGCGAGCTCGAGCGGCGCAAGTGGCGCCGCGCCGCTGCGCGCGGTATAGAAATCCGGGTTCAGCGCCGCATCGAGTTCATGGTCCCACGCGATCAGCGCGCCGGTGAGCCCCGCGACGAACAGGAACAGCGCGATGGCGAGCCCGAACCAGCGGTGCAGGCGCACGAGAAACGGTCGCAGGAACGCGTTCATCGCGTGCGCGGCGCAAGAAAAGCGGGCCGGCACGAGCGGCGGCCCCGATTCGACGGGATGCAGTTCATTTCATGGCGAGCGCCGCGCAACGATCATCCGGTCGGGCCCGGCGAGGCCGGATGCCCTTGTACGCGGCATGGAATTGTTGCGCGGTTGGCGGGTTTTGATACGATGCGCGACATTTTAACGCAATGCGAATGATTCTTACTCGCATTTTTACTCGCTCGCCATGACCGTCTGCCTCGCCCGCCCGCCTGTCCGTCCACGCCGCGTGGCCGCCGCCCTCGCCTGCCTTGCCGCGTCGCTCGCGCACGCAGACGATTCGCCCGGCGACGCCGCGGTACTGCCCGCCCTCAACATCACGGCCGCGCATGATTCGCCGCAACACTTGACCGACACGATCTCGACGGGTGCGCTCGGCACCCGCCGCCAGCTCGACACGCCGTTCTCGACGACCATCGTCACGTCGGAAGAGCTCGAGGCCCGCCAGCCGTACAAGCTCGGCGACGTGTTCGCGAACGACGCTTCGGTGTCGGACAACAGCGGCGCCTACAGCGCCTGGGCCAGCTACATGACGGTGCGCGGCATGCAGCTCGACTGGCAGAACGGCTACAAGATCGACGGACTGCCGTTCGTCACGTACGGCATCACGATGCCGTACGAGCAGCTCGATCGCGTCGAACTGCTGAAGGGGCTCGGCGGCTTCCTGTATGGCTTCGTGACGCCGGGCGGCGTCGTCAACTACGTGACGAAGCAGCCGGGCGCCGAACCGGTGCGCAGCGTCGACATCGGTTACCGGAGCACCAACGTGTGGACCGAGCATGTCGATCTCGGCCAGCGCTTCGGGCCCGACCACATGTTCGGCGCGCGGCTGAATGCGACCCACGAGGAAGGCAAGACCTACAACGACGGCAACATCCGCCGCGACAGCGTGTCGCTCGCGCTGCAGGCGAACCTGACGCGCGACCTGTCCGTGTCGTTCGGCGCGCTGTACCAGGACCGCCGCACGACGGGCCAGACGCCGTCGATCTTCACCGGCAGCTATCCGGGCGGCGCGCTGCCCGCGACGATCAGCGGCGGATCGACGAACCTGGGCGGCAAGGACCAGTACCTGAACACGAACCTGCAGCTCTATACGACCGGGCTGCAATACCAGCTCGCGCCCGACTGGCAGCTCGACGTCACGTACAGCTACAGCAAGGCGACGCGCCGGCGTAACGAAAGCACGCTCTACCTGCAGGACGCGGCCGGCAACTACACCGACAGCCGCTACGTCGGCATGGAGGATCACCGCTTCAGCCAGTGGCGCGCGATGGTCGAGGGCAAGGTACGCACGGGCCCGTTCAGCCACCAGATCGTGCTCGGCGCGTCGTGGCAGAAGCAGGCGAACGACTATTCGGCGAACAGCGTGTTCGTGCCGCTCGGCGCCGGCAACCTCTATGCGCCGAATCCGTACCGCTACGAGAGTCCGCACGGTTTCATCCAGTACCGCACGAGCGAGATCGTGCAGAAATCGCTGTTCGCGAGCGACACCGTGCAGTTGACCGAGCGCTGGTCGGTGCTGGCCGGCGTGCGCTACATGAACTACGCGCAGCGCGCGTTCCAGGCGAGCGGCGCCGAGGCCCCCGGCTATCGCCAGAACGGCGTAGCGACGCCGACCTTCGCGGTGATGTTCAAGCTCGCGCCGACGACCACCGCGTACGCGAGCTACGCCGAGTCGCTCGAGCCCGGCAGCCGCGTGAACGACGTCTACGCGAACGCGGGCCAGGTGCTCAAGCCGTTGCGCAGCAAGCAGTACGAGCTGGGGATCAAGAGCGAGCACGCGCGCTGGAGCGCGACGGCCGCGCTGTTCCGCATCGAGCGCAGCGCCGAATACGCGAACGCCGCGAACGTCTACGTGCAGGACGGCGAATCGATCATTCAGGGGATCGAGGTCGGCGCGCGCGCGAAATTCGGCGCGCACTGGAACGCGGGCGTCGACGCGATGCTGCTCGACGCGTGGTACGCGAACGGGATCGGCAACAATGGCAACCGCGTGGCCGGCGCGCCGCGCTTCGTGCTCGCCGGCGACCTCGGCTATGCGGTGCCGGGCGTGCCGGGGCTGACGCTCGGCGTCGACGCGAAATTCACCGGCGCGACGCCGCTGCGCGCGGCCGGCGGTCTCGACGCACCGGGCTTTCTCGTCGTCAACGCGGGCGCGCGTTACCTGACGCGGGTCGGACGGCACGACGTGACGCTGCGCGCATCGATCGACAACGTGTTGAACCGCCGTTACTGGGAATACCAGTACGCGGACTACGTGAAGCCGGGCGACCCGCGCACGGTGAGCCTGAGCGCGAAGATCGATTTCTGAACGCCGCGGCCGGCGGCCGCAACCCGCTGGCCGCAGGGTCTCGCCAGCCGACGGGAACACCCACGCCGCAATGGCCTCGGGATTTTCCCGGCCCGCCAAAGCAAAACGGCGGAGCGGCCTCTTTCGAGGCACACTCCGCCGTTTTGCGGCGAACCGGCAGACGCTCTTAGTGGAGCTTCTTCGGCAGCATCTGGCTGCGCAGACGCTTGTGCAGGCGCTTGACGGCTGCTGCCTTCTTGCGCTTGCGGACTGCGGTCGGCTTTTCGTAAGACTGGCGTTCGCGCAGTTCAGCGATCAGGCCATTTTTTTCGATAGCGCGACGAAAGCGGCGAATCGCCACTTCGAACGGCTCGTTTTCTTTCAGAAGAATCGTCGTCATGTCGTTCCTAAATTGCTTAAACGGTCAAAAACGTAGCGGCCAAGCGCCACGCACCGGCCATCCGAGCGTCCCCACAACAGGCGAAACGAGCGGAAATACGGCCTCGGAGGCCGGAAAAGAGAGGCGGAAAGCACCGCGAGTACGCTTCACAACCGCGTGCAGCGCCGCGTTTGACTGCCAGCAGACATGCCGAAACCGGCAAAGGCGTGACAGAAAATCTCAATTCAGCCCGCCATCATAGCAGGGAATCACAGACAAAACCACCCTTTTGTCGGTCGTGTGTGCACAGCGTCGCGACTGCGTCTCAGCGCCGGTTTCTGCCCCGTTTAACTCGGCGCCGCGCTGCGCCGGTCCGAATTGACAAAGAAGGATAAAAAATCGGGCCGAATCTGCAAGCGCCCCTCAAGTTTTGTTTTGGTACGCCGAAATCCTGCTCTGAGGCGGCCAGCAATGAACGAGTGCTTCCGCCGACGCCAAAACGGCTTTCCAGGGCTTTCGGCTTACACAGGAGATTTTTCCATGCTCGGAATTAACAGCAACATCAACTCGCTGGTTGCACAGCAGAACCTCAACGGCTCGCAAAACGCCCTGTCCCAGGCCATCACGCGCCTGTCGTCGGGCAAGCGCATCAACAGCGCAGCGGACGACGCAGCAGGCCTCGCGATCTCGACCCGGATGCAGACCCAGATCAACGGTCTGAACCAGGGCGTGTCGAACGCCAACGACGGCGTGTCGATGATTCAAACGGCTTCGAGCGCACTGTCGTCGCTGACGAACAGCCTGCAGCGTATCCGCCAGCTGGCCGTCCAGGCGTCGACGGGCACGATGTCCACGACCGACCAGGCAGCACTGCAGCAGGAAGTTTCGCAGCAGATCCAGGAAGTGAACCGTATCGCGTCGCAAACGACGTACAACGGCACGAACATTCTCGACGGCTCGGCAGGCATCGTGTCGTTCCAGGTCGGCGCGAACGTCGGCCAGACGATTTCGCTGGACCTGAGCCAGAGCATGTCGGCTGCGAAGATCGGCGGCGGCTTGGTGCAGAAGGGCCAGACGGTTGGTACGGTAACGGGTCTGTCGCTCGACAACAACGGTGCGTACACCGGTTCGGGCGCAACGATCACCGCGATCAACGTGCTGTCCGACGGTAAGGGTGGCTACACGTTCACCGACCAGAACGGCGGCTCCATCTCGCAAACCGTTGCACAGTCGGTGTTCGGCGCAAACGCAACCACCGGCACCGGCACGGCAGTTGGCAATCTGACGCTGCAGACCGGCGCAACCGGCGCGGGCACCTCCGCGGCACAACAGACGGCAATCACCAACGCGATCAGCCAGATCAACGCCGTCAACAAACCGGCTACCGTGTCGAACCTCGACATCAGCACGGTCAGCGGTGCGAACGTCGCGATGGTGTCGATCGACAACGCGCTGCAGACGGTGAACAACGTGCAGGCGGCACTGGGCGCGGCACAAAACCGTTTCACGGCAATCGCCACGGCGCAGCAGGCAGAATCGACCGACCTGTCGTCGGCACAGTCGCAGATCACCGACGCGAACTTCGCGCAGGAAACCGCGAACATGTCGAAGAACCAGGTGCTGCAGCAAGCAGGCATCTCGGTGCTCGCACAGGCAAACTCGCTGCCGCAGCAGGTCCTGAAGCTCCTGCAGTAATCGCGTAGCAACCCACGGCCGGGCCCCGCGTAACGCGCGGCCCGGCCGCAGTCACTTGGCGCGCGGGGCCTCGCTCCGCCGCCAGGTCTTCATCCAGAATTTCCCGGATCACCCGCCGCACGGAGCAACACGATGTCGACGATCAATTCCGCCGTCACTGCCGCCAACAACTCGGCCAACAGCCAGCTGCAACAGGCTGCCCAATCGATCATCAGCGGTTCGACCGGCAACTCGTCGATGGACGTCAACTCGCTCGTGACGGCACTCGTCAATGCGAAAACCGCCGGTCAGGCCGCCGCGCTCAACGCGCAGCAAAGCAGCGACAACACCCAGATTTCCGCGTACGGCGCGCTGTCGGCCGCACTGAGCGCACTGCAGGCCAGCCTCACGACGCTGTCGAACGGCTCGCTGCAGAACACCTTCACCGCGACCGCGAGCGGCACCGGCCTCACCGCGACCGCGGGCGCCGGCGCGGTGGCCGGCAGCTATTCGGTCGGCGTCACGCAGATCGCGACGTCGCAATCGCTGTCGTCGGCCGCGTTCGGCGCGTCGACCGCGCTCGGCACCGGCACGATGACGCTGTCGCTCGGCAGCCAGTCGTTCACGGTCGACGTGAACAACACCAACAACACGCTGTCCGGCATCGCCGCCGCGATCAACACCGCGACCGGCAACCCGGGCATCGTCGCGTCGGTCGTCAACGGCAGCGACGGCGCGCACCTCGTGCTCAGCTCGACGCCGACCGGCGCGGCGAGCACGATCGGCGTCGCGCTCAGCAACGTCGCGGGCGACAACGGCCTGTCCAGCCTCGGCGTCACGTCGACGGCCAGCACGACGGGCGGCCAATCGACGATCACGTCCGCGAACGGCAGCGCCGCGTGGAAGCAGAGCACGGCCGCGCAGGACGCCGCGTTCACGATCAACGGGATCGCCGGCACGAGCGCGAGCAACACCGTGACGAGCGCGATCACCGGCGTCACGCTGAACCTGACCAGCGCCGCCGTCAGCGCCACGCAGCCGCAAACGTTGACGGTCGCGACCGACACGAAATCCCAGGCCGCCGCGATCAACAACTTCGCGACGCTCTACAACACGCTCGTCACGACGATGGGCTCGCTGTCGAGCTTCACGTCCGGCGCGTCGTCGCAAGGCCCGCTGCTCGGCGACTCGACGCTCAACACGATCAAGAACGCGCTCGCGTCGATCGTCGCGAGCGGCGTGAACACCAACGGCTCGACGGTCAACCTCGCGTCGATCGGCGTCACGCTGCAGGCCGACGGCACGCTGAAGGTCGACAGTACCGCGCTCAACGGCGCGCTGCAGAACAATCCGACGGGCGTCGCGTCCCTGTTCAACTCGACGAACGGGATCGGCGAGCAGTTGACGACGAATATCACGAACTACACGAAGACGAACGGATTGATCGCCGCGCGCACGACCGCGCTCAGCAACGATCTGAAGAACGTCGCCCAGCAGCAGACGACGCTGACGAACTACGCAGCACAGCTGACCACCCAGTACCAGGCGCAGTTCACCGCGCTCAACACGCTGATGGCGACGATGAACACCAACTCGCAATACCTGACCCAGCTGTTCGGCGGCGCGAACAGCGGCGGCGCGCTGGCGAACAACAAGAGCTGACCGCTAGCCGGACAGGAGAGCCCCGATGGAACAGACCGAACTGATCGCCCGGATCGACGCGCTGACCGACTCGATCGAACATGCGGCCACGATGGCAGATTGGGCCGAGGCCGTGCGCCTCGCCGATGCGCGCTGGCAGCTCGTCGCGCTGCTCTCGACCGACCAGCCGCCCGTCGGCATCGCCGCAATCCGCCGCATGCAGGTCAGCAACGACCGCATCTTCGCCGACGCGCAACGCGCGCAGCAGGAGCTGACCGACGAATACCAGGCGGCGATGAGCCGCGTGCAGGCCGTCGGCCAGTACCAGAGCATCGCGAGCCGTTAAGACGCGCCGCGCGGCGTGCTCGACATGCGCGCCGCCCACCCGACAACAAGAACTACGCGCTGATGTGAGGGCGTGCTCGTTCGCCTCCCCGCCCGCCTCGTGCGGGCGTTTTTTTAGGCACTGCCGGCAGCACCGCCCGGCTTGAGCCGACCGGTCAATCGGCCAAACTGACCGGGCTTTTCCCGTCACCTCGCGGCATCGGCGCGACGACCCGCTACCGATAATGGTATCGACCGACTTTCCGCAGATTTCATCATGTTCTCGACCGAACCGCCCGCCTCCGCCGCGCTCACGCCTGAACAGCAGCTTGCGCAGGACATTGCGCTCGTCATGGAGAACGCGCTCGAGCGCCAGCGCAGCGGCGCGTTCGACGACGCCCGGGCGCTGTACGAGGCCATCCTCGACGCGGTGCCCGCGCATGGCGATGCACATTACAACCTCGCGGTGCTGATGGTCGATACGGGCCGGGCGGCCGACGCGGTGCCGCATTTCGAAGCCGCCATCGGCGCGAACCCGGACAACGGCTACTACTGGGTCAGCTACATTCATGCGCTGCATCGCACCGGGCAAACGGCCGCCGCGTGGATCGCGGTCGAAATCGCGCAGCAGCGCGGCGTGCACGGCCCGGCGCTCGACGGGCTGATCGCGCAATTGGCGTCGCCCGCCGTCGTGCTCGCGACGGCAGCGGTCACGGCCCCGAGCGACATCGACACGGCGATCGTCCTGGAAATCGCGGCCGGCGCGACGGCCGAACAGCGCGACGCCGGCAAGCCGATCCGTCGCCCCAATCAGACGCTGCTGCAAAAGCACGCGGCGCTGTTCGACAGGAACAAGCACGCGGAAGCCACCGCGCTTGCGCGGCAACTGGTCGCCGACTACCCGAAAGACGGCGCATGCTGGCGCGCGCTGTCCGCATCGCTTCATCGGGAAGGCCGCTTCGCAGAGATGATCGAGGCCGGCTTTCGTACGATCGAATTGCTGCCGGATGAATTACTCGTGCGCATGCTGCTCGCCGATACGCTGCGGATGATGAACCGTCTCGCGGAGGCCGACGAGCAGTGCACGCGCCTGCTCGAGCTTCAGCCCGATCACCCGGAGGCCTTCCGGATTCGCGGTCTCGTGCTATTCGCGCTGCGCCGCACGGATGAAGCGATCGCGGCCTGCCGACGGGCGGTCGAGCTTGCGCCCGGCGCCGCTGCACCGTGCGGCACGCTCGGCTTCGTGCTGCTCGAACAGGGCGCAACGCAGGAAGCGATAGGCTGGCTGAAGCGCTCGATCGAAATCAACCCGACCGACAGCATCACCCACAGCAGCATGCTGTTCTGTATCGCGCACAGCAGCGACTTCGATCCGCAGACGCTCGTTGCGGCACACCGCAAGTTCGGCGAGCGCTACGGCAATCACAAGCGCAAGCGCGCGGCGGTGTTCTCAAACCCGCGCGACCCGGCGCGCAAGCTGCAGGTCGGCTTCGTGTCGGGCGACCTGTTCAGCCACGCGGTCGCCTCCTACGCGGTGCCCGTGATCGAGCATCTCGCGGCCGATCCCGGCGTTGCGATGCACTTCTACCACAATCACTTCGAGGAAGATCACACGTCCGAGCGTTTCAAGGCCCACGCGACGACCTGGCGCAATGTCGCCGGCATGAGCGACACGGCCTTCCTCGAACGCGTGCGCAACGACGGCATCGACATCGTGATCGACCTGTCGGGCCATACCGGCCGCAACCGGCTCGTTGCGCTCGCGCAGCGCGCGGCGCCGGTTCAGGCATCGTGGATCGGCTATCCGGCCACGACCGGGCTCGCCGCAATGGACTACTACCTGACGGACCGCTTCGTCGCGCCGCACGGCGCATTCGACGACCAGTTCGTCGAGCAGCTCGTGCGGCTGCCGGCGATCGCGCCGTTCATGCCGCCGCCGAACTGTCCGCCCGTGAACGTGCTGCCGGCGCTGCACAACGGCTATACGACTTACGCCAGCTTCAACCGCCTGAACAAGCTGAGCCCGCACGTGATCGAGGTTTGGGCGCGCGTGCTGCACGCGGATCCGGCCGCCCGCATGGCGCTCGGCGCAATCGGCAATGCCGGCGACCAGCGCGTCCTGACCGAATGGTTCGCCGCGGCGGGCATCGACGCCAACCGCCTGACGTTTCACCGGCGCTCGAACATCCCCGTCTACATGCAGCAGCACCACGGCGTCGACCTCTGCCTCGACGCGTTCCCGTACACCGGTTCGACGACGACGCTGAATGCGCTATGGATGGGCGTGCCGACCGTGACGATCCCCGGCGCGACGATGGCCGGGCGCGGTAGCGCGGGCTGGCTGCAGCATGTCGGGCTCGATGCGTACATCGCGACGGACGAGGACGATTTCGTCGCGAGGGCGCTGGCGCTCAGCCGCGACACCGCCGCGCTACAGGCGCTTCGCGCCGGCCTGCGCGCGCGCTGCGGAGCGTCCGCCGCGTTCCGCCCGGCCGTCGTCGCGGCCGGGCTGTCGTCGGCGCTGCGCACGATGTGGGCCCGCTGGTGCGCGGGAGAGCCCGTCACCGCATTCGACACGCCGCTGTTCGACGACGTGACGACCGCACAGGCCGCGGCCGACGCCTGAGCGCCGCGCGTTATCGAGAGAGACCACCATGACCGCCAGCCTGCCCGCATCGTCCGTCGCGCAACTGCCGCACGAACGCATCTACGTCACGCAACCGCACCTGCCGCCGCTCGCGGAATTCCTGCCGTATCTCGAGAAGATCTGGGAAAGCCGCACGCTGACGAATGGCGGCCCGTTCCACCAGCAGTTCGAGCGCGCGCTGTGCGACTATCTCGGCGTGCCGTACCTGTCGCTGTTCGCGAACGGCACCCTCGCGCTCGTCACCGCGCTGCAGGCGCTGCGCATTACCGGCGAGGTGATCACGACGCCGTACTCGTTCGTCGCGACCGCCCATTCGCTGCTGTGGAACGGCATCAAACCGGTATTCGTCGACGTCGCGCCCGGCACGCTCAATCTCGACCCCGCGCGCATCGAGGCGGCGATCACGCCGCAAACCACCGCGATCATGCCCGTGCATTGCTACGGCAACCCGTGCGATGTCGACGCGATCCAGAAGATCGCCGACAACTACAACCTGCGCGTGATCTACGACGCGGCGCACGCGTTCGGCGTGCAGAACGCCGACGGCAGCGTGCTCGCGCACGGCGACCTGTCGGTGCTGAGCTTTCACGCGACGAAGGTGTTCAACACGTTCGAAGGCGGCGCGATCATCTGCCCCGACGCGAAGACCAAGCAGCGGATCGACCACCTGAAGAACTTCGGTTTCGTCGACGAGGTCACCGTCGTCGCACCTGGCATCAACGGCAAGATGAGCGAAATCAACGCCGCGTTCGGGATGCTGCAGTTGCAGCATATCGACGGCGCACTCGCACGCCGCCGCGAGATCGATGCGTTGTACCGCACGCTGCTGGCCGACGTGCGCGGCATCCGCTGCGTGCCGCGCGGCGGCCAGACCGTCGCGAACCACGCGTATTTCGCGATCCTCGTCGACGAAGACTATCCGCTCGACCGCGATGCGCTGTACCAGAAGCTGCGCGACTACGACGTGTACGCGCGCCGCTACTTCCATCCGCTGATTTCGGAATTTCCGATGTACCGCGGGCTGCCGTCCGCCAGCCGCGACAACCTGCCGGTCGCAACGGAGGCCGCGCGCAAGGTGTTGTGCCTGCCGATCTACCCGGCGCTCACTGACGACATGGTCCGCCGCATCGTCGAGCTGATCGCCCTCTGACCCGCCGCATCTACAGGTAACGCTCGTCGGCCGCGCGCGCGCGGATCCGGCGCGCCGGGTTGCCGTACGCCACCGTGTACGGCTCGACGTCGTGCAGGACGACCGCGCCCGCGCCGACGACGCTGTGCTCGCCGACCGCAATCCGGTGCCGCAGCATCGCGCCGAGGCCGATCGCCGCGCCGCGGCCGATCCGGCAGTTGCCGCCCGTGACGACGCCCGGTGCGAGGCTCGAGAAATCCGCCATCACGCCATCGTGGTCGAGCGACGCGTTCGTGTTGACGATGCAGCCTTCGCCGATCGAACAGCTCGGGTTGATTGCCGCGCCGGCCATCACGACCGTGCCCGCGCCGATCGTCGACGCCTTGCCGACGCACGCGGCCGGATGCACCGCCGACACGCGCGGCAGGCCCGGCACGAGCGCCGCAAGCCCGGCCGTCACGGCCTCGCGTGCATGATTGTCTCCAATGGCGACCAGCAGCCCGACGATCCCGTGCCGGTCGACCAGTTGCGGCAAATCGCGCTCGGCGCCCAGCACCGCGTAGCCGAGCGTCTGCTCGCCGGGAGTCCGGAACGAATCGACCAGCCCGGCGATCCGGTACCGGCCGGCCTGTTCGACGATGTCGATCACGACCTTGGCGTGACCGGAGGAGCCGACGATGATGATGTTTTCCACGAGGGCCTCGATTGATCTGATAAGCAGCGGCAGCACGGTCGCGTTTCGCGCAGTATGCCGTGTCGTCGCGCCCGTGCCGCGCGTGCCGTCACGTCAGACGCTACGCGCCGTTTCGTCCGCCGTCACGCGTGCGACTGCAAAATGCGCAGCAAACGCCCCCCTCAGCCGCTCGGCCAGCCGAATCCAGCTTTCTTCGCGCCCGCGCCGGAACAGCCGCACCGTGCCCGGATACCACGGCGAATCCTCACGGTCGTGCATCCACCGCCAGTCCACGTCCTGATTCGGCAGCAGCACCCAGCAACGCTTGCCGAGCGATGCGGCCAGATGTGCGGTCGACGTGTCGACGGACACCACGAGATCGAGTTGCGCGACGATCGCGGCCGTATCGGCGAAATCGTCGATCTCCGAGCCCAGGTGCAGCAACGGCAAGCTGCCCGGCGGATGCCGCGCCTCGTCCTCGCCCTGCCCCTTCTGCAAGCTCACGAAATTCACGCCCGGCACGCTCCACAGCGGCGTCAGCAACGCCAGCGACGGCAGCGAGCGGTGCGCATCGTTGTGATGCTTCGGATTGCCTTTCCACACGAGGCCGATACGCGGGCCGGCCGGCAGCACATCGAGTCGCGCTCCCCAGCGGGCGACGCGCGCCGGATCGGGGACGAACCGCACCGGCGGCGGGATCGTGTCGAGCGTCGTGCCGGCGTGCATCGGCGCGCTCAACAGGCTCGTCCAGTAATCGAATTGCGCGACCTGCGCGGTGGCCGTCTCGTGATCGAGCACCGCGTCGACGCCGTCGACCGTCTCCATCAGCCGATGCAGCGCCGGCTGGCACGCGAACACCACGCGCGCCGCCTGCCGCGCGCGAAATTCCGCGAAATAGCGGCTGAACTGCAGCATGTCGCCGAGGCCGTCCTCCTGCCAGACCAGCAACGTCTTGCCGGCCAGCGGCTCGCCTTGCCATTGCGCGCACCGCAGCACCTCGCGGGTCCGGCGATGCACGAACGTCGACTGCTCGTAGCGGGATTCGTAGCGGCGCCATCCTTCCTCGAACCGTCCGCGGCTGAGCAGCAGCGTCGCCAGCCCGAAGCGCGCGTCGTCGTAGTCGGCGCGCAGCTCGAGCGCGCGGCGGTATTCGCGCTCGGCTTCGTCGAGGCGGCCCGCATGCGCGAACGTCGTGCCGAGGTTGTAGTGCGCTTCGGCCATCTGCGGCGCGAGCGCCAGCGCGTCGGCGAACGCGATGGCCGCTTCGTCGTGGCGGCCCTGCGCACGCAGGACGCAGCCGAGATTGTTGTGCGCCTGCGGCAGGTCGGGCCGGCAGCGGACGGCGTCGCGATAGGCCGCTTCCGCTTCGGGCAGGCGGTCGAGGTTCTGCAGCGCGATGCCGAGGTTGTAATGCGCTTCCGGATGATCCGGACACAGCGCAAGGGTCTGCCGGCTGGCCGCCTCCGCTTCCGGCAGCCGCTGCATGTCGACGAGAATCGCGCCGAGATTCGCGTGCGCGAGTACGTGATCGGCGCGAACGGCGATCGCGAGCCGATACGCGAGCTCCGCCTCCGCCGGCCGGGCAAGGACGCGGAGCAGGTTGCCGAGATCGGTCAGCACGTCGGGCGAGCGCGGCTCGATCGACAGTGCCTGTCCGAATGCCTGTTCGGCCTCGTCGAGCCGGCCGAGCGCTTCGAGCACCTTGCCGAGCCGGTGATGGTGCGACGCGCGTAGCGGCGTGACGGACGCCAATTGCCGGCGGCCGACCGCCTCCGCCTCGGGCAGCCGCCCCTGCGACACAAGTAGCGCGCCAAGGCCTTCGTACGGCGGATCGAACGCCGGCATGGCATCGATCGCGCGCCGCCACCACGCCTCGGCGTCGGCCAACCGGTTCAGGCCCAGCGCGCACACGGCCGCGACGTGCAGCGCCGCGACGTCCGCCGCGGGCGCATCGAGCAGCGGCGCGACGCGCGATAGCGCGTCGGCAAACCGTCCGCTCTGGCACAAGGTCGCGGCGTGTTGAACGCACGCGGATTCGTCGGAAGCAAGCGTCGTCATGAAAGGCTGGGCAAGGCGGCGGACATTCATCGCGTCCGGCCGTCGAGGCGGCGGCCCGGCACGCGCGTCGCATGTCGCGACCGGACAACCGTTTCGGCACGGGAAGCGTCGATCGACAGGTTACCGAAGCGCGCATGCATGTGATGCGGTGATGTGAGCCCATTCCGCGCGGCTGTTCGGGCGATGGACCGCCGCCCTGCGCGTGCCCGGCCTCCGATGCGTCGTCTCGCCGTACCGAAGTTGTATGTCCCGCTCGGCGAATCAGGGAAGCACATCGATTCAGACATCGCGTCTCTCGTACAAAAGGGACTGAGGCCCAAGATCCAGCGCGCCCCGGACATTGTCCGCGTAATCGGAAACGAAAGTGTGCACCCTGGTGAACTTGACGTTCGGGACGACGATGATCACGGATCCGCGTGAAGTCGACGCGCTCTATGAACGACTGCCGGAGAGCAAACGAGAGGCTATCGAACGACGAGACACGGCAAAACCCGCAAAGTGACCAGCCGGAAAACCAGCATTGGATTGTGGCGCGAGCAACGCTATCGAGACTGCATAACCAAGGCGCATAAAAGTACGTCAAGGAATCGGCCCGCCAATCTCCGCGCAGCCCGCGCCAGACGGCCCCCGAGCGCCGGGCGCATGAGTGCATAAAAATCGCTCGTTTTTGCGGGCAGACGAGGCGGGTCACAATTGCGCATATGGGTTCCGCGCCGACGTCGCCAAGGGCTCGGCTGCGTCCCGCAGGCCGCAGGCATAGTCCACATCTCGGCGTCTGCACCTGGTCGCAACAAGCCAAGCCTCGATTCAAAAACCCCCGGCCACAGGGGGACCGTGACCGGGGCAAGGAACCGTCCGTACTCAGGCACGAGGAGGACGTATGAAGAGTCTAGGAGGCCAATTTTCTTTCCCAAATAATGGAAAACTAGCATTTAAAACGCCCATTATTCGCCGACAGGAAGCAGTGGCAAGCCTGTGGCGTGACGATTCAAACGCGGGGAACTGCAACATGCCGGTCCAGAACGACATCGCCGCCTCAAGCGGCCGAGTCTGCATAAACAGTGTCGCCCAACGCGGCACGCCGCTACAGGTGTTGAAGGAACTGGGCGGCTGGGAAACGCTGGAAATGGTGCAGCGGTACGCGCACCTGTCAGCCGATCACTTGGCGCATTGGGTCAGGCCGTTGACGGCCGAGCGGCGCCGATGCTAGCTGCAATTTAGCTGCAATGAGTCTGTCCGACGAAGGGAAGAAACCGCTGAAAGCCTGACTAGGCTTGGCGCGCCCGGCTGGGATCGAACCAGCAACCCCTGCCTTCGGAGGGCAGTACTCTATCCATTGAGCTACGGGCGCGTGAGACAGTGAAGCGACCCCATATACAGGCCGCCCACGATTGGCAAGACGGCAAGGATACCCGGTTTCCCATGACGCGTCCACCTCGCCCGCCGAATCGCCGTCGGGCGAGCCTGCGTGCGGGTAAACACGCGCCATCGCATCGCTCGCCGTGATGTAAACGTTCCGTCTATAATCGTCCGTGCTTCATTGGACTGCCATTTTGCCGTTGCACCGCGCTCACAATTCCTATTCACGGAGACGAGGCAAGCATGAGCGAAGCACCCCACGAATCTCCCGTCAAAACCCCTGGGCAGCTGATTGCCGTCATCATCGCGTCGTTCGCGATTCCGATCGTCCTGATCGTCCTGTTCGCCAATTACGCGAACCATGCGTTCCGTTCCGGCGCCGGCACGGACGCGCTGTCCGACGAGCAGGTCGCCGCACGTATCGCCCCGATCGCGAAGGTCGACGTGAAGGACGCCAACGCGCCCCGCACGTACAAGACGGGCGAGGAAGTCTACAAGGCCGTCTGCGTAACCTGCCACGGCACCGGCGCCGCCGGCGCGCCGAAGTTCGGCAACAAGGACGACTGGGCGCCGCGCATCTCGCAAGGCTTCGACACGCTGCTGAAGACGGCCCTCGCGGGCAAGGGCGCGATGCCGGCGCGCGGCGGCACGAGCCCCGACGACGTCAGCGACTATGAAATCGCGCGCGCGATCGTCTACATGGCGAACAACGACGGCGCGAACTTCCCCGAACCGGCCGCACCGGCCGCCAATGCGGCGCAGCCCGCCAGCGGCGCACCCGCGTCGGGCGCCGACGCGTCGAACGCGCAGGCCGCCGCCGCCATGGCGGCGATCGCCGCGATCCCGAAGGCCGGCGAAAAGCCCGCGGCCGCCCCGGCCGGCGCCGATGCGGCAACGGCCGGCAAGGCGCTGTACGCGTCGACCTGCCAGGCCTGCCACGCGGCCGGCGTGCTCGGCGCACCGAAGTTCGGCAGCAAGGAAGACTGGGCGCCGCGCCTGAAGGATTCGATGGATACGGTCTACAACTACGCGCTGCACGGCAAGGGTGCGATGCCGCCGAAGGGCGGATCGAACGCGTCGGATGCCGACGTGAAGGCGGCCGTCGATTACATGGTCAACGCGGTGAAGTAACGCTCCCGCTCGGCCATCCGTAAAAAACCCCCGCGACGCACGCGCTTCGCGGGGGTTTCGTTTTCGTGCGGCCGGTTCGTCGCGCCGTCGGGCGCACAGCGGCGCCGCGTCACTTCTGCAGCAACGCTTTCAGGCTCGCGAGCCGGTCCTTCGGCGACATCGGCGCCTCTTCCGGCGTCGGCGGCGGCGCTTCGTCGAGCCCCATCTCGGGAATGAACCGCGACGGTTCGCACACGACCGTCTCGCGCGCCCGCTTGCGCTTCTTGCACCAGTTCAGGTGCAGGCTGCGCTGCGCGCGGGTGATCGCGACGTACATCAGCCGGCGCTCCTCCTCGATCCGTTCGTTGTCGATCGGGCCGTCGTCCTCGCTCCCGCCGCGGTGCGGCATGATGCCTTCCTCGACGCCGACCAGGAACACGTGCGGATACTCGAGCCCCTTCGACGCGTGGACGGTCGACAGCCGCACGGCGTCCGGATCCTCGTCCTTGCCTTCGAGCATCGACATCAGCGCGACGGTCTGGATCAGGCCGAGCAGGTTCTTGCCGGTATCGGCGAGCCCGTCCGCGTTGTGGAAGCCGTCGGCCTCGCCGTCGACGGCTTCCGTCTCGGGCTTCGTGCCCTTGCGCTTCAGCCATTCGAGGAATTCGAGCACGTTCTGCCACTTCGACTGCGCCTGCCGCTCGTCGAACGCGTCGTACAGGTACGCCTCGTAGTGGATCGCCTCCATCATGTCGTCGAGCACGACGGTCGCGGGCTCCTTGTCCGCGCGCTCGGTCAGGCGCTGGATGAAGTCGCAGAACATGCGCAGCGGCTCGATCTGGCGCGCCGACAGCCGCGCCTCGATCCCGCCCATGTACACGGCCTCGAACAGCGACACCTTCGCCTGCCCCGCGAACGACCCGAGCGCCTCGAGCGTCGTGTTGCCGATGCCGCGGCGCGGCGTCGTGACCGCGCGGATGAACGCGGGATCGTCGTCGGCGTTCGCGATCAGCCGCAGGTACGCGCACAGATCCTTGATCTCGGCTTTGTCGAAGAACGACTGGCCGCCCGACAGCACGTACGGGATCCGCTCGCGCCGCAGCACCTGCTCGAAAATCCGCGCCTGGAAGTTGCCGCGGTAGAGGATCGCGTAGTCGCGGAACTGCGCGCGCCGCTCGAACTTGTGCGCGGACAGCCGGAACACGACCGATTCGGCCTCGTGTTCCTCGTCATTGCACGCCGTGACGGTGATCGAATCGCCCATCCCGTGCTCGGACCACAGCTTCTTCTCGAACAGCTTCGGGTTGTTCGCGATCACGTTGTTCGCGGCGGTCAGGATCCGCACCGTCGACCGGTAGTTCTGCTCCAGCTTGATCACGTGCAGCTTCGGGAAATCCTTGCCGAGCTGCGCGAGGTTCTCCAGCGTCGCGCCGCGCCAGCCGTAGATCGCCTGGTCGTCGTCGCCGACCGCCGTGAACGCGGCTCGCGGGCCCGCGAGCTGCTTCAGCAGCTCGTACTGGCATGCATTGGTGTCCTGGTACTCGTCGATCAGCAGGTAGCGCAGCTTGTTCTGCCAGCGGTCGCGCACCTGCTCGTTCTTCGCGAACAGCTCGGCAGGCAGGCGGATCAGGTCGTCGAAATCGACCGCCTGGTACGCATGCAGCGTCGCCACGTAGTTGCGGTAGACCAGCGCGGCCTGGTGCTCGTCCTCGTTGGCCGCGATCGCCATCGCCTCGTCGGGCATGATCAGGCCGTTCTTCCACAGCGAGATGATGCTCTGGATCTTGCGGATCAGGCCCTTGTCGGTCGTGCCGAGCTGCTCCTGGATCATCCCGAAGCAGTCGTCCGAATCCATGATCGAGAATTGCGGCTTCAGGCCGACGTGCTCGGCCTCCTGGCGCAGGATCTGCACGCCGAGCGAGTGGAACGTGCAGACGGTGAGCTGGTTGACGGGCACCTTGCGGCCTTCCTTGCCGGGCGTGGTGAGCGTCTTGCCTTCCAGCAGCTTGGACACGCGCTCGCGCATTTCGGCGGCGGCCTTGTTCGTGAACGTGACGGCGGCGATATGGCGCGGCTCGAAGCCTTTCGCTTCGATCAGGTGCGCGATCTTCTGCGTGATCACGCGGGTCTTGCCGCTGCCCGCGCCGGCGAGCACGAGGCAGGGACCGTCGAGGTAGCGCACCGCTTCATTCTGAGCGGGATTGAGGCCTGCGGACATGATGGCGGATGGTGTTGCTGGTTGACGGCGGAACGCCGGGGAGGATGCCGTGCGCGGCAGGCTGGCGAAGCTAGCGGACACGCGGGCAGGACGCGCATGTTAACACGTCGGCGGCGTGTATTTCGGGTGCGCCGCAGGGCAGGGGCCGGCAGGCTTGCCGGGCGGGCACCCACTGTCCGTTCGCCGTGGTCGCGCCTGTCCGTTCGGCCAATCCGGCCCCGTCCGCGCTGCGATCGGACACAATACGCACTCCCCGGCGCCACCCGCCGGCCCGCTTCAATTCACCTGAGCGTCACCGGATCGATCTCATGGAATACCTGCTCGCCGCCGCCAGCGTCGGCCCGCTGCTGTCCGTGCGAGGGCGTTACATGCGCCGGCGCCGCGTCGCGCCGCGGCAGCCGGAGGCGGCCAGCCCGCGCGACGGCGTAGCCGGCGACGGCCCACTCCGGGGCAGGCTGGCCGCCCCGGCTCGCCGCGCACCGCGCGCCGGGCGGTCACGCCGTACGGCGCCCAATCCGCGCAAAATGCCGGCACTTCTTGTGCAAACGCCGCATCGCTTCGCGCGTTTCGCCCGGCGCGTCTGTGCAAGCGGCGGCGCCATGCCAAAATAGCCGGTCGTCTTCGTGCCGTTTCGGCGCGCCATCCTTTAATTTCCTTCGCAGCCAGGAATTGCCATGTCGTCATTGCTCAGGATTGGTTTGATGGGTTTCGGTTTCGCCGGCGCGACGTTCCACGCGCCCGTGATCGCCACGAGCGGCCGCACTGAAGTCGCCGCGATCGCGACGAGTCAGTCCGATCGCGCGCACGCCGCCTACCCGGGGGCGCGCATCGTCCCCGACCTCGACACGCTGCTCGGCCTCGACGACATCGAATGCGTAGTGATCGCCACGCCGAACGACACGCACTTCACGCTCGCGCGCCAGGTGCTCGAAGCCGGCCGCCACGTGGTCGTCGACAAGCCGGTCACGCTCACCGCCGACGAGGCGCTCGCGCTCGCGCGGCTCGCGAACGCACGCAGCCGGCTGTTCGCGCCGTTCCACAACCGCCGCTGGGATGGCGATTTCCTCACCGTGCGCCGGATCGTCGATTCGGGCGAGCTCGGCCGCATCACCTGCTTCGCGTCGCACTTCGACCGCTTCCGGCCGACGCCGCGCACGCGCTGGCGCGAGGAGCCGGCCCGCGGCGGCGGCCTGCTGCTCGACCTCGGCCCGCACCTGATCGATCAGGCGCTCGCGCTGTTCGGCACGCCGGACACCGTGAGCGCCACCGTCAAGACGCGCCGCGACAACGGCACGGCGCCCGATTTCGTGCACCTGCTGCTCGGCTATCCGGACAAGGACGTCGCGCTGCATGCGAGCGCGCTGTCGGCGATCGAGCCCGCGCGCTTCACGCTGCACGGCACACGCGGCAGCTACCAGAAGTTCGGGCTCGACACGCAGGAAGACCAGCTCAAGGCGGGCCTCACCGCCGACGACGTCGAATTCGGCGGCGGCAATCCGCCCGGCCTGCTGCGCGTGCTCGACGGCGACGTCGAGGTCGAACGTCCGGTGCCGACGCTCGACGGCCAGTACGCGGAGTTCTACCGCGCGCTCGCCGCATCGATTCGCGACGGCGCGCCGTTCCCCGTCACCGCGCAGGACGCGGTCGACGTGATGACGATCATCGAGCTCGCCGCGCAGAGCGAGCACGACGGCCGCCGGCTGCCGTTCGTGCGCCGTATCGTCTGATCGTTGCCGGCCGGGTCGGCGCCGCCGCGGCCGGCATCCCGCGCCACGCGCCACGCACCGTAGCGTCTGCCGCCCACGGCCCCGTCGGCTCGGTGGCTCGATGGCTCGATGGCTCGATGGCTCGGTGGCTCGGTGGCTCGGTGGCTCGGTGGCTCGGTGGCATGGCGTCTCAACATTCCGTTACAAATGGTGCGGGAACGAAAGTCAGCGGTCGCCCGGTCTGACGCGTTTCTCGAAAATCGATCCGACACCCATCCGTCAGGAGAATTTGATGCAACGGTTGATTCGCGCAGCGGCATGCTGCGTCCTGGTTTCCTCGCTCGCGGCCTGCATCGTGCAGCCGCAGCGGCCGGCCCGGCAGGCGCCTCCGCCCCGACCGAATCCGCAGGTCGTCACGAACGACCGCATGCAGGAGGTCCAGGGCCGGATCGACAACCTGCACCGGCGGATCGACGCGCGCGTGAACGGCGGCTACTACCCGCCGCCGTATGGCGCGCAGTTGCACCACCGCCTCGACGTGATCCGCCAGGAAGCGAGCGACATGGCGGCCCAGCACAACGGCGGCCTGTCCGGCGACGAACAGCGGGTGCTGAACCAGGAACTCGACACGGCCGCACGCGCGATCGGCGAGTAACACGCCGGCACCTGCCGGAGCGAATGACGCGGCGGCGCCCAGGGCCGCCGCTTGTCGCGAAGCGACATTCTTTTGCCCAAATTGACAATGCCCACCCGCTCGCGTACAGTCGCCCGCACGCGTCGGGAGAGCGTGCGACCGGGTGTTCCGACACCGGTTGCGCCGCCGAAGGGGCACACCCGCAAACTCTCAGGCAAAAGGACCGACCGCGTCGGGGAACCGCGTCCGCGCACTGCGCGCGCAATACGTTCCCCGCACTCTGGAGAGCGGCAGTAGCCCGCAGCACATTGGCTGCGCGGGCAAGCTGCCCACCGAAGGGGCGCGCGCTCGCCGGGCTTGGCCCGCAGCGCAATCTCTCAGGTATCGAGGACAGAGGGGCATGTACCGGATTGCTCGAGGCCATCGGCCGCGGCGGTCGGCACATGGCCGTTCTGATCCGCGCGCAAGCGCCTTGCCTGAGGCCTCGATGACTGCACTGAATCACACCCCGCTCAACGCCGCGCACCGCGCGCTCAATGCCCGCATGGTCGACTTCGGCGGCTGGGACATGCCCGTCAACTACGGCTCGCAGATCGAAGAACACGCGGCCGTGCGCACCGACGCCGGCATGTTCGACGTGTCGCACATGTGCGTCGTCGATTTCACCGGCAGCCGTGTGCGCGCGTTCTTCGAGCATGCGATCGCGAACCACGTCGGCAAGCTCAAGACGCCCGGCAAGGCGCTCTACTCGTGCCTGCTCAACCCGCAGGGCGGCGTCATCGACGATCTGATCGTCTATTACTTCACCGAAGAATTCTTCCGCGTGGTCGTCAACGCCGGCACCGCCGAGAAAGACATCGCGTGGTTCAACCAGCTGAACGAGCAAGGCGGCTACGGCCTGACGATCGCACCGCGCCGCGATTTCGCGATCGTCGCCGTCCAGGGTCCGAACGCCCGCGAGAAGGTCTGGGCGACGGTGCCGTCCGTACGCGCGGCCACCAGTGAGCTCAAGCCGTTCAACGCCGCGCAGGTCGCCGGCACGCCGTTCGGCGATCTCACCGTCGCGCGCACCGGCTACACCGGCGAAGACGGCTTCGAAGTGATCGTCCCGGCCGTGCACGTCGTAGCGCTGTGGAATGCGCTGCAGCAAAACGGCGTGCGCCCGTGCGGGCTCGGCGCGCGCGACACGCTGCGCCTCGAGGCCGGCATGAACCTGTACGGCCAGGACATGGACGACACCGTCTCCCCGCTCGACGCGGGCCTCGCCTGGACGGTCGACCTCAGCGCGCCGCGCGACTTCGTCGGCCGCGCCGCACTGGAAGCCAACGGCACGCGCGCCGCGTTCGTCGGCCTGATCCTGCAGAAGGAAAACGGCAAGGCGGGCGGCGTGCTGCGCGCGCACCAGAAGGTCGTCACGCCGCACGGCGAAGGCGAGATCACGAGCGGCACGTTTTCGCCGTCGATGCAGGAATCGATCGCGTTCGCGCGCGTGCCGGCGGCCGTGCAGATCGGCGACACCGTCCAGGTGCAAATTCGAGACAAGAATCTTCCCGCGCGCGTGGTAAAACTGCCGTTCGTGCGCAACGGCAAGGTCCTCGCTGCGTAACGACCGAGAAGCGGCCGGGGCCGCCTCCCGGCAAGCCGGGAGATGGCGCCCGGCGCAACCCCATCCGGCGCACCATGGCGGCGCGCCAGCAGAACGAACACACCTTTTTATCCAGGAGCATCCGATGAGCAACGTCCCGGCCGATCTGAAGTACACCGACGAACACGAGTGGATCCGCACCGAAGCCGACGGCACGCTGACGGTCGGCATCACCGATCACGCGCAGAGCACGCTCGGCGACATCGTCTTCCTCGAGCTGCCCGAAGTCGGCAAGTCGGTGACGGCGGGCGACGCCGTCGGCGTCGTCGAATCGGTGAAGGCGGCATCCGACATCTACTCGCCGGTGTCCGGCGAAATCGTCGAAGTCAATGGCGCGATCGTCGACGCGCCGGATCAGGTCAACAGCGACGCGTACGCAAGCTGGCTCTTCAAGATCAAGCTCGCGGACGGCGCATCGACCGACAAGCTGATCGATGCCGAAGCGTACGGCAAGCTGATCGACTAATTTCCCTTACCCGAACCGCGCGCGGCCGGTCGGCCCGCGCGGGACCAGAGTCACGCCATGAAGCTCGAACACCCGGACCGCCTGATGAACCGCACGCCCCTCTCGCTCGCCGCGCTCGAAACGCACGACGCGTTCGCCGAACGCCACATCGGCCCCGACGCCGCCAGCCAGCAGGCCATGCTCGACACGCTCGGCTTCGCGTCGCGCGCCGCCCTGATCGACGCCGTGATCCCGGCGTCGATCCGTCGCGCCGAAACGCTGCCGCTCGGGCCTTTCGCGCAGCCGAAGAGCGAGGCCGAAGCCCTCGCCGCGCTGCGTGCGCTCGCGGACAAGAACCAGGTGTTCCGCTCGTATATCGGCCAGGGCTATCACGACACGCACACGCCGGCCGTGATCCTGCGCAACGTGCTCGAAAACCCGGCGTGGTACACGGCCTACACGCCGTACCAGCCCGAAATTTCCCAGGGCCGCCTCGAAGCGCTCCTGAACTTCCAGCAGATGGTGGCCGACCTCACGGGTCTCGCGATCTCGAATGCATCGCTGCTGGATGAAGCCACCGCCGCGGCCGAAGCGATGACGCTGCTGCAGCGCACCGGCAAGCCGACGTCGAACGTGTTCTACGTGGCCGACGACGTGCTGCCGCAGACGCTCGAAGTGATCCGCACGCGCGCGCTGCCGGTCGGCATCGAGGTCAAGACGGGCCCGGCCGCCGACGCGGCGCAGGCAAACGCGTTCGGCGTGCTGCTGCAGTACCCGGGCGTGAACGGCGACGTGCGCGACTACCGCGCGCTCACCGAAGCGATCCATGCGGCCGGCGGCCACGTGGTCGTCGCGGCCGACCTGCTCGCGCTCACCGTGCTGACGCCGCCCGGCGAATGGGGCGCGGACGTCGCGATCGGCAACACGCAGCGCTTCGGCGTGCCGATGGGCTTCGGCGGCCCGCACGCCGCGTATCTCGCGGTGCGCGACGAATTCAAGCGTCAGATGCCGGGCCGCCTCGTCGGCGTGACCGTCGACGCACAGGGCAAGCCCGCGCTGCGCCTCGCGCTGCAGACGCGCGAACAGCACATCCGCCGCGAGAAGGCCACGTCGAACGTGTGTACCGCGCAAGCGCTGCTCGCGATCATGGCGAGCATGTACGCGGTCTACCACGGCCCGCACGGCCTGAAGACGATCGCACTGCGCGTGAACCGCATCGCGGCGCTGTTGGCCGCCGGCGTGAAGCAGCTCGGCTTCGCGACCGTCAACGATACGTTCTTCGACACGCTGACGATCGACACCGGCGCACGCACCGCGCAGGTCCACGAATTCGCGAAGGGCAAGCGCATCAACCTGCGCCGCGTGAGCGACACGCAAGTCGGCGTGTCGGTCGACGAAACGACGACGCGCGACGACCTCGCCGATCTGCTCGACGTGTTCGCGCAGGCCGCGGGCGGCACCGCACCGGCCGTCGATGCGCTGGATGCAGGTCTCGCCGGCGTCGCCGCGCTGCCGGCCGGCCTCGAGCGCACGAGCGCGTACCTGACGCACCACGTGTTCAACCGCCACCATTCCGAAACCGAAATGCTGCGCTACCTGCGCAGCCTGTCGGACAAGGATCTCGCGCTCGACCGCTCGATGATCCCGCTCGGCTCGTGCACGATGAAGCTGAACGCGACGTCGGAAATGCTGCCCGTCACGTGGCCCGAGTTCGGCCGGATCCACCCGTTCGCGCCGGCCGAGCAGACCGTCGGCTACCGCGAGATGATCGACCAGCTCGAACAGATGCTCGTCGCGGCCACCGGCTACGCGGCCGTGTCGCTGCAACCGAACGCGGGCTCGCAGGGCGAGTACGCGGGCCTGCTGATCATCCACGCGTACCACGCATCGCGCGGCGAAGGCCATCGCGACGTGTGCCTGATCCCGGCATCCGCGCACGGCACGAACCCGGCGTCCGCGCACATGGCCGGCATGAAGGTCGTGGTCGTCGCGTGCGACGCACAGGGCAACGTCGACATCGCCGACCTGAAGGCGAAGGCCGAGCAGCACTCGAAGAACCTGGCGGCGATCATGATCACGTATCCGTCGACGCACGGCGTGTTCGAGCAGAACGTCCGCGAGATCTGCGAGATCGTCCACGCGCACGGCGGCCAGGTGTACGTCGACGGCGCGAACATGAACGCGATGGTCGGCCTGACCGCGCCGGGCCAGTTCGGCGGCGACGTGTCGCACCTGAACCTGCACAAGACCTTCTGCATCCCGCACGGCGGCGGCGGCCCGGGCGTCGGCCCGGTCGCGGTCGGCGCGCACCTCGCGAAGTTCCTGCCGAACCAGCGCTCGACCGGCTACGCACGCAGCGAAGACGGCATCGGCGCGGTGTCGGCCGCGCCGTACGGCTCGGCGTCGATCCTGCCGATCTCGTGGATGTACATCGCGATGATGGGCGCGAAGAACCTGACCGCCGCGACCGAAACCGCGATCCTCAACGCGAACTACATCGCGAAGCGCCTCGCGCCGCACTACCCGGTGCTGTATTCGGGCCCGGGCGGGCTGGTCGCGCACGAGTGCATTCTCGACCTGCGGCCGATCAAGGAATCGAGCGGCATCAGCGTCGACGACGTCGCGAAGCGCCTGATGGACTACGGCTTCCACGCGCCGACGATGAGCTTCCCGGTGCCGGGCACGCTGATGGTCGAGCCGACCGAATCGGAATCGCAGGAAGAACTCGACCGCTTCATCGCCGCGATGATCGCGATCCGCGAGGAAATCCGCGCGGTCGAGGAAGGCCGCGCCGATCGCGAGGACAACCCGCTGCGTCACGCGCCGCACACGGCCGCCGTCGTCACCGCGAACGAATGGCCGCACGCGTACTCGCGCGAGCAGGCCGCGTACCCGGTCGCATCGCTCGGCACGAACAAGTACTGGCCGCCGGTCGGCCGCGCGGACAACGCGTACGGCGACCGCAACCTGTTCTGCTCGTGCGTGCCGGTGTCGGACTACGCATAACGCGCGTCACGCCCGGAGCCGGCCAACGGTGACCGCACCGCACGCAACCCCGGTTGCGTGCGGTTTTTGCGTTCGTCGGGCCGACCGGTTCACGTTCATCCGCCAATCCGGCTAACATCACACGCGATCCAGCCAATGAAGGAGTTCCGCATGGTGCGTCCGATGTTTCCGGGCCATGGTGCAACAGAGCGGCGGCCGCGCACGCGCACAGGCCGTTCCGTGCCGATGCTCGTCGCGTCGCTGTCGCTGGCCGCCGCCGGCCTCGGCATGTCCGGCCGTGCGCACGCGGCGATGAATTTCTGCGCGGCGCCGGCGCTGCAGGCGAGCGAGACGACGCAGGCCGAGCCCGGCGTGCAGGCGCTGATCCGCAGCGTCGACGCGCGCATCGGCGAGCAGCCGAAGGCGATGGCGCGCGTGCACACCGAAGGCACGCTGCCGCACGAAGGCATCTACGACCAGAGTGCCGCCGCGCTCAAGGACATGGACCTGATGCGCGATGCGGCGCTCGCGTGGCGCGTGACGAACGCGCCGCGCTACCTGCAACTCGTCGACCGCTTCCTGTCCGCATGGGTCTCGACCTATCAGCCGAGCTTCAACCCGATCGACGAGACGCGCTTCGACAGCCTGATCGTCGCGTACGACATGACCGCGAGCGCGCTGCCGGTGAAGACGCGCAACGCGGCGGCCACCTTCATCGCGAAGCTCGGCGCCGGCTATGTTGCGCAGGTCGACGCGCAGAAGCGCCCGCTCACCGGCACCTGGCGCAACAACTGGCAGAGCCACCGGATCAAGCTGATCGCGCTGTCCGCGTTCACGCTCGGCGACCGCAAGATGATGAACGCCGCGCAGCGGCTGTTCGTCGAGCATCTCGCCGACAACATCGGCCCGGACGGCAAGACCTGGGATTTCGAGGAACGCGATGCGCTGCATTACGCGGTCTACGATTTGCAGCCGCTGGTGACGGCCGCGCTCGCCGCGCGCCGCTTCAACCGCAACTGGCTGCGCGAGCGCGGCGCGAACGGCGCGACGCTCGCGGCCGCGCTCGACTGGCTCGTGCCGTATGCGCTCGGCGAGAAAACGCATGAGGAATTCGTGAATTCGCCGGTGCCGTTCGACGCGAAGCGCCGCGAGGCCGGCCTGCCGGGTTACACGGGGCAGTGGGACCCGAAAAACGCCACCGAACTCTTTCATCTGGCCGCGCGGCTCGACGGGCGCTATGCCCGCGTCGCGCAGCAGCTTTCCCCAACGCCGCCCGCATGGCTCGCCGCGTGCCTGCCATTGCAGGCGCGCTAGCTTCATTCTTATCGCAAGGCAGGTATCGAAATGGCAGTCAGCGTGTTTGACCTCTTCAAGATCGGCATCGGTCCGTCCAGTTCGCACACGGTCGGACCGATGCGCGCGGCGCTGATGTTCGTCCAGGGCCTCGAGCGCGACGGGCTGCTCGACGCGACGGCCCACGTGAAGGTCGAGCTGTACGGCTCGCTCGGCGCCACCGGCAAGGGTCACGGCACCGACCGCGGCGTGATGCTCGGCCTGCTCGGCGACGCGCCCGACACGGTGGATCCCGACACGATCGACGCGCGGCTGGAAGACATCCGCAAAACGAAGCAGCTCGCGCTGCTCGGCACGCATCCGGTGCCGTTCGTGCTGAAGGAGAACATCGCGTTCTACCGCCAGGCGCTGCCCGAACATCCGAACGGGATGAAGCTGCGCGCGAGCGACGCGAACGGCGCGGTGCTGGTCGAGCGCACTTACCTGTCGGTCGGCGGCGGCTTCGTCGTGACGGCCGGCGCGCCGAACACCAAGGTACTGAGCGCGGCCGAGCAGATGACGCACCCGTTTCGCACCGGCGCGGAGCTGCTCGCGCTGACCGCATCGACCGGCAAGTCGATCGCGCAGCTGATGTGGGAAAACGAGCGCGCATGGCACACCGAGGAAGAAACGCGCGACGGACTGCTGAAGATCTGGGCCGTGATGCAGTCGTGCGTGTCGCGCGGCTGCGGGATCGGCAATCCCGATGCCGACGGCAACCTGCCCGGCCCGTTCCAGGTCAAGCGCCGCGCGCCGCAGCTGTACCGCACGCTGACGGGCAGCCCGGAGCGCGCGCTGCAGGACCCGCTGTCGATGATCGACTGGATCAACCTGTACGCGATCGCGGTCAACGAGGAAAACGCGGCCGGCGGCCGCGTCGTCACCGCGCCGACCAACGGCGCGGCCGGCATCATCCCGGCCGTGCTGCATTACTACACGCGTTTCACGCCCGGCGCGAACGAACAGGGCGTGATCGACTTCCTGCTGACGGCCGCCGCGATCGGCATCCTGTACAAGCTCAACGCGTCGATCTCGGGCGCGGAAGTCGGTTGCCAGGGCGAAGTCGGCGTCGCGTGCTCGATGGCCGCCGGCGCGCTCGCGGCCGTGCTCGGCGGCACGCCGCAGCAGGTCGAGAACGCGGCCGAGATCGGGATGGAACACAACCTGGGCCTGACCTGCGACCCGGTGGGCGGGATGGTGCAGATCCCGTGCATCGAGCGCAACGCGATGGCGTCGGTGAAGGCCGTCAACGCGGCGCGCATGGCGCTGCGCGGCGACGGCTCGCACTACGTGTCGCTCGACTCGGTGATCAAGACGATGCGCGAGACGGGCGCCGACATGAAGACGAAGTACAAGGAAACGTCGCGCGGCGGCCTGGCGGTGAATATCGTCGAATGCTGATGCCGGACCCGGCGGCGACGCGGGATGGACCGATGTCCCGCATTGCCGCCGGCATGGCGCCCGGCGCTAGTCGTTCAGCCAGTTCTCCAGCCGCAATCCCGGATAGCTGACGAAATCCCGCTCGTTGTTGGTGACGAGGACGACATCGAGCGACACCGCATGCGCGGCGATCAGTTTGTCGAGGTGATCCTTCTTCCGCTCGCGGGTGGCCTCGCGGACCGGGCCATACGCTTGCGCGGCCGCGGCGTCGAAAGGCGCGACGGGAATATCCTCGATCAATGCGGCGAGATTGCGGCGCTCCCGGGCCGGGCTCGCACATGCGCTCACGCCGTACTCGAGTTCCGCATAGGTGATCGCCGACATGACGACGTCGCCCGTGTAGCACTGCGCGAATCGTTTCGCGACCTGCTCCGGCTGATTCTTCATCAGATAGATGCACATGTTGGTGTCGAGCATGAAGCGCGGCATCACAAACCCTCGCGTTCGGCCTGCTCCTGATCGCCACGCCCTTCGGCCATGAAGTCCGGCCCGAATTTCGCGAATTTCTCCAGTACCTGCGTCAGCGGCCGCCGCATCGGCCGAATCCGGATTTCATCACCGACGCGCTCGATTTCCAGTTCGATATCGCTGCGCTCGTAGGCGAGGTCCGCCGGAATCCGCACGGCCTGCGAGTTGCCGTTCCGGAATACCCTCGTGGTATGCATGTCGATCTCCGCATGGATGTACGTTGTATGTACATTATACGATGCGGTCTTAGATGTAAATCCATGTGTGTACATAACAGGTCTTCCGTTGACTGCCGAGCCGGCCACGCGGGCGACGCGCACCGCGCCGGCTTCGACCGGCTCCGTCAGCGTCTTTTGATCGATCGCCTGCTTTCCGCGTCGAGGCAAGCGCCTGGGTCGCCCGTAAGCGCTTACTTTTCACCGTCGCGCAAGCAGGCACAAGCCGGCCGTTCGGCCAGCCGAAGCCGACGCGCATTCCCCGACCCCGCCCAGCGTTCCGACACTTTTCAGCGGCCGGCGTACCGGCGCCCGGCCAACCGGCGTAAGCTGTACGTCCCGCTACCCAAGGGAGACGGCTGCCCATGTCGCATTCCAAGGATCTCGAGCCGCGCGCCACCACCGGTGCGCGACTGCTCGTCGATGCGTTGCTCGCCAATCACGTCGAACGCGTGTTCTGCGTGCCGGGCGAGAGCTTCCTCGCCGTGCTCGATGTGCTGGCGGACGACACCGCCCGCATCCAGACGGTCGTCTGCCGCCACGAGGCGGCGGCCGCGAACATGGCCGAAGCGGTCGGCAAGCTGACCGGCCGCCCCGGCATCGCGTTCGTCACGCGCGGGCCGGGCGCGACGCATGCGTCGATCGGCGTGCACACCGCGTTCCAGGATTCGACGCCGATGATCCTGTTCGTCGGTCAGTGCGCACGCGAGCACCTCGACCGCGAAGCCTTCCAGGAAATCGACTACCGCCGGATGTTCGGCCAGATGGCGAAATGGGTCGCGCAGATCGACGACCCGCGCCGCATCCCCGAATACCTGAGCCATGCGTTTCACGTCGCGACGTCCGGCCGGCCCGGCCCGGTCGTGCTCGCGTTGCCGGAGGACGTGCTGTCCGACGCATGCGCCCCGCAGCCCGTCGTGCCGGCCGCGAAACGCATCGCGGCGGCGCCGTCCGCCGCGCAGATCGACGAGCTGCGCGAACGGCTTGCGCGCGCGGAACGGCCGTTCGCGATCGTCGGCGGCAGCGGCTGGACGCCGGACGCCTGCGCGAACCTGCGCACCTTCGTCGAACGCTGGCAATTGCCGGTCGCGTGCGCGTTCCGCTTCCAGGACACGATCGACAACGCACACCCGAACTACGCGGGCGACGTCGGGCTCGGGATCAACCCCGCGCTCGCGAAACGCATCCGCGACGCAGACCTGCTGCTCGTGATCGGGCCGCGCCTCGGCGAAGCGACGACCGGCGGCTACACGCTGCTCGACATCCCGAAGACGCGCCAGACGCTGATCCACGTGCATCAGGGCGCGGACGAACTCGGGCGCGTGTACGCCGCCGACCTGCCGATCGTGTCCGGCATGCCCGAGATCGCCGCGCCGCTGGCCGCGCTCGAACCGCCCGCGCGGCCCGCGTGGGTCGGCGCGGCCGCCGACGCGCACCGCGCGTACCGCGAATGGCATGCGCCGCTGCCGATGCCCGGCGACGTGCAACTCGGCGACGTGATGGTGCAGTTGCGCGAGCGCCTGCCGCACGACGCGATCCTGACCAACGGCGCGGGCAACTATGCGATCTGGCTGCATCGCCACTTCGCGTACCGGCACTTCCGTTCGCAGCTCGCGCCGACGAGCGGCGCGATGGGCTACGGGCTGCCGGCCGCGCTCGCCGCGAAGTCGCTGTATCCGCAGCGCGCCGTCGTCGCGCTCGCCGGCGACGGCTGCTTCATGATGGCCGGCAACGAGCTCGCGACCGCGATGCAATACGGGCTGAACATCGTGGCGATCGTCGTCAATAACGGTCATTTCGGCACGATCCGCATGCATCAGGAGCGCAACTACCCGGGGCGCGTGCACGGCACGGGACTCACGAACCCGGATTTCGCCGCGTATGCACGTGCGTTCGGCGCGCATGGCGAGACGGTCGAGCGCACCGCCGATTTCGCGCCCGCGCTCGAGCGCGCGCTGACCTGCGGGCTGCCCGCGGTGATCGAGATTCGCATCCCGCAGGACGCCAGCACGCCGGCCGCGACGCTCGAGCAGATTCGCGAGCAGGGCCGCCGCGCACGCGGCGCATGACGATGGACATGCGCACCACGCCGCCCGCTGCCGCGCTGTCGCCCGACGACGCGCTGGCCTGCCCCGGCACGCTGCTCGCGCCCGACGGCATGCTCGTCGCGCCGTACGACCTCGAGCATGGCGACGCGCGCGCCGAAGGCTACGTGCCGGCCGCGCCGGCGCTCGGCCTGCTGCACGCCGCCCACCGGCCGTTTCGCCTCGATTACGGCGAGGCACGGCACGTGCACGTGATCAACGGGATGGGCGTCACGCTCGGCGATTCGGTGATCGGGCTGACGGCCCTCGCCGCGCTGCGTGCGGCCCATGCGGACCTGCGCTTCACGCTGTACCGGCCGGCGCGCGCGCCGCGCTATGTCGAAGCGCTGTACGCGCTCGCGGCAGACGTCGTCGCGCCGTCACGCACGCTGCCGTGCGCCGCCGACGCGCTGCCCGCCGGCGCGCACTGCATCGACGTCGGCAATCACCTGTACTGGCCCGCATTCGCGCGGCTGCCCATGATCGATTTCTTCCTCGACGCGCTCGGCGTCGATCCGGCCGCCGTGCCGGCCGCCGCGAAGCGCAACCGCTGGCTCGCGCGGCTGCCGCTGCCCGCGCTGCCGGCCGCGTGGCAGCGGCCGTACGTGCTGTTCTGCCCGAATGCGAGCACCGCGGTGCGCAGCGTGCCGCCCGCGCTGTGCGTCGCGTTCGTGGAACGGCTCGCGCAGCGTTACGGGTTGCCGGTGGTCGGCTTCGGCCCGCTCGCGCATCCCGCTTACGTGGACGTGAGCCGCGACGCGACCGACACCGCACGCTTCATCGCCTGGATCAAGGGCGCGAGCCTGCTGTTCGCGCCGGACACGGCGGCCGTGCATCTCGCCGACGGTTTCGACGTGCCGACGCTCGCGTGCTTCACGACGATCGGGCCGGCATGGCGCGTGCGCGACTATCCGCACTGCGTGCCGGTCACGCTCGACGTGCCGGCCGAATTGCACGGGCTGCATCGCAGCGAGCGGCCGGACGATCTGGCGGCGGTCGAAGCCGCTTACCGCGCAATCGACTGGGACGCGCTGGCGTGGCCCGCGCCGCGCGACGCGGCGACGACGGCCATCTGAGCGAAGCCGGCGCGGCGGCGAGCGGAACGACCGAATCGGCAGCACGCGCCCGGCGCCAGCCCCCGCCGCGCGCGCCGCACCGGCCGCCCGGCTCACCGGGCCGAGCATCTCACGCGCGATCGCGCAGCGTCTCCGACGGTCGCTTGCCGAACAGGCGCCTGTAATCGGTCGCGAACTGGCTGAGATGCCAGAAGCCCCATGCCTCCGCGACATCCTGCACCGAGCCGGCCGCGCGCCCGCACAGGTCGCGCCGCGCGCCGTTCAGCCGCAGCGTGCGCAGGTAGGTCGCGGGCGCCATCCCGAGTACGTCCTGGAAGCAGTACTGCAGCGTGCGCCGGCTCACGTGCAACTGCTCGCACAGCTCGGGTACGCCGACCGGGCGCGTGCGGTGCGCGAGCACGTAGTCGCGCGCCTGGTCGACGAGCCAGCGGCGCGTCGACGGCGCACTGCCGCTGCCGTCGTCGGCCGGCTGCGCGCACGCGTCGAACAGCGCGGCCAGCACTTCGGCCTGCAGGTCGTCGCGCTGCGCATCGGGCAGCGGGCCGGCCATCGCCACCGCACCGTCGAGCCGGCGGCCGAGCAGCGCGCACAGGCGCGCGAGCCGCGCGTCGCCGACCTGCATCACCCGCTGCGAGAACAGCCGCTCGTCGAGCGCGCGACGCTCCACTTCCTCCGCATAGCGGCGCAGCACGTCACCGCGCACGACGACGCCGTAGATCGAGAACTGCGCGGGCGTCACGAGTTCGAATTCGACGTTGCCGGGCCGGAACGCGAGTGCGCCGGGGCCGATGCGGCACGCATCGACGCGCGCCGAGCCGTCGCACACGAGCGGGATGCCGAACCAGTACGCGTCGCCGCGCACTTCGCACGCCTGGCGAAGCAGGTGGCTGGTCGATTCGCGAAACAGCTTCATCGTGTCGAGCGGCAGCTCGGTCAGCGTGCCGACGAAGCGGCCGGCCGCGAGCTGGTCGTAGGTCTGCCGCCAGCCGATCAGGTTGCGCGCCTGCTCGTCCGCATCGTGCGCGACGCTGACGACGGCCTGCCCGGCGAACGCGTCGTCGCCCTGCGCACTGCGCCGCGTGTCTTCGGCGGTCGGTTCTTCCGTACCCGCCACGTGTTGATCCATCGTGTCCTCCCTCACCTGCGCGGAACCCTGCGTATCACGCAAGTCCCGTGCCGAACCGCACGGCCCGGCGCGCGCCCGCCATTCCACGCTGTCCGGCCGATGCGCGCCATGCGGGCGCACCCGAAGGCGGCATGTCGCGCACGCCGCCGGTGCGATCCGCGCGGCGACCGCGCATGCGCGCCGCCGCCCGCGCATGGATGCCGACGCCAGGATGCCGACGCCCGGACGCCCGCGCCCGGATGCCGGCTACCGGGCCGGCTTCAGCCGCACGACCCGCGTGCCGCAATTGCCGTATGCCTGCGCGATCGCCAGTTCGACGATCGCGCTGCCCGCCGCCCACGGCGCCGCGTCCGCTTCCGGCAAATCGGCGCGCAGCGTGGCGCGACCGTTGATCCGGTAGCGCAGGCCGCGCACGAAATCGACGAACAGCAACCCAACCCCGCTGCCGTCGCAGGCGGCCGCGTCGATCCAGCCGCCGCCATCATGCGCGGCGGGCAACGCGAACCGCAGCGTCTTCGTATCGATCACGCGCACCACCGGCAGCAGATCGCCGTTCGCGTCGCGCCGGCTCTGCACGATGTCGCAGATCATCGACGCACCCGCGCCGGACGCCGTGCCGACGAACATGAACGGTTGCGATTCGACGAACTGCCGTACGCCGATGCTCAGCCGCGTGGTCACGGCGTCGCTCATTCGCTCGGCTTCGTCGGCGACGCCGAAGCGGTGTTGCGCGTCGAGTTCGCCCGGATGGAATACCGGGTGACGCGGAAAGGATCGGGGTGGTTCTGCCATGCCGGGAGTCGTCACATGCGTCGGTGCACCGTGCCGTCGCGCATGCGCGACGGCCGGCAGCGTGGCCGGCGCCGGCCGCCGAAAACGCAACCGACGCCGACTGTCGAACAGGGAAATCGAACCGGGCGACGCGCCGGGCCCAACCGGCCCCCGGCACGCCGCCGCGGCAGCGGCGATCAGAAGAACCCGAGCGCCTCGGCCTGGTAGCTGACCAGCAGGCACTTCGTCTGCTGATAGTTCGACAGCGCCATCTTGTGCGTCTCGCGGCCGATCCCCGACTGCTTGTAGCCGCCGAACGCCGCATGCGCGGGGTACAGGTGGTAGCAGTTGGTCCACACGCGGCCGGCCTCGACCTCGCGGCCCATCCGGTACGCACGCGTGCCGTTGCGCGTCCACACGCCGGCGCCGAGCCCGTAGAACGTGTCGTTCGCGAGTTCGATCGCTTCCTGCTCGTCCTTGAACGTCATCACCGACGCGACCGGCCCGAAGATCTCTTCCTGGAACACGCGCATCTTGTTGTTGCCGAGCAGCATCGTCGGCTTCACGTAGTAGCCGGTGCCGAGTTCGGCGGCCGGCGCCGTGCGCTCGCCGCCGGTCAGGCATTGCGCGCCCTCGCCGCGGCCGATGTCGATGTACGACAGGATCTTGTCGAGCTGCTGCTGCGACGCCTGCGCGCCGATCATCGTCTGCAGGTCGAGCGGGTGGCCGGCCTTGATGCGCTCGACGCGCGCGACGGCCTTCTCGATGAAGCGTTCGTAGATCGATTCCTGGATCAGGATCCGCGACGGGCACGTGCACACTTCGCCCTGGTTCAGCGCGAACATCGCGAGCCCCTCGAGCGCCTTGTCGAGGAACGCGTCGTCCTGGTCGAGCACGTCGGCGAAGAAGATGTTCGGGCTCTTGCCGCCCAGTTCGACCGTCGACGGGATCAGGCTGTCGGCCGCCGCGCGCAGGATGTGCTTGCCGACCGGGGTCGAGCCCGTGAACGCGATCTTCGCGATCCGCTTGCTGGTCGCGAGCGCTTCGCCCGCTTCCTTGCCGAAGCCGTTCACGATGTTGATCGCGCCGGCCGGGAACAGGTCGCCGATCAGTTCCATCAGCACGAGCACCGATGCGGGCGTCTGCTCGGCCGGCTTCATCACGACGCAGCAGCCGGCCGCGAGCGCCGGCGCGAGCTTCCACGCGGCCATCAGCAGCGGGAAGTTCCACGGGATGATCTGGCCGACCACGCCGAGCGGCTCGTGGAAGTGGTACGCGACGGTGTTGTCGTCGATTTCGGAGATGCCGCCTTCCTGCGCGCGGATGCAGCCCGCGAAATAGCGGAAGTGATCGATCGCGAGCGGCAGGTCGGCCGCCATCGTCTCGCGCAGCGGCTTGCCGTTGTCGATCGTCTCGGCCACGGCCAGCAGCTTCAGGTTCTTTTCCATCCGGTCGGCGGCGGCGAGCAGCAGGTTCGCGCGCTCGGCGACCGACGTCTTGCCCCACTTGCGGCGCGCCGCATGCGCGGCGTCGAGCGCCAGCTCGATGTCGTCGGCGCCGGAGCGCGGCACGCGGCAGAACGGCTGGCCGTTGATCGGCGACACGTTCTCGAAATACTCGCCCTTCACGGGCGCCACCCACTTGCCGCCGATGTAGTTGTCGTATTGCTGCCGGTACGGGTATTCGACGTCGAGGCCCAGTTGCTTCAGGTCAAACGGGTTCATACATGTCTCCTGTTCATCGTGCTTGTGTGAGTACAGCGCCGGTTGGAATGCGCTGGTCCCGTTTACGCAACATGCGTGCCAAACGGAACGGGTGCACGTCGATCGCGGCCGGCGCGCGCTCGCTCCGTGCGGTGTTCACGCACGCAACACGGCAGGTGTACCGATTCTGAACACCGCGGTTGCGCAGCGATGGGGCCGGTGTTCGGAATTTCCACAGTGGATGGCGGTGCGTTGCCGCGAATGCGCGCCGCACCGCATGGCATGTCGCTTGCGTGCGGATCGCGGATCCCCACGCACGGCGCACACGCCGACCGACACCATGACCGATCGTGGCCCCCTGACCGACGACGCCATCGCATTCATCCGCGAGCAGGCTTTCCTGATCGTCGCGACCGCCGACACGGCCGGCAACGCCGACTGTTCTTACCGCGGCCGCCAGCCGCGCGCCGACGGCTCGTTCGCGCCGCTCGTCGATATCCCGGACCGCCGCACGCTGGTGCTGCCCGACTTCGCAGGCAACAACCTGCTCAACACGATCGGCAACCTGCTCGTGAATCCGGCCATCGCGCTGCTGTTCGTCGATTTCGTGCGTCAGACGACCTGGCTCGTGCAGGGCCGCGCGACGCTCGACGAGGATGCGCAACGGCACGCGCGCCTGTGGCCGGATGCGTTGCGCTATCTGGTGATCGACGTGGAGTGCGCGCAGGCGCGCGCGGATGCAACCCTGCCGCCGCTCGTGCTGGCGTGACGCGCGGCGGGTGATGCGCTGACCGACGGACCACGCGGGCACGGCGGCTGCGCCTACTGGAATGTCGAGGTGCCGAAGCGCCGATGACCCGAAGCGTCGAAGCGCCGACGTGCCGACGTGCCGACGTGCCGACGTGCCGACGTGCCGACGTGCCGACGTGCCGACGTGCCGACGTGCCGATGCGCCGATGGCCCGAAGCACTGAAGCACTGAAGCACTGAAGCACTGAAGCACCGAAGCGCCGAAGCGCCGAACCGCCGAACCGCCGAAGCACCGAAGTGCCGATGTGCCGATGTGCCGAAGCGCCACGATGCAACGTCACCGCCCGTGCGTCTGCGCACCGGCCGGTTCGACCCGGCTGCGTGCCGACGTATCGGCGTGCGCGCGGCCGTCCGCCTCGTCACCCGTTTCGTCGGCGGCCGGCCGTCCGCCGAGAAACCCGAACACCACCGCCGCGCACAGCACCGTGACGACGGCCAGCCCGTTCAGCAGCCGGTCGAACGCGTGCGCGTAGCTCGCGACCAACGCCGCACGGCCGACGGCCGGCAACGCGGCAGCCGCGCCCGCGAGATCGCCGGTCGCAAGCCGCGCGGCGGCCCGCAGCGTCGCGTCCGGCGTGCCGGCCGCTCCTGCCGCGTGCGCCAGCCCCCCGTGCGCGAGTGCGGCCAGCACCGCGCCGACGATCGCCAGCGCGATCCCCTCGCCGGCCACGCGCGTCGTGCTGAAAATGCCCGTCGCCATCCCCGCGCGCTCTTTCGGCACGACGCTCACCGACAGCCCGTCCATCAGCCCCCACGGCATGCCGGCGCCGACGCCGATCGCGAGCATCGGCGCGATCGCCGCCGGCCCCGCGCCGCCGCGCAGCGCGATGCCGAGCCATACGAGCCCGGCCGCCGCGACCAGCAGCCCGAGCCCCGAAATCACGCCGGCCGACAGCCAGCGCGTGAGCGTCGCCGCGCCGAGCGGCACCACCAGCATCGGCGCGGAGATCGCGAGCATCAGCCAGCCCGCGTCGATCTCGCTGAAGCCGTCGATGCCGATGAAGCGCAGCGGCAGCACGACGAGCAGCACGATGTAGCAGCAGCAGGTCGACACCGGCAGCACCTGCACGCCGACGAAGCGCGCGATGCGGAACAGCGACAGGTCCAGCATCGGCCGCGCGACGCGCGTCTCGATCGTCACGAATGCACACGCGCCGAGCGCCGCGCCGGCCAGCAGCGCGATCACGAGCGGGCTCGACCAGCCGCGCGCGGGCGCCTCGATCACGCCGAACGTGAACAGCGTCAGCGCGGCCGTGAACGCGGCCGTGCCGGGCCAATCGAGCCCCGTCGCGTGCGGATCGCGCGACTCGTGCATGCGCGGCAGCCCGAACGCGAGCGACAGCACGCCGGCCACCGCGCTCGTCACGAAGATCGCGCGCCAGCCGTAATGCCCGATCAGGCCGCCGGCGAGCACCGGCCCGAACGCGAGGCCGATCCCGAACGTCGTGCCGAGCAGGCTGAATGCACGCGTGCGCGCCGCGCCGTCGAACTCCTGCGCGAGCGCGGCCGTGCCGCCGGCCAGCGCCGCGGCCGCCGCGAGCCCTTGCGCGGCGCGCAGCAGATCGACCGCGAGCATCGACGGCGCGAACGCGAGCGCGACCGACATCAGCGTGAAACCGCCGACGCCGATCGCGAACAGCCGCTTGCGGCCGAACTGGTCGGCGAGCGCGCCCGACGCCATCAGGAAGCTGCCGAACGCGAGCATGAACGCGTTGGTGATCCAGTTCATCGCAACCGGGCTGCCGTGCAGGTCGCGGCCGATCGCCGGCGTCGCGACCGCGCCGCCCGAAAACGACAGCGGCAGCGCGACGGCGGCCATGCAGACGGCGGCCAGCACCCACGCGCGCCGGCGCGCCGCCAGCGCCGAATTGGCCGAAACAGGGTGATCCATCATCGCTCCTTCAAAAGCCGGCGCGGATGCGCCATCGGAGCGACAGAAGATAAATCCGATTCAATCTGCGAAAAACCACGCGAAGTTCCGCATATAACGGACTAAAATTCCGCAATTCACGTGGCCGCGTGCGTCGCCGCACGCCGTTCGATTCAATGGAAAACCTCACCGGCATCGTCGCATTCGTCCGCACCGCCGAAGCGCTGAGTTTCGTCGCGGCCGGCCGCGCGCTCGGCATCTCGGCGTCGGCGGTCGGCAAGACCATCGCGAAAATGGAGCAGTCGCTCGGCGTACGGCTGTTCAACCGCACGACGCGGCGCGTGACGCTCACCGACGAGGGGCGGCATTTCTACGAGCGCTGCCAGCGCATCCTCGAGGATTTCCGCGACGCGGAGGCGACCGTGACGGCGTCCGCGCAGCGCCCGCGCGGCAAGCTGCGCGTGAGCCTGCCGGTGATCGGCTACCGCTTCCTGCTGCCGGTGCTGCCCGAATTCCGGCAGCGCTATCCGGACGTCGAACTCGATCTCGATTTCAACGACCGGATGGTCGACGTCGTCGAAGGCGGTTTCGACGCGGCGATCCGCAGCGGCCCGCTGTCCGATTCGAGCCTGATGTCGCGACGGCTCGGCCCGTTCGCGTTCGTACTGTGCGCGACGCCCGCGTATCTCGCGCAGGCCGGCACGCCGCGCACGCCGCGCGACCTCGACGCGCACGACTGCGTGCGCTACTGCTTCCCGACCACCGGCAAGCTGCAGGACTGGGCGCTCGCGGCCGACGACGGCACGCCGCTCACGCTGCGCACCGCGATGACCTGCAACAACATGGAGGCGCTGCGCGGCGCCGTGCTCGCGGGGCTCGGCATCGGCTACATGCCCGACTTCCTCGCGCGCGACGCGCTCGAACACGGCGCGCTCGTCACCGTGCTCGACGACTATCGGATCGCGCCGGGGCAGTTCTCGATCGTGTGGCCGTCGAGCCGGCAGTTGTCGCCGAAGCTGCGCGTGTTCGTCGATTTCCTGTGCGAACGGCTGTTCAGGTAGTCGCGCCGATCCGCTCCGCTTCAGCCGGCGGCGGCAGCGCGTCGCTGTCGTCCTTCAGCCCGACGCCCGTCAGCCCGAGGCGGCGTGCATGCGTCATCAGGTAATGCAGCTTGTGCGCGGCGGCCGCGTGCGGCAGCCCTTCGGGCCGCACGTTCGAAATGCAGTTGCGCAGCGCGTCGTGACAGCCGACCTTCGGCGCCCACGTCAGGTACACGCCGAGGCTGTCCGGCGAGCTGAGCCCGGGCCGTTCGCCGATCAGCATCGCGACCACCTTCGCGCGCAGCAGCTCGCCGATCTCGTCGCCGAGCGCGACCCGCGCCTGCGTCGCGACCACCACCGGGCCGATCCGCCAGCCGTCCGCGTCGAGCCGCGGCCGCACGGCCTGCAACAGCGGCAGCGCCTGCTTCGCGGCCGCGAACGCCGACAGCCCGTCGCCGACCACGAACACGACATCGGGCGCATCGTCGAGCGCCGCCCCGTAGCCGGCCAGCAGCCCGCGGCTGTCGTCGGACAGCTTGCGGCCGAGATCGGGCCGGCGCAGGTAATGATCGCGGTCCGGCGCGGCGCTCTGCACGCCGAGCGTCGGCAGCAGGCCGGCCGCCTCGATCTCGCGCCGCAGCGCGTCCACGTCGAGCGGCTGGTGCACCGCGTCGCGCGCCTGCGCATGCGACAGGTTGAAAGCCAGCAGCGGCGCGGTCGGCAAGCTGTTGCCCGCGCGGCCGAGCGCGATCCGCGCGTTCGTGAACGACTTCAGCTGCGCCCACGGGTTCTTCTCGACGGCGTCGCTCATGCGGACACCCCCATCCAGTCGTTCGCGCCCGCGAGCAGCGGCACGCGTGCCGTCGCCGCGCGCAGCGTGCCGTGCGCGTCGGCGATCTCCATCGTCTCCAGCCATTCCTCGAACTCGGGCGCACGGCGCAGGCCGAGCACCTCGCGCACGTAGAGCTGGTCGTGGAACGACGTGCTCTGGTAGTTCAGCATCACGTCGTCCGCGCCCGGAATCCCCATGATGAAGTTGATGCCGGCCGCCCCCAGCAGCGTCAGCAGCGTATCCATGTCGTCCTGGTCGGCTTCCGCGTGGTTCGTGTAGCAGATGTCGCAGCCCATCGGCACGCCGAGCAGCTTGCCGCAGAAGTGATCCTCGAGCCCCGCGCGGATGATCTGCTTGCCGTCGTACAGGTATTCGGGCCCGATGAAGCCGACCACCGTGTTCACGAGGAACGGCTCGAACTTGCGCGCGACCGCATACGCCCGCACCTCGCAGGTCTGCTGGTCGACGCCGTGGTGCGCGTTCGCCGACAGCGCGCTGCCCTGGCCCGTCTCGAAGTACATCAGGTTGTCGCCGACGGTGCCGCGCCTGAGCGACAGCGCGGCCTCGCGCGCCTCGCCGAGCAGCGCGAGCGAGATCCCGAAGCTCGCGTTCGCCTTCTCGGTGCCCGCGATCGACTGGAACACGAGGTCGACCGGCGCGCCCTTCCCGATCGCCGCGATCGTGTTGGTCACGTGCGTGAGCACGCACGATTGGGTCGGCACGCCGTAGCGTTCGCGAAAACCGTCGATCATCGCGAGCAGCTTCACGATCGCCGCGAGGCTGTCGGTCGCGGGGTTGATGCCGATCATCGCGTCGCCGCAGCCGTACATCAGCCCGTCGAGCATCGATGCGGCGATGCCCTTCACGTCGTCGGTCGGGTGGTTCGGCTGCAGCCGCACCGACATCCGGCCGGCCAGCCCGACCGTGTTGCGAAAGCGCGTGACCACGCGACGCTTGCGCGCGGCCGCGATCAGGTCCTGGTTGCGCATCAGCTTCGACACGGCCGCGACCATCTCGGGCGTGAGGCCCGGCGCGATCCGTTCGAGCGCGGCGCCGTCGGCGGCGGGCGACAGCAGCCAGTTGCGGAAATCGCCGACGGTGAGATGCGAGATGTCCGCGAACGCCTGCGCGTCGTGATCGTCGATGATGAGGCGCGTGACCTCGTCGTCTTCATACGGGATCACGGCTTCGTTCAGGAACGCCTTGAGCGGCACGCCCGCGAGCGCGATCTTCGCGGCGACGCGCTCCTCCTCGCTCGCCGCCGCGACGCCCGCGAGCTGATCGCCGGAACGCAGCGGGCTCGCCTTCGCGAGCAGCGTCTTCAGGTCCGCGAAGCGGTACGTGCGCGGACCGATCGTCTCCGTATAGGACATCGTTCGAATCTCCTTGCCAAAAGCCGACGGCGCGCCCGTTCGACGGGGCGCGCCGGATGCCGTCAGGAACGGCCTTTCATGTTCGCCTGCACCGTCGTCACCGCGTTCACTCCTCCAGCAGCGCGTCGCCGGGCGCGCTCGCGCGCTGCGCGCGGGTCGCGAGGAAGTACGCGTAGCCGAGCGCGACGAACGCGACGAACACCATCGCCACCAGCCCGTTGAAGTACACCATCGTGCCGAGGCAGACCAGCGCCGCCAGGATCGCGAATGCCGGGAAGATCGGGTACAGCGGCGCGCGGAACGGCCGCGCCATGTTCGGCTGCGAGCGGCGCAGCTTGAACAGCGACGCCATGCTGACGATATACATCACGATCGCACCGAATACCGACATCGTCACGATGTTCGCGGTGAGCGTCTGCCCGCCGAACTGGATCAGCTCGTCGCTGTAGATCGCCGCGATGCCGACCACGCCGCCCGCGAGAATCGCGCGATGCGGGGTCTTGAAGCGCGGATGCACCTTCCCGAGCCACTCCGGCAGGTAGCCTTCGCGCGCCAGCGCGAAGATCTGGCGCGAATAGCCGAGGATGATCCCGTGGAACGACGCGACGAGCCCGAACAGCCCGAGCCACACGAGCATGTGCATCCAGCCGCTGTTCGCGCCGACGATGTACTTCATCGCCTGCGGCAGCGGGTCGTTGATGTTCGCGAGCTTGGTCCAGTCGCCCGCGCCGCCGGCGAACACCATCACGCCGATCGCGAGCGCCACGAGGGTCAGGATCCCGGCCACGTATGCGATCGGAATCGAGCGCTTCGGGTTCTTCGCTTCCTCGGCGGCCATCGCGACGCCTTCGATCGCGAGGAAGAACCAGATCGCGAACGGGATCGCCGCGAACATCCCGTGGAACGCGCCCAGGCTGAAGTGATCGGCGCCCGACCAGCCGCCCTTCGTGAAATTGCTCCACGCGAAGCCCGGCGACACGACGCCCATGAACACCAGCAGCTCGAAGATCGCGAGCAGCGTGACGACGAGCTCGAAGGTCGCGGCGATCTGCACGCCGACGATGTTCAGCGCCATGAACACGAGATACGCGCCCATCGCCGCGTGTTTCGGTTCGAGCCCCGGAAACTGCACGTGCAGGTACGCGCCGATCGCGAGCGCGATCGCGGGCGGCGCGAACACGAACTCGACCAGCGTCGCCGCGCCGGCCAGATAGCCGCCGGTCGGGCCGAACGCGCGGCGCGCATACGCGAACGGGCCGCCCGCGTGCGGGATCGACGTCGTCAGCTCGGTGAAACTGAAGATGAAGGTGGTGTACATCGCCGCGACGAACAGCGCGGTGATCACGAAACCCAGCGTGCCGGCGCTCGCCCAGCCGTAGCTCCAGCCGAAGTATTCGCCGGAAATCACGAGGCCGACCGCGATGCCCCACAGTTGCCATGTCCCGAGCGTCTGCTGCAGCGCGGGCTGGCCGGGCGACCTGGCGCCGGCGGCGGGCCGGCCATTCGACTCTGCTTTCATCGGACTCTCTCCTCAAAGGCGCCGGGCCTGCACGCCCGCGCGACTGAGAATCGATGCTAGAGAGTCATTAAACGACGTGTTATCGAAATTCGGCAAAGATCGCGGCTGACGTTTCGCTTGCGAAAACGCCGGCCGCGCGCGTGGCCGCGCCGATCCGGCCGTGCTTACTGGCCGCCGCCGCGCTGGTTGAACCAGCGGTCGAGCAGCTTGCCGGCCGCCTCGCGGCCGCCGAGGCCGAACGACAGCGCGACCGCCACCGCGATCGCGCCGAGCACGAGGCCGAACGCGAGCTGGACGATTTCGTTCGCGATGCCCATCGCGCGCAGCCCCATCGCGAACACGAGGCCGAGGATCGCGAATTGCGCGATGCGCGCGAACAGCACGCTGTGCTCGCGGTCGGCCTGCTCGATCACGCGGCGCGCGAGGCCCGCGAGCCACACGCCGATCACGAGGATCACGCCGCCCATCAGCACGTGGCCGCCGAATTCGATGAACAGCGTGACGACGTCGCGCACCTGCGAGAAGCCGAGCCGGTTCGCGGCCTCGACCGACGCGAACAGCATCGCGAAGAACACGATCAGCCGCGCGACCAGCACCGACGGCTGCAGGATGCCCGAGAACACGCGCTCGACGCCGAGCACGGCCGGCAGCCCGTCCGCGCCGGCGGCTTCCAGCAGCTTCTGCGCGAGCGACGCGACGAAGCGCGCGAAGTAGAACGTGGCGAGCACGATCACGATCGCCGCGACGATGTCCGGCACCGCGCCGAGGAACTGGTTCAGCATGTTGGTCGCGGGAATCGAGATCGCGTCGATCTTCAGCGCGTCGAGCGCGGAGATCAGCGTCGGCACGAACACGAACACGTAGACGATCGTGCCGATCAGGCTCGACACGCGCACGGGCGTCGGGCTGTCGATCCCTTGCGTGAGGCGGTCGGCGCCGGCGGCCACCAGCAGGTTCGTCACGAGGCCGCGCAGCACGCGCGCGACGATCCAGCCGACGAAGCCGATCACCGCGGCCGCGAAGAGGTTCGGCACGATCGCGAGCAGCTTGTCGACCATCCCCTGCACCGGCGAGAGCAGGCCCGACAGCGCGAACGACGCGAGGATCGCCGGCAGGAACATCAGGATCACGAGCCAGAACAGCACGTCGCCGAGATAGCCGCTCATCGGCTGCATGCCGGCGCCTTCGGACAGCTTGTCGTCGATCTTGCTCGCCTTCAGCGCGCGGTTCGCGAGGCTGCGCAGCAGCGACGCGATCAGCCACGCGATCAGCGTCAGCGCCGCGCCGCCGATCAGGTTCGGCAGGTAGTTGACGATGTGCGTGACGAGCAGCGAGAACGGATTGGAGACCGCGTACAGGTTGAGCACGTTGAAGATGCCCACCGCGGTGACGAGCAGCACGAGCCAGAACAGGCCGCCGGCGATGATGCGTTCGACGCACGCGCCCTGGCCGGTACTTTCGCTGATCCGCTGATCGACCTTCAGTGCGTTGAGCAGGCGCAGCGCGCCGGCCCGCACCGCCACGGCGATCAGCCAGCCGATCACCAGGATGCCGATCGCGCCGGCGATCTTGGGCAGGTATCCGCCCAGCGTGGTCTGCAGCGACGTGATGAAGCTGGAAGCATCCATTTCTTCTTCTCCCGAAAACGTGGTGGTGCGATTGAACATCGACGAACGACCTGCGTACTTCGAAAAAGCGTGCTGCCCCGTCCGAGCAACTTACCCGAGAAAAATGACGCAATCACCCGATTTCACCGTCTTTAACTTTAGTTCTAGATTGCAGCAGGGCAAGACCCTATTTCGATGAAATAGAAAGGGAGCGGATTTCGGACCGCTACGCATTTCCGCAAGATTTGTCCGTTCGGGCCGTGCTACCGTGGCGTCGGTTCTTGCCCCGGACACGCCGATGCCCCCAGCCGAAGCGAAGACCGAGCCGCCCGCGTGGGTCCGCTACGCAGCGAGCGTGGCGCGCGTTCACGCGTACATCGGCGCGCATCTCGACGGCCCGCTCGACCTGAACCGGCTTGCGGAAATCGCGTGCCTGTCGCCGTATCACTGGCAGCGCGTCTATCGCGCGCTGTACGGCGAGTCGATCGTGTCGACGGTGCGGCGGATGCGGATCGTGCGGGCGTCCGAGGATCTGGTCTGCACCGCGCGGCCGCTCGACGAGATCGCGCGGCGCGCGGGCTACGGTTCGACGCACGCGTTCGCGCGGGCGTTTCGCGACGTGTACGGCGTGCTACCCGCGCAGCACCGGCGCACCGGCAGCCACCGGCCGATTTATCCCCTGCAGCGAGGAGAGGAAGACATGTTCAAGCACGAGGTCGAAATCCGGCGCCTGCCGGCACTGCGCGGCTACGCGGTGACGCACACCGGCGCGTATATGAAAGTGGGCGACGCGTTCGGACGCATCGGCGCGTGGGCCGGGCAGCACGGGCTGATCGGCCCGGGCGCGAAGATGATCGGGATTTTCTACGACGATCCGGACACGACGCCCGAAGCGCAGTTGCGCGCGAAAGCGTGCTGGATGCCGGCCGACGGCGCGCCGGACGTGGCGCCCGCGCCGCCGGTCGAGCGGGTGACGATCGCCGGCGGCGAATACGCGGTGCTGCTGCATACGGGGCCGTATGCGGACCTGAAGACGGCCTACCAGTGGCTCTACGGCGACTGGCTGCGTCACTCGGGCCGCGAAGCCGCCGATGCACCGCCGTTCGAGCTGTACCTCAATACGCCGATGGACACGGCGCCGGCCGACCTGCTCACCGAAATTCACCTGCCGCTGCGCTGAGCGACGGGCCGGTGCGTTTCGTTCGCCGGCCGTCGAATGAAACGCGCCGGCCCGTGCGTATGCGCGGCCGGCGCGAACTCGCGGAGAAGCTTAAGCCGCCTGCGTCCCGCAACCGGGACAGAACCGCGCGTCGGCCGCCAGCGCCGCATGGCAGCGGCTGCAGGCCTTGCCGCGTTGCGCCGCGCCGCACTGCGCGCAGAAGCGCGCGTCTGCCGCGTTGAGCGCACCGCAGCCCGCGCACGCGAGCTGGCTCAGCGGCATGTTGCCACCCTGGCCGCCTCGCCCGCCATGGGTATCGGCCGGCGCCTGCCAGCCCCAGCCGTGGCGATCGCAGCCGCGCGCATCGTGGCCGCCATGGCCGCCCGGGCGCGACCCGCCGTGATATCCGCCGTGATGCCCGCTACCGGGGCCGCCGGGGCTGCCCTCACCCCGGTTTCCGCCGTGGCCGTGGCCGTGGCCGCCGAAAATCCGTTTCAGAAAGCCCATCGCCCGCTCCTCAACGCGCGGCCCGGGCGCTGCCGAACGCCCCTGAGGACGACAGCAGCCGCAAGCCGTTGGCCACGACGAGCAGGCTCGCGCCCGCGTCGGCGAAGACCGCCATCCACATCGTGCCGAGCCCCGCGACCGTCAGGCCGAGGAACACGACCTTCACGCCGAGCGCGAAGCCGATGTTCTGCACCAGCACGCGGTGCGTCGCGCGCGACAGCCGCACGAACGCGGGAATCTTGCGCAGGTCGTCGTCCATCAACGCGACGTCGGCCGTCTCGATCGCCGTGTCGGTACCCATCGCGCCCATCGCGAAGCCGATGTCGGCGCGCGCGAGCGCCGGCGCATCGTTGATCCCGTCGCCGACCATCCCGACCGCGCCCGCGCCGCCCGCCGACAGTTCCTCGACCGCCGCGAGCTTGTCTTCCGGCAACTGGTTGCCGCGCGCGTCGTCGATGCCGGCCTGCCGGGCGATCGCCTGAGCGGTATGCGGGTTGTCGCCCGTCAGCATCGCGGTGCGGATGCCGAGCGCATGCAGATCGGCAATCGCGTCGCGGCTCGTGTCCTTGATCGTGTCGGCCACCGCGAAGAGGCCGAGCACGCGCGTGTCGTCGACCAGCACGACGACGCTCTTGCCCTGCCGCTCCAGTGCGTCGAGCTTCGCCTCCAGCGCCGCCGAGCAGCGCCCGAGTTCCTCGACGAGCCGGTGATTGCCGAGCCAGTAGCGCGTGCCGTCGATCGTGCCGCGCACGCCGCGCCCGACGATCGCTTCGAAGTCCTGCACGTCGGCGAATGCCGTCGTGCCGGCGTCGCGGGCCGCGGCGGCGAGCGCCTGCGACACCGGGTGATCGGAGCGCGCGGCGAGGCTCGCGCCGAGGTGCCGCACGCGCGCCGCATCGGCGCCGTCCGCATGCACGTCGAAGTCGGTCTGCACCGGCTTGCCGTGCGTGATCGTGCCGGTCTTGTCGAGCGCGAGCCACGCGAGCTTGCGCCCTTCTTCCAGATAGACGCCGCCCTTCACGAGAATCCCGCGCCGCGCCGCGGCCGCGAGGCCCGACACGATCGTCACCGGCGTCGAGATCACCAGCGCGCACGGGCACGCGATCACGAGCAGCACGAGCGCGCGGTAGACCCAGTCGTGCCACGCGCCGCCCATCACGAGCGGCGGCACCACCGCGACCAGCAGCGCGACCGCGAACACGATCGGCGTGTAGACGCGCGCGAACTGGTCGACGAAGCGCTGCGTCGGCGCCTTCGCGCCCTGCGCTTCCTCGACCGCGTGGACGATCCGCGCGAGCGTCGAGTTGGCCGCAACGGCCGTCACGCGGTATTCGAACGAGCCCGATTCGTTGATCGTGCCCGCGTACACCGCGTCGCCGGTCGTCTTTTCGACGGGCAGGCTCTCGCCGGTGATCGGCGCCTGGTTGACCGTCGAGCGGCCCGCGACGACTTCGCCGTCCAGCCCGATCCGCTCGCCCGGCTTCACGCGCACGACCGCGCCGAGCGCGACCTGCGCGGCCTCGATCGTGCGCCACGCGCCGTCGGCCTGCCGCACGGTCGCGGTATCCGGCGCGAGCCGCATCAAGCCCTGGATCGCATTGCGCGCACGGTCGAGCGACTTCGCCTCGATCAGCTCGGCGATCGTGAACAGCACCATCACCATCGCGGCTTCCGGCCACTGGCCGATCGCCATCGCGCCCGTCACCGCGATGCTCATCAGCGCGTTGATGTTCAGGTTGCCGTTGCGGATCGCGATCCAGCCCTTCTTGTACGTGGTGAGCCCGCACGCGAGCACCGCGGCGAGCGCGAGCGCCGCCGACAGCCACACCGGCAGCCCGGCCCAGGTCGCACCTTCGGACGCGAGCGCGGCGACGCCGGCGAGCGCCAGCGGCCACCATGGCTTCGCGGGCGCAGCGGCGGCGCGCGCCGCCGGGGCGCCGGCCGTGGCGGCCTCCGGCGTCATGCCGAGCGTGCGGATCGCGCCTTCGATCGCCGGCTGCGCACCGGGCACGTGCTCGACGGTCAGCATCCGCTGCATCAGGTTGAATTCGAGCGCCGACACTTCGCGCATCCCGCCGAGCTTCTTGCGGATCAGCGTTTCCTCCGTCGGGCAGTCCATCTGCATGATCCGGAACGCGGAGCGCACGTGGCCCGACGCGGTCGCCTGCGCGACCGGCAGCGGCGCAAGCGTCAGCGAGGCCGGCGCGCAGCATGCGCCGGCCGCGTGGTCGTGGTCGTGGTCGTGGTCGTGGTCGTGGTCGTGGTCGTGGTCGTGGTCGTGGTCGGCATGGTCATGCGCGGCGGGGTCGTGCGAGCACGTGGCGCCGTGCACATGCTCGTCGTCGCCGGCATGGTCGTGATCGTGGTCGTCACCCGCCTCGCCGCGTGCTGCGTGAGCGTGCGCGTGGCCGCGATCGTGGTCATGGCCGTGCGCGCGCTCGCCGGCCGCCGGCGCCGCGTCGGCAACGGTCGCCGTCTGCGTGTCGCACGAATCGGCGCAGCAGGCATCGGCGCCGTCGGCCTGACGGTGTCGCGGGTCGTGGGGACGCTGGGCGTCGGTCATGACAACCTCCTTTGTGGCTTGACGGTGTAGAGTTAACACCCTGAAGCCACTACAAGGTCAACCCTTGCACGGGAGAAAGGCATGAAGATTGGCGAACTGGCCAAAGCGGCCCGCTGCACCCCCGAGACGATCCGTTTCTACGAGAAAGAGGGGCTGATGCCGGACGCGGAGCGCACCGATTCGAACTACCGCAACTACACCGACGTGCACGTCGAACGGCTGCGCTTCATCCGCAACTGCCGCGCGCTCGACATGGCGCACGACGAAATCCGTGCGCTGCTGCAACTCACCGACACGCCGGCCGATCGCTGCGATTCGATCAATTCGCTGCTCGACGATCACATCGGGCACGTCGATGCGCGCCTCGCGGAATTGACGCATCTGCGCGACCAGCTCACCGAATTGCGCCGCCGTTGCGTCGGCGAGCATTCGGTCGAGGATTGCGGAATCGTGCACGGCCTCGCAACGATGGAAACCGTCGCTCCCGCCGCGAAGCGCTCGCACCTCGGCTGAAATCCTTGTCAAACAAGATACTCTGATTAAGAATAGTTATATTCTTACTAGATATATTTTAACTATTCATGTCTACGAGCCGCCCGTCCCCGCTCGCGCTGGCCGTCCTTGCGACGCTCACCGAAACGCCGATGCATCCGTACGGGATGCTGCAGCAACTGAAGGCCCGCGGATACGACGAAGTCGTCAACGTGCGGCAGCGTACGAGCCTGTACCAGACGATCGACCGGCTGTTGCGCGACGGGCTGATCGCCGTGCACGACACCGAGCGCGACGGCGCGTTTCCGGAGCGCACGCTGTATGCGCTGACCGAAGCCGGGCACACGGCCGGGCAAGCGTGGTTGCATACGCTGCTCGCGGAGCCCGCGCGTGAATTCCCGGCGTTCGGCGCCGGCCTCGCGTTCCTGCCGTTGCTCGACGCGGAAGATGCGCGCCATCAGCTCGAACTGCGAATCGCACGGCTCGACGCCGAGCGCGAGCGGCTGGAAGCGCTGCGCGCCACCGCGCAGGCCGACCAGGTGCCGCGCCTGTTCCTGCTGCACAACGAACATGCGCTCGTGCTGCTCAATGCGGAACTCGACTGGGCGCGCAGCGTGGTCGAACACCTGAAGATCGGCGCGCTGCGCTGGGTGGACGGCTGACGCGTCGCGCCGGCCGCTTCCCGTCGGCAACGGGAATCGCCCCGTCAAAGCACCTTGCCAGGATTCAGGATCCCGCGCGGGTCCAGCGCGGCCTTCAGGCGCCGCATCAGCCCGATTTCCGCGTCGCTGCGCGTGTGCGCGAGATAAGGCCGCTTGAGCACGCCGATCCCGTGCTCGGCCGACACCGAGCCGCCCATGTCGCGCACCACCGCATACACGCAGTCGTCGATCGCATCGGCGTGCGCATCGGTCATCCCGGCCAGCGACACGCCGATATGCACGTTGCCGTCGCCGACATGGCCGAAGAACAGGCACGTGAGCGCCGGCCAGCGCGCCCGCAACGCCGCCTCGCAGCGTTCGGCGAACGCGCCGAGTTCGCCCGTCGGCAGACTCACGTCGAAGTTGACGAGATGGGGCAGCGCATCGATCGCAAGGCCTTCGCGCAGCGTCCACAGATCGCGCGCCTGCCGCTCGGAGCTCGCGAGTACCGCATCGTCGACGAGCGCCGCATCGAACCCCTCGGCCAGCGCCGTTTCGAGCGCATGGCGCGCATCGCCGCCCGGCGCGCTCGTCGCGCATTCGATCAGCACCGCGAAACCGCCGTCGCCGACGAACGGCGCCGACACGCCCGGCGTATGACGCGCGACGTAGTCGTAGAACGCCGGCCACATCGCCTCGAAGCTGACGACCTCCGGCAGCGCGCGCACGCGGTTCCACAGCCCGACCACCGCATCGTAGTCGCGCACGCGGCAGAGCGCCGTGGCCGGCGCCGCGAGCAACGGATGCAGCCGCAGCACCGCGCGCGTGACGACGCCGAGCGTCCCTTCGCTGCCGACGAACAGTTGCTTCAGGTCGTAGCCCGCGTTGTTCTTCAGCATCCGGTTCATCGACGACACGACCGTGCCGTCCGCGAGCACGACCTCGAGCCCGAGCACCTGCTCGCGCATCATCCCGTAGCGGATCGCGCGCGTACCGCCCGCATTGGTCGCGAGCATGCCGCCGATCTGGCACGAGCCGCGCGCACCGAGATCGACACCGAACGTGAAGCCCGCCGCTTGCGCGGCGTCCTGCACCGTCTGCAGCGGCGTGCCCGCGCGCACGGTGATCGTGCCGGCCGCCGCGTCGAGCGCTTCGATGCCGGCGAAGCGCTCCATCGACAGCACGACCTCGCCGCCCAGCGCGACCGCGCCGCGCGCGAGCCCCGTCAGCCCGCCTTGCGGCACGACCGGCTGGCCGAGCCCCGTGCACACCGCGAGCGTGCGGGACACGTCGTCGACGCTGCGCGGGCGCACCAGCGCACGCGGCCGCACGCCGGCCGGCTCGTTGTACGCGGTGAAGTAACGCGGCTCGATATCGGCCGCGCGCGTGACGAGGGCGTCGCCCAGTTCGGCGGCGAGCACGGCATCGACGGCATCGTCCGGTTCGCGGCCCGCCGCGCTCGGGTTCGGGGTGGGCATCGTGCGCGGCCCCGCTTACTTCGTCGAAATGTCGATATCGCCGAAATACTTCAGGCCGAGCGACTTCACCGTGCCGTCCGCCTTCAGTTTGTCGATCGCCGCGTCGAGCTTCGCTTTCAGCGCATCGTCGCCCTTGCGCAGGCCGAACGCGATGCCGCTGCCGAGAATCTTGTCGTCGTGCACCGGCTGCCCGACGAACGAGAAGCCCTTGCCGTCCGGGCGCGACAGGAAGCCGCGCTGGCCGGACGGCGCGAGCACGAGCGTCGCGTCGAGGCGGCCCGCGACCAGATCCGCATACGCCTGGTTCTGGTCCTGGTACGCGACGACGGCGACGCCGGCCGGCTCCCAGTGCGCCTTCGCGAAGGTTTCCTGGATCGACGCCTGCAGCACGCCCACGCGCTTGCCCTTGAGCGACTCCGGCGTCGGCAGCAGGCCGCTGCCGGTGCGCGCGATCAGTTGGGTCGGCACGCGATAGATGATCGTCGTGAAATCGATCGCCTGGCGCCGTTGCTCGGTGGCGTTCATCGCCGAGTTGATCGCGTCGAACTTGCGGCCCTTCAGCGCCGGAATCAGCCCGTCGAACGAGGTCTCGACCCATTTGCACGACAGCTTCGCCGTCTGGCAGACGGCATTGCCGACGTCGATGTCGAAGCCCTGCAGGTCGCCGTTCGGCGCCTTCGATTCGAACGGCGGGTATTGCGCTTCGAGGCCGAAACGCAACGTCGGCGCATCGGCGAACGCCGCGCCGGAGCCGATTGCGCACGCGAGTGCGAACGCGAGTTTCAGGGTGGCCGTGTGCTTCATCGTGATCTCCTGTGTCTGGTCGATGCGGGACGCCCGTCGCCGGATGCCCGTCCCCATTTTTTACAGCGAACGCAGCCGCCGCGCGCCTTCGACCAGCGTCGCGTCGTCCTTCGAAAAACTGAGCCGGATCACGCCGGCATCGGTGCCGTCGGTATAGAACGCCGACAGCGGAATCGTCGCGACACGCGCGTCGCGGATCAGGCGCAGCACGAAATCGCTGTCGCTTTCATCCGAGAAGTGGCGAAAGCGCGCGAGCATGAAGAACGAGCCTTCGCTCGGCAGCAGCTCGAAACGCGAATCGGCCAGCTCGCGCGCGAGCAGGTCGCGCTTGGCCTGGTAGAACGCCGACAGGCCGAGATAGCTGTCCGGCCGCGCGAGAATCTCCGCGAACGCGACCTGCATCGGCGTGTCGGCCGAGAACACCATGAACTGGTGCACCTTGCGGATCTCGTCCATCAGCTCGGCCGGCGCGAGGCAATGGCCGACGCGCCAGCCGGTCACGTGGAACGACTTGCCGAACGACGACACGATCACGCTGCGCTCGGCCAGCTCGCGGTGGCGCGCGACGCTCTGGTGTCGCGCGCCGTCGAACACGACGTGCTCGTAGACTTCGTCGGACAGCACCACGATGCCCGTGTCGCGCGTGATCTGCGCGAGCCGCTCGAGATCGTCGGCGGAGAACACCGTCGCGGTCGGGTTGTGCGGCGTGTTGACGATGATCATCCGCGTGCGCGGCGTGACGGCCGCGGCCACCTCGTCCCAGTTCACGCGAAAATGCGCGGGCGACAGCTTGATCGCGACCGGCGTCGCGCCCTGCAACCGCACGATCGGCGCATAGCTGTCGAACGACGGCTCGAAATAGATGACCTCGTCGCCGGGATGCACGAGCGCGCTGATCGCCGCATAAAGCCCTTCGCTCGCGCTCGCGATCACCGTGATCTCGGTGGCCGGGTCGTAGCGCGCGCCGTACAGCGCCTCGGTCTTCTCGGCGAGCCGCTCGCGCAGCGCGATCACGCCGGCCATCGGCGCGTACTGGTTGTGGCCGTCGCGCATCGCGCGCGCGACGCCTTCGACGAGCGCCGGATCGGGCGCGAAATTGGGGGCGCCCTGCGACAGGTTCAACGCGTCGTGTTGAGCAGCCAGTTGGCCGATCACCGTGAAGATCGTCGTCCCGACGTCGGGCAGTTTCGAACGGGGCGCGGTGGCGCTTCGCATGACTCCTCCTCCTGATGTCCTTCGGGCGGGCCGCGCCATGTGCGGGCCTGCATCTGCCGCATGATTTAGCCCCAGCCAATATCGATGGACAATCGAAAGTTCGTCATGGCGGCCATGCATTTTTCTCATGGCCTGCGGCGATAAGCCCTCGACGGCAAGGCCCGCCCGGGCGCCCGATATGCGGATCGGGCATTTCCCTACGGCACGCTACGCGTGCGCCGCCGCGAGGTACGCGAGCAGCACGGCCCGCAGTTCGCGGCGTTGCGCGGCGAAATCGAGCGCCGGCCCGAGCGTCAGCAACGCCTGCGACAGCCCGCCGTAGCAGATCGTGTGGGCCATCCGCGCGAGCCCGTCGAGCCGCACGGCCGGCGGCGGATCGGCCGCGTGGGCGAACGCGTCGCGCCACAGCGCGACATAGGCGTCGTAATGCCGGCGATAGGCGGCCAGCGGCGACACCTGCCGCTCCAGCACGAACAGCGCGCTCCACAGCGCCGCGTCGGCGGCGATCGCATCGACCTGGAGGTCGACCAGCGCGGCGGCGAGCTCGGCCCGCGGTGCGCCGCGCAACCGCTGCACCGTGTCGCGCAGCCGGTCGGCCAGCGCCAGCACGCGGCGGTGGATGCAGAGCGCCGCGAGGCTCTGCTTGTCGCCGAAATACTCGTAGAAGGTGCCGATGCTGACGCCCGCGACGGCCGCGATCTCGCGGATCGTCGCCTTCGCGTAGCCGCGTTCGAGCAAAAGCTGAACGAACGCCTGTTGTAGCGCGTCGGAGCTCGCCTGCGCGCGCGACTGGCGCGGCCGGCGGCGCAACGCGGGCGCGGGTTGCGCCGCCGGCGAGCCGGGCGGCGCCGGAACCTGAACATGTCGCGGCGGCATATTTGCTACTCTGAATTCAGCAGGGGATACGTTTCACCGGAAGCCGGAACCCGCGCCGACGCGCCCTCCGTGCGGCACGACGCCGGCCGACCGCGAAGCATGAGACCGGAGACCATCGCGATGACCGACTCGACTCACGCCGTCACGAACCAGTTCGACGAACTCGTCGACTATAACCTCTTCGCGACGGATCTCGCGTTGCGCGACGCGCTCGCCCGGGCGGGCGCCGACTGGGCCGTGCCGCAGCTCGACGCGTACGGCGCGTGGCTCGGCAGCGCCGACGCCGCGCGGCTCGCCGACGAAGCGAACCGCCACACGCCGGAACTGAACGCGTTCGACCGGCGCGGCCGACGCATCGACCGCATCGATTTCCACCCTGCCTGGCACGCACTGCTCGGCCGGTATCGTCACGAAGGCTTCGTGTCGCTCGCATTCCGCGACGCGCGCCGCGGCCGCTGGGCCGCGACCGCCGCCGGCTTCTACCTGCACGGCCAGATCGAGGCCGGCACGCTGTGCCCCGCGACGATGACGCAGGCCGCGATCCCCGTGCTGCAGAAGGAGCCGGCGCTGTGGGACCTACTGCGCGACAAGCTCTACAGCGACGACTACGATCCGCGCGACGTGCCGATCGCCGACAAGCGCGCGATCTGGTTCGGCATGGGCATGACCGAGAAACAGGGCGGCTCCGACGTGCGCGCGAACACGACGCTCGCCACGCCGGCCGGCGCGGGCGGGCGCGGCGGCGAATACCGGCTGCGCGGCCACAAGTGGTTCTTCTCCGCGCCGATGTGCGACGCGCACCTCGTCGTCGCGCGCACCGAAGCCGGCGGCCCGTCGTGCTTCTACGTGCCGCGCTGGCGGCCGGACGGCACGAAGAACGCGGTCGAGATCCAGCGGCTGAAGAACAAGGTCGGCAACCGCAGCAACTCGAGCAGCGAGATCGAGCTGAACGATGCATGGGGGATCATGCTCGGCGACGAAGGCCGCGGCATTCCGACCATCATCGAGATGGCCACCTATACGCGACTGAACTGCGTGCTCGGCAGCGCGGCGATGCTGCGCCAGGGCGTCGTGCAGGCGATCGCGTACACGCGCCGGCGCCACGCATTCGGCCGCGCGCTCGCCGAGCAGCCGCTGATGCGTACCGTACTCGCCGATCTCGCGCTGGAGAGCGAAGCGGCGCTGTCGCTCGCGATGCGGCTCGCCGACGCGTTCGAGCGCGACGATTCGCCGCGCGAACGCGCATGGAAGCGGATCGTCACGCCCGCCGCGAAATTCTGGGTCTGCAAGCGCGCGGTCGAGCTGACCGGCGAGGTGATGGAAGTGTTCGGCGGCAACGGCTACGTCGACGACGGCCCGATCGCACGCCTCTTCCGCGAGGCACCCGTCAATTCGATCTGGGAAGGCTCGGGTAACGTGATGTGCCTCGACGTGCTGCGCGCGGTATCGCGCGAGCCCGACGCGGCCGCCGCGCTGTTCGACGAACTGGCCGGCCTCGGCGCGGGCGAACCGCGCATTCGCGCGGCGCTCGACGCGTTGCGCGCGATGCTCGCCGCCCCGGCCGACACGCTCGAAGCATCGGGCCGCGTGTTCGCGCAACGGCTCGCGATCGTCGCGCAGGCGTGCCTGCTGCGCCGCGATGCGCCGGCGGCCGTCGCCGACGCGTTCGTCGCGACGCGGCTCGCCGCGCCCGACTGGGGCCGCGTTGCGGGCGGCTTCGATCCGCACGCGATCGACGTCGCCGCGCTGCTGCAACGCGCGTACCCGGCCTGACCCCAGCCCGCTCACCCGAATCCGCAGTCGTCCGCCCGCCCCGGAGCCTCGATGAACCTCGTCGCCGCCCTCGACCGCGCCGCCCGCGCAACCCCCGACAAGCCCTTCCTCGTCAACGAATCCGCGACGATCACGTATGCGGTCGCACGCGAGCGTTCGCACCGCGCGGCGGCCGTGCTGAGCGCGCTCGGCGTCGCGGCCGGCGATCGCGTCGCCGCGATGTGCTTCAACACGCCGGCCTTCGTCGACCTGATGTTCGGCGCATGGCGCCTCGGCGCGGCATTCGTGCCGATCAACCACAAGCTGCAGGCGCCGGAAGTCGACTACGTGCTCGAACACAGCGGCAGCAAGGCCCTGCTGTTCGACGTGGCGCTCGCGCCGGTGGTCGAGCGCATCGTGCATCCGGCGCGGCGCCTCGTGACCGAGGGCGAACTCGACGGCGTGCCGAACTTCGACACGATGTGCGCGACGATGGACGGCCTCGCGGGCATCGAGCCGGCCGACGACGACATCGCGCAGATCCTCTACACGTCCGGCACGACCGGCCGCCCGAAGGGTTGCGTGCACAGTCATCGCACGGTGACGCTCGCGGCGATGCAGGCGGCGCTCGCGACCGGGATCGGCCGCCACGAGCGCACGCTGATGGCGATGCCGATCTGGCATTCGTCGCCGCTGAACAACTGGTTCGGCGGCACGCTGTACGCGGGCGGCACCGTCGTGCTGCTGCGCGAATACCATCCGCTGCGCTTCCTGCAGACCGTCGAGCGCGAGCGCGTGACGCTGTATTTCGGCGCGCCGGTGTCGTATACGCTGCCGCTCGACACGATCGACGGCTTCGCGGCATTCGACCTGTCGAGCGTGCGCGCGTGGCTGTACGGCGGCGGCCCGATCGGCGCCGCGCAGGCCGAACGGCTCGCCCACGCGTACCGCAGCCACGCGTTCTTCCACGTGTACGGGATGACGGAAACCGGGCCGGCCGGCACGACGCTGTATCCGGACGAGCAGATCGCGAAGGCCGGCTCGATCGGCCGCCAGGGCGGCCCGGGCGTCGACCTGCGGGTCGTGCGGATGGACGGCGTCGATGCGCGGCCGGGCGAAACCGGCGAGATCTGGCTCAAGGCCGACAGCATGATGCTCGGCTATCTCGACGACGCGGCCGCGACGCGCGCCGCGTTCGCGGCGCACGGCTGGTATCGCACCGGCGACCTCGCACGGATCGATCAGGATGGCTATCTGTTCATCGTCGACCGGCTGAAGGACATGATCGTCACCGGCGGCGAGAACGTCTATTCGAAGGAAGTGGAGGACGTGCTCGGCGCGCACCCGGACATCGCCGAAGCGGCCGTCGTCGGCGTCCCGCATCCGGACTGGGGCGAGACGGTCGTCGCGCACGTCGTGTTGCGGGCGAACGCGGCGCCCGATGCGGATGCGCTGCGCACGTTCTGCGGCGAGCGGCTCGCCGCGTACAAGGTCCCGCGCGAATTCACGTTCGTGCAGGCGCTGCCGCGCACGCCGACCGGCAAGCTGCAGAAGTTCCTGTTGCGCGTGCGGAGGGACTGAGTATCCGCGGTGGAGCCGGCGCATTCGCGCGCGCGCGGTCAATGCAAAAGGCAGAACGGAACAAGTAATAGAAGTTACCAGCGCTGAATCATATTCGTCCGATTGATCGACGTTTCTTATCAGGAATAGCGTCTCAAGGCAGCCATTCCATTTACTGAGACAGGGAAGCCGGATGAAAAACGAACGCGAAGCACCGACCCATTTTTTTGCCACCGTTGGCGCACTTACGGAACGCGGTGGACGCGTCACCACCGCAACCAGCGGCCTGACCCTGGCTGGATTGGAAGTCGCCTGCGTGGGCGACGTAGTGACCTATGACGACGGCAGCGAGGCCGCGATTATCGACGGCGCGGGAAACAACCATAGCGGCGGCAAGCCGTTCGCGTTGGTCGGCAGCCGGTTGAGCAACGGTGACCGCATTACCGAAACGCTGCGCACGTCATGGGGCATTCATGTGCGGGATGGGCAAGGCGTTGCGGGCCTGTTCGATCCGAGCTATGTGCCGCCGCCCGCGCCGCCCGCCTACAGATTGGCGGTATGTGGCGCGACAACAGCGCGAGGGGGTGCATTGCGCGAGCCGTCCGGCACATGGGAGGTCGCGCCGCACTTGGGCAAGGCTGCCACGGTGGGCGACCTGATCCACTATCCGGACGGTTCAACCGCGCGCGTTGTGAGCGGTCTTGGATTGGCCGACAGACCCGACTTCGCACCGCTCGCATTCGTTGGCAGCGAACTCGATAACGGCGACACGATCACCGATAGTCCCGAGCGACAAGGCATAGCGTCGTCCGTCGTATTTAGCGTCGTCACCCGCTCGTCCGTGCCCCGCTGAGGTAGCGCCCATGATTCGCTACTTTCTTGCCAAAGGCGACCGCGCCAGGGAAGCGGTGATTGTCGAAGGCCTCGACACCGTCACCTGTTCCAATCCGCCGCCGAGGGTTCATATCGCGACGCTGGATATGAAGACCTACTGTTCGGCCTGCAAGCGTGAAGGGTACATCGCACCGCAAGGGCCGCGCTGGCCAGGTACGGGCCCGAACGGCAAACAGTGGGCATTGAGTGGGGATATCAATGTCTGCGGATGCAACCCACCGCCGATCTTCTACGCTGAGCGCAGCATGCGGATGACTTTTACTGCGGGAGAGGTTGCGACGCTGAGTGGGCGCCAACCGGATGCAATCAAGCGGTCATTTGTTCGATCGGCTGTCGTACACGACGAGCAATTCACCTTGCTCGATGACTCCCGTCGCCCGCTCGTGAACATTCGCTACCGAATCGTTACCGATACCGGGCAAATTTTCACTGGCACCACGGACACGGCCGGACAAACACATCGAATCGCCACCGACGCCTCGGCAACGCTGAAAATCTATACGATGGAACATTGAAACAATGAAAGATTTTGATGTGAATAACAGCGGAGAATGGTTTCTCGTACACTCAGGTGCAGTCACTAATACCAATCCTGGCTCGATGGTGGAAGTAACGATCAATACCGAAAAAATATGTCACAACATGACAAACAAGGAATTCCGGGAAATGGTATTGAGTAAACGCGATCGAGCCGCTTCTCTCGTCGACAAAAGAATCGATGATTTGCAGCGCTGGTCCAGCGCTGATAAGGCACGCGTCTTACAGTGGTTCGGCAGAACTGACGAAGGCACCCGCATGACGCTATTAACAGGCCTGACTGCAATCGCCCAAGTACTGAAGGCGCTCACGGGATACAATTTCACGCGATGGGATAGCGCGCGATTCAAACATATTGGATGCGTTCCAAATCCAAATAAATCGGGAGTCGCAGCATCAGTGTGTTCTCCGGATACCGCAACTCATACGATCGCAATACACCCCGATTTTTGTACAATGCGGGACTTCTCGTGGGAAAAAGATTCCATAGTTTCCACTCTGATTCATGAGGTGAGCCATTTTGACGACACAATGGGAACCCGGGATCACAGATATTTCATGGAGGAGTGTTTGACGTTTGGAGCCGAAAACCCGAATCAGGCAATCAACAATGCCGACAGCGTTACAGGATACGTCATTTACGATGCTTAAGTTTATTCTTTGCCTAAGCCTTCTCACCTCCAATTCGGTATTCGCATGCATCGCCAGCGAGAACTTCGACATCTACTTTTCGAGAGATAGCTCGCACATATCGAATGCCGAGATCGTCCGCATTGCAAAATGGACAGCCGACCAAAAGCTCAATTACGCAAATCACCTAACCAAAGAGACAACACTGATCAGTGGCCATGCCGAGGAAAGTGAACCGGAAGCACTGGCCCTTGCGCAATCAAGATTGCAAACCGCGTATGCGCTGTTGGAGCAACTCGGTTTTTTACGCGGGACGATCAAGAAGAGCGCCCGCGTCTATTCGCATGGCGACGTGGACAATGGGCGGCGTGTGGAAATTTCCTTCCTCCCCGATTGCCCTAACAAGTGCTGCGACGGCAAGTAACGTCACACTGCCGCCGATCACGGCGATGCGGTATCGACGTACGCATGCGGCGCCCCTGCTGTACCACTGCCTGCAAGATCCCCATGCCCTATCGGCCGTGTTCCACCAAAGAAAAGCCACCGGACCCGGTGGCTTTTTCGCATGAGGCGCGGGACGACGCGTTGCAACACCGCCCGCACGTCACATCAGCCTGCTTACTTCCCGCCGATGCTCTTCAGCGGCTTCCAGTCGCCCTTCTCGACCTTGTACATCGTGATGCCGCCGTTCTTCAGGTCGCCCTTCGCGTCATACGCGACGTGCGTCGACGTGACGCCGGCCATGTCGGTCTTCGCGAGCACCGGCAGGTACTTCGCCGGATCGGTCGAATCGGCCTTCTTCATCGCGTTCAGCATCGCCATCGCGCCGTCGTACGCGTAAGGCGAGTACGTCTGCACGTCTTCGCCGAAGCGCTTCTTGTACTTGTCGGCGTATGCCTTGCCGCCCGGCATTTCTTCCAGCGGCAGGCCGGCCAGCGACGCGATCGTGCCTTCGGCCGCGGCACCCGCGATCTTCAGGAACGTCGGCGTCTTCACCATTTCGCCGCTCATCAGCGGTGCGGTGATGCCGAGCGCCTTCATCTGCTTGACCATCGGCGCTGCCTGCGAATCCGCGCCGCCGTAGTAGACGAGGTCCGGCTTCGCCGCCTTCAGCTTCGTCAGAATCGCCTTGAAGTCGACTGCCTTGTCGTTCGTGAATTCACGGTCGACGATCGTCGCGCCGCCGGCCTTCGCGGCCTTCTCGAACTGGTCGGCGAGACCCTGGCCATAGGCCGTGCGGTCGTCGACGATCGCGATCTTCTTCATGCCGAGATCCTTCGACGCGAACGTGCCGGCCACCGAGCCCTGCTGCGTGTCGGACGTCATCATGCGGAAGGTCGTCTTGTAGCCCTGCTGCGTGTATTCCGGCGCCGTCGCCATCGCGATTTCCGGAATGCCCGCGTTCGCGTAGATGCGCGATGCGGGAATCGTCGTGCCCGAGTTGAAGTGGCCGAGCATGCCCTTGATGCCGTCGTCGACCAGCTTCTGGGCGACCGTCGTGCCCGTACGCGGGTCAGCCTGGTCGTCCTGCGTGTCGAGCACAAACTTCACGGCCTTGCCGCCGATCTTCGGGTTCGTCGCGTTGAAGTCTTCCAGCGCGAGCACGATCCCGTTCTGCATATCCTTGCCGTAGTGCGCCTGCGCGCCCGTCATCGGCCCTGCGTAACCGATCTTCACGTCATCCGCATGGGCCGTCCCCGCCAGCGACATGACCGCGACGAACGTCGCGCCTGCCACCTTTTTCATCGTGTGTTGCATAGCATCTCCTTGGTACCAGGGTAAATGGAGCGGCTTCGGGATCGCCTTGCCGCTTCCTTTGTTTGATCCGAACGGCAAGGATGATCAGCCGATCGTCATCAAATTCGCATTGCCGCCCGCCGCGGCCGTGTTCACGCTCACCGAGCGCTCCGTCAGGAGCCGTTCGAGCGCGTAGTCCTCCGCGTCGCCGTTCTCGAACGCGCCCACCGACACGCCCTGCACCGACACGATCGGGCCCGGCCGCTGCGCGACGTCCTTCACGAGCGTCTGCAGCTCGTCGCTGTCGCCTTCGAACAGCACCGCGTCGAACGGCGCGTCGGCCTGCTTGCGCACGGCCGCGTGCGCCTTCAGCGACGCCGGCAGCGCGGCAACCAGCGCCTCGCCCGCCGCGCCGGCGAACAGTGCGCGGTTGCCCGTCGCCAGCACCGCCGCGAACTGCGCACGCGCGCCGCCCGGCGTGGCCGCGACACACAGCACCGTGCCGCGCGGGCCGAGTGTATACGTGTTTCGCTCGCCCGTCGGGCCGGTCAGCACGGCGGTCGCGCCGGCCGGCACCTGCGCGAGATAGCCGTCGCAACGCGCGGCCAGCGCCGGCTCGCGCTGCTCGATCAGCCAGTCGCGCAGCGTCGTGAGCGCCGCCGCCGGGTTGCCGCGCGCATCGCTTTCGGTCGCGCCGTCCGCCATCAGCGACTGCGCGAGCGAACGCGGCAGGCCCGACGGACGCGTCGCGAGCAGGCGCTGCAGGTACAGCGCGCCGCCGGCCTTCGGGCCCGTGCCCGACAGCCCCTCGCCGCCGAACGGCTGCACGCCGACCACCGCGCCGATCACGTTGCGGTTCACGTAGATGTTGCCCACGTGCGCATTCGAGATCACGTGCGCGATCGTCTCGTCGATCCGCGTGTGGATACCGAGCGTGAGCCCGTAGCCGGTCGCGCGGATCTGCTCGAGCAGCTTGTCGAGCTGGTTGCGGCGGTAGCGCACCACGTGCAGCACGGGGCCGAACACTTCGCGCTTCAACTCGTCGATGCTGCCGATCTCGATCAGCGTCGGCGGCACGAACGTGCCGTGCGCGCAGGCATCGGGCATCGGCAGTTGCGTGACCGCGTGGCCCTTGTCCTTCATCGCCGCGACGTGCGCGTCGATCGTCTGCTTCGCTTCGGCGTCGATCACCGGGCCGACGTCGGTCGACAGCCGGTCGGGGTTGCCGAGCGCCAGCTCGTGCATCGCGCCCTTGAGCATCGTCAGCGTGCGGTCCGCGACGTCGTCCTGCAGACACAGAACGCGCAGCGCCGAACACCGTTGACCGGCCGAGTCGAACGACGACTGCATCACGTCCGCGACGACCTGCTCCGCGAGCGCCGACGAGTCGACGATCATCGCGTTCTGGCCGCCCGTTTCGGCGATCAGCGGGATCGGCTTGCCGTCCGGGTCGAGGCGCGCGGCGAGCGTCTTGTTGATCAGGCGCGCGACTTCGGTCGATCCCGTGAACATCACCGCACGCGTGCGCGGATCGGCGACCAGCGCCGCGCCGACGGTTTCGCCCGTGCCCGGCAGCAACTGCACCGCACCGGCCGGCACCCCGGCCTCGCGCAGCAGTCGCACGGCTTGCGCGGCGATCAGCGGCGTCTGTTCGGCCGGCTTCGCGAGCACCGTGTTGCCGGCGGCGAGCGCCGCGGCTACCTGGCCCATGAAGATCGCGAGCGGGAAGTTCCACGGGCTGATGCAGACCACGGGGCCGAGCGGACGGTGCGTGTCGTTCGAGAATTCGCCGCGGATCTGCGCCGCGTAGTAGCGCAGGAAGTCGACCGCCTCGCGGATCTCGGCGATCGCGTTCGGCAGCGACTTGCCGGCTTCGCGCACGATCAGGCCCATCAGCGTGTGCATCTGCGCTTCGAGCAGATCGGCCGCGCGCACCAGGCAATCGGCACGCGCGTCGACCGGCGTCGCCTGCCAGATCGGCGCGGCGGCCACCGCGTGCGCGAGCGCCGCGCTCACGTGTTCGGCCGTCGCTTCGCTGACCGTGCCGACCACGTCGCGCAAGTCGGCCGGGTTGCGCACGTCGCGCGCCGGTGCGTCGGCGAGCGCGTCGTCGGCGAGCATCGGCGCCGCGCGCCACGGATGGTGCGCGCTCGCGAGCAGCGCGGACGACAGCGACGCGAGACGGTGTTCGTTCGACAGGTCGAGGCCCATCGAGTTGGGACGCTCGTCGCCATACAGGTTGCGCGGCAGCGGAATCTTCGCGTGCGGCGCGCCGAGCGGCACGACCTTCGATGCCTCGTCGACCGGATCGGCGACCAGCTCCTTCACCGATACCGTCTTGTCGGCGATGCGGTTCACGAACGACGTGTTCGCGCCGTTTTCCAGCAGACGGCGCACCAGATACGCGAGCAGCGTCTCGTGCGTGCCGACCGGTGCGTACACCCGGCACGGACGGTTCAGCTTGTCGCGGCCCGTGACTTCCTCGTACAGCGGCTCGCCCATCCCGTGCAGGCACTGGAATTCGTACTGGCCCGGGTAGTAGTTCTGGCCGGCCAGGTGATAGATCGCGGCCAGCGTGTACGCGTTGTGCGTCGCGAACTGCGGATATACGGCGTCCGGCGCGGCGAGCAGCTTCTTCGCGCACGCGAGGTACGACACGTCGGTGTAGATCTTGCGCGTGTAGACCGGATAGCCTTCGAGGCCGTCCACCTGCGCCCGCTTGATTTCGGTATCCCAGTACGCGCCCTTCACGAGGCGGATCATCAGGCGGTGACGGCTGCGGCGCGCGAGGTCGATCAGGTAGTCGATCACGAACGGGCAGCGCTTCTGGTAGCCCTGCACGACGAAGCCGATGCCGTTCCAGCCAGCGAGCTCCGGATCGAAGCAGAGCGCCTCGAGCAGGTCGAGCGACAGTTCGAGGCGGTCGGCTTCTTCCGCGTCGATGTTCAGGCCGATGTCGTAGCGGCGCGCGAGCAGCGCGAGCGCGCGCACGCGCGGCAGCAGCTCGCTCATCGTGCGGTCCTGCTGCGAGCGCGAGTAGCGCGCGTGCAGCGCCGACAGCTTGATCGAGATGCCCGGGCCTTCGTAGATGCCGCGGCCGCCGGCCGCCTTGCCGATCGCATGGATCGCCTGTTCGTACGATGCGTAATAGCGCTGCGCATCCTCTTCGGTCGTCGCCGCTTCGCCGAGCATGTCGTACGAATAGCGGAAGCCGCGCGCTTCGTACTTGCGGCTGTTCGCGAGCGCCTCGGAAATCGTTTCGCCGGTGACGAACTGCTCGCCCATCAGACGCATCGCCATGTCGACGCCCTTGCGGATCAGCGGCTCGCCGCCGCGACCGATCAGGCGCGTGAGCGCCGACGACAGGCCCGCTTCGCTGTTGGTCGTCACGAGCTTGCCGGTGATCATCAGCCCCCAGGTCGCCGCGTTCACGAACAGCGACGGCGCGTGGCCGACGTGCGAACGCCAGTCGCCCTTGCTGATCTTGTCGCGGATCAGCGCATCGCGCGTCGCGCGATCGGGAATGCGCAGCAGCGCTTCGGCGAGGCACATCAGCGCGACGCCTTCCTGGCTCGACAGCGAGAACTCGTGGATCAGCCCTTCGACGCCGCCGCCCGAGCTCTTCTCGCGCAGCGCCTCGACCAGCTTCGTCGCGAGCGCCTGCACGTCCGCCTGCAGGTTCGCGGGCAGACGCGCCTGGCCGAGCAGGAACGGCACGCATTCCGGTTCCGGACGGCGGTACGCGGCCGTGATCGCCGCGCGCAGCACCGATTGCGGCTGCACGTTCTGCGCGAACTCGAGGAACGGATGCGGCGAGTTGTCGTCGTCGCCGTCCGCGGCCTGCCCGTCGGCGAGCTCCGTCACCCCGCTGTGGCCCGACAGCTCGGGCGGCAACTGGCCGTGCTCGATCCGCTCGAGATACGCGAAGATCGCCTGCTTGATCAGCCAGTGGGGAGTGCGCTCGAGACGCGCGGCGGCGTCCTTGAGGCGCGAGCGGAGAAGATCGTCGACTTTGACGCCGAGAGTCGTGCTTGCCATGGTGGGTTCGTGCGCCGGTGCGAGCCCGGCTGTGTGGTGTAAGAGGATGCGCGAAATCCTACGGCACGCAATAAAAAGGTGCAACCAAATTGAGAGATAGGTTGCACCCATAAGTTAGTCAATATAATCAGACACTTATGCAGTTGCAACTTAGGGGTTGCCCGTGGTCTCGGGATCGGTGTTTTCCCTGATCGGGCAAATTCGACGGGCGCGTGCAACCGTCGGCCTGCGCGAGAGCGGCCGAAAACAGGTTGCACTGGGGTGACAGGGTGCGGTGCCGGCCCAGCGTCGAGCCAAGCGACGGGAGACGACGATTCGGGGCCGCCCGGCGGCCCGGGTTACCGGCATTCGGCCGCGTGGATGCCGTTCAGATATCGAGCGGATCGACCTCGACGCTCCACCGCAGCACGCCCTTCAGCGCGCGCAGCGTCGGCTGCCACGCGCGCAGCGCATGCTGCAGCGCCGCCCGCGACGCGCTTTCGAGCAGCAACTGCGCGCGGTGGACGTTCGCAACCTTCACGATCGTCATCGGCACCGCGTCGTACACGGTCACGCGATCGGCACCCGGCAGCCCCGGCAACGAGGCCGCGGCCTGCAGCAGGAACGCGAGCGCCGCGTCGAGCGTGCGCCCTTCGGCGCGCAGCAGTGCCTGGTAGACGAACGGCGGCAAGTGCGCGTCCCGACGCTCGCCGAGCGTCGAATTCGCGAAGCCCACGTAGTCCTGCCGCCCGAGCGCGTGGTACAGCGCGTGACGCGGATAGCGCGTCTGCACCAACACCTCGCCCGGCAGCCCGGCGCGCCCCGCGCGGCCGCTCACCTGCATCAGCTGCGCGAACAGCCGCTCGCTCGCGCGGAAGTCGTGCGAGAACAGCGCGGTATCGGCATTGAGCACGCCGACGAGCGATACGCGCTGGAAATCGTGCCCCTTCGCGATCATCTGCGTGCCGACCAGGATATCGACCTCGCCCGCGTGCACGTCGGAAAAAAGCGCCTGCGCGCTGCCCTTGCGGCGCGTGCTGTCCGCGTCGATCCGCAGAATCCGCGCGCCCGGCACGGCCTCGGCGAGCGTCTCCTCGATGCGCTGCGTGCCGCGCCCGAGGGGCGCGATGTCGACGTTCCCGCACTCCGGGCACGACCGCGGAATCCGCGCTTCCCAGCCGCAGTGATGGCAGCGCAGCGCGTGCTCGGGCTTGTGCAGCACGACGTACGCGCTGCAGCGCGGGCAGCCGGCCACCCATCCGCATGCGTCGCACGCGAGCTGCGGCGCGTACCCGCGCCGGTTCAGGAACACGAGGCTCTGTTCGCCGCGTTCGAGCCGCGCCTTCAGCGCCGCGACGAGCGGCCCCGAGAGGCCCCCCATCGACGCGCGCCCGCGCCGCCGCTCTTCTTCGAGATCGATCAGCCGCACGGTCGGCAGCGTCGCGTCGGCCACCGCGCGGCGCGACAGCGTGAGCCGCGTGTAGCGTCCCTGCTCGGCCTGCCACCAGCTTTCGAGCGACGGCGTGGCCGAGCCGAGCACGACCGTGATGCCGAGCTGTTTCGCGCGCCACACGGCCAGATCGCGCGCCGAATAGCGCAGCCCTTCCTGCTGCTTGTACGCGGGCTCGTGCTCCTCGTCGACGACGATCAGCGCGAGCGTCGGCATCGACGCGAGCACCGCGAGGCGCGTGCCGAGCACGATCCGCGCGCGGCCCGTGTGGGCGGCGAGCCAGTTGCGCGCCCGCTCGCCTTCGGCGAGCCCGCTGTGCAGCGTGACGATCGCGTCGTCGGCGAGCGCGCCCGCGAAGCGTGCGCGAAACGCGGCCTCGAACTGCGGCGTCAGGTTGATTTCGGGCACGAGCACGAGCGCCTGTGCGTCCGGCCGCGCGTCGAGCAGCGACGCGAGCGCATGCAGATAGACCTCGGTCTTGCCGCTGCCCGTCACGCCGTGCAGCAGGAACGGCGCGAAGCCCTGCGCGGCGCGGAGCGCGTCGAGCGCCTCGGCCTGCTGGTCCGTCAACGCCGGCGGCACAGTCCGTCCACCGCTTGTCGACAGGTTATCCACAGGTTTGGCCACAGGCGCATCGGCCCAGCCGATCTCCTCGACGTCCACCCAGCCGCGCACCGCCCAGTCGTCGAGCGTCGCGGCCGCCTTCGGATGCAGCGTGCGCGCGTCGGGCAGTGCCAGCGAGCCGGTATCGACCAACGCCTGCGCGAGCCGGCGCAGCGCGGCGCCGCGCGCGGGCAACGCATCGGGCAGCGCCGCGCGGCCGGCTTCGGTCGGCCGGTAGCGCACTTCCGGCGCGAGCAGCCGGCCCCAGCGCCCCGCGTCGCGCAGCGCCTGCGGCAGCGCCGGCAACGCGACTTCGCCGCGCCCGCGCTGATAGTAGTCGGCCGCGAACGACACGAGCGCGAGCCAGTCCGCCGACAGCGGCGGCAGGTCGGCGCAGACCGCCTCGACCGCGCGCAGCCGCGACGGCGGCACATCGGTGTGAGTGGCGACTTCGCAGACGAGCCCGACGGCCTGCCGCTTGCCGAACGGCACCTGCACGAGCGTGCCGGGCGCGGGCGCCGGCTGCGCGTCGCAGCGGTAGTCGAACAGGGTCGCGAGCGGATGGTCGAGCGCCACGCGCAGGTAGACGCCGCTCATCGACACGCTCCGGCAGCGGCGACACGTAGCGGACGGACGGCTTGCACCCGCGCCCGCATCGCGGTGGCGAACTTAAAGTAAAACTTCAGATTCGGCGCTAAGTTTTGGATTCGCATTAGGAATCGCCGTATACCCTGCCCAGCCTGTGGATAACTTTGTTGAGAACTCGCCGCTCAACGGCCGCAACGCGCGCGGGGCCGTGCTTTCCGCTGTTTTTCACCGTTTGTCGCTGGCCCCCGCGAAGCCTTATTCCATAAGGCTGCTATTCAAATCACCGAACAATAGCGAGACAAATCGACCGATACGGGGCTCTACCGCGGTGCAACGTGGAAAATGTGTATAAGTCAAGTCTTGACAAGCACCGAATCGGCGACGGGAGCGGGGTTGCGTCCTGTTTAGTTTCAACGACGAAACGCCGTCATTGCGCGGCGCAGCATGACGGCGCTTGCATTCAGCCCGCCGCTCCGCTACGGATCGCGCGGCTGTGGGTATGCACTTCGTCGACGAGTTCGGCGACGTGATCGGGCGACGTGAATTGCGAAATACCGTGCCCGAGGTTGAACACGTGGCCCGGATGGTTGCCGTAGCTGTCGAGCACCGCGCGCGCCTGTTCGCGCACCGAGGCCGGCGGTGCAAACAGGATCGTCGGGTCGAGGTTGCCCTGCAGCGCCACGCGCCCCGCGACGCGCTCGCGCGCGGCACCGAGGTTGACCGTCCAGTCGAGCCCGACCGCGTCGACGCCGGTCGCCGCGATCTCCTCGAGCCACAGCCCGCCGCCCTTCGTGAACGTGATCACCGGCACGCGCTCGCCGTCGTGTTCGCGCTTGAGCTGCGACACCACGCGGCGGATGTAATCGAGCGAGAAGCGCTGGTACGCGCCGTCGGCCAGCGCGCCGCCCCACGTATCGAAGATCATCACGGCCTGCGCGCCCGCATCGATCTGCGCGTTCAGGTACGCGGCCACCGCCTGCGCGTTCACGTCGAGGATCCGGTGCATCAGGTCGGGGCGCGAATACGCCATCGACTTCACCGTGCGGAAATCGTCCGAGCCGCCGCCTTCGACCATGTAGCACGCGAGCGTCCACGGGCTGCCCGAGAAACCGATCAGCGGCACGCGCTGACGGCCCTGGCCGTCGGTGAGCGCGCGACGGATCTCGCGCACGGCGCCCGTCACGTAGCCGAGCGTCTCCTCGATGTCCGGCACCGCGAGCTTCGCGACGTCGGCCTCGGTGCGCACCGGATGCGCGAACTTCGGCCCCTCGCCGACCTGGAAGTCGAGGCCGAGCCCCATCGCGTCGGGAATCGTCAGGATGTCCGAGAACAGGATCGCGGCGTCGAGCGGGAAGCGCTCGAGCGGCTGCAGCGTCACCTCGGTCGCGTAGTCGGGATGCTTCGCGAGGCCGAGGAAGCTGCCGGCACGCGCACGCGTCGCGTTGTATTCGGGCAGGTAGCGGCCGGCCTGGCGCATCAGCCAGATCGGCGTGTAGTCGGTCGGCTCGCGCAGAAGCGCACGCAGGAAGGTGTCGTTGAGCAGGTTATGGGCCACGGTAGGAGCGACGATGCGAAGGCAAAGCGGCATTTTACCGGACAGCCGCGATCGGACTGCGCATGCCGACGCGATGGCGGCCATATGACGCGCGCGATGGCTCCGCTATGATCGGACGCTGATATCGAACCGAACCAAGGAGGAGACCGATGAAGACATTCGCCACGCTCGCAGCGGCCGCATTGCTGTGCTGCACCGCCGCGCACGCGCAGACCGCGGCCGGCACCGCCACGACTGCACCGGCCGCCGGCACGCGGCTCGACGACGTGCTCGCGCGCGGCGCGCTGCGCGTGTGCACGACGGGCGACTACAAGCCGTATTCGTACTACCGCGCGGACGGCCGCTTCGAGGGCATCGACATCGACATGGCGGAATCGCTCGCGAAATCGCTCGGCGTGAAGACCGACTACGTGAAGACGAGCTGGTCGAACCTCACCAACGACTTCGTCGCGAAGTGCGACATCGCGGTGGGCGGCGTGTCGACGACGCTCGAGCGCCAGAAGCGCGTGTTCTTCACGCAGCCGTACGTGGTCGACGGCAAGACGCCGATCGTGCGCTGCGCGGATGCCGACAAGTACCAGACCGTCGCGCAGATCGACCGGCCCGAGACGCGCGTGATCGTGAATCCGGGCGGCACCAACGAGCGCTTCGCGAAGCAGTTCTTCACGCATGCGAACCTCGCCGTGTATCCGGACAACGTGACGATCTTCAAGCAGATCCTCGCGGGCAAGGCCGACGTGATGGTGACGGACGCATCCGAGACGCTGTTGCAGCAAAAACTGAATCCGGGCCTTTGCTCGGTGCATCCGGACAAGCCGTTCCAGTTCGGCGAGAAGGCGTACATGGTGCCGCGCGGCGACGTCGTGTTCCAGCAGTACGTCGACCAGTGGCTGCATCTTGCGCTGTCCACCGGCGAATATCAGGCGATTTCGGACAAGTGGCTGAAGTAGGCGCGCCCGCGCCACGGCGGCCGGTCACGGGCATCGCCCCCGCGGCCGCCGGGCGCCGACCTCTCGCCAGGAGCGGCGCCGGCGTGCCGCCGTTACATCTTCCCTTCGCGCCGCGGCGCTCGCCGTCGGCGCAGCATTCGCGGGATTGGCCGAACGGCCGACTTTCGCGCATTCCGATCACGTTTCAAAATCTTTCTGACGAATGAATCGTCATGCGCGGTATCGATCGCGCCATGCACTTTCTCGCGTGAAAATCGGCAATTCGTCGCGCCCGATACGCGTGAAAAACGCATCGCGCGCATACCTTGAAAACGCGATGGAAAATATGGGTAAAAATGACCTTTTTCAGGACCCCGAAAACAGCAAAAAATCCCGGAAAGCCTTATCTGGCGGGCGTTACAACCTGAAACACTTTGTTACCGCGACGGGTCATTAATTCGCCCACAATGGCCTCAACGGTTTCAACACGGATGCGGTCTCGTGTGCCAAGTGTGAGCGGACGCGAAGCGCTGCGAGCCAGTCGGTCACGTACCGAAGCCCTTCCGAGGGGCATCCCTGTTGGAGTCGTTTCCGGCCCCCCGCCGGATCCGGTTTCATCTTTGGTCTCCTCGCGCTAACCCCGTAGCGTGTGGTTTTTAGCGGGCTAATAAGCCCGCTTTTTTTCGTCCATCGAAAACGTAGCGACCTGCACAGGACGGCCCGCAGGCCGCCATGTTTCCTCCGCATTTTCCCGTATCGTCTTGCTTCACGCGGTCTTCTGCACGTCGAGCTTCAGCTCCTCGATCATCCGCTCGCGCATCACGAACTTCTGCACCTTGCCCGTCACCGTCATCGGCAGTTCGTCGACGAAGCGGATATAGCGCGGAATCTTGTAGTGCGCGATCTGCCCGTTGCAGAACGCGCGCACGTCGTCCTCGGTCATCTGCTCGCCCGCGCGCAGCACGATCCACGCGCACAGCTCCTCGCCGTACTTCGGATCGGGCACGCCGAACACCTGCGCGCTCTGGATCTTCGGATGCCGGAACAGGAATTCCTCGATCTCGCGCGGATAGACATTCTCGCCGCCGCGAATCACCATGTCCTTCAGGCGGCCGACGATATTGCAGTAACCGTCCTCGTCGAGCGTCGCGAGGTCGCCCGTATGCATCCAGCCGTCGACCAGCACCTCGCGCGTCTTCGCATCGTCGTCCCAGTAGCCGAGCATCACCGAATAACCTTTCGTGCACAGCTCGCCCGTCGCGCCGACCGGCACGATGTCGCCAGCCGGATCGACGATCTTCACTTCGAGATGCGGCTGGATGCGGCCGACCGTCGTCGTGCGCTTTTCCAGCGGATCGTCGGTCGAGCTCTGGAACGACACGGGGCTCGTCTCCGTCATCCCGTACGCGATCGTGATTTCGGAAAGATGCATCTGCGACACGACACGCTTCATCGTCTCGATCGGGCACGGCGAGCCGGCCATGATCCCGGTACGCAGCGTCGACAGGTCGAATTTCGCGAATTCCGGATGATCGAGCTCCGCGATGAACATCGTCGGCACGCCGTGCAGTGCGGTGCACCGTTCCTCGGCCACCGCCGCGAGCGTCGCGACCGGGTCGAACGCTTCGCCGGGGAACACCATCGCGGCGCCCTTCGACACGCACGCGAGCACGGCCAGCACCATCCCGAAGCAGTGATAGAGCGGCACCGGGATGCAGAGCGAATCCTGTTCGGTGAAACGCATCGCCATCGCGATCGAGCGCGCGTTGTTGACGACGTTGCGGTGCGTGAGCGTCGCGCCCTTCGGGCTGCCGGTCGTGCCGCTCGTGAACTGGATATTGATCGGATCGTTGGCCGCGAGCGTCGCGCCGATCGCATCGAGCAGCGCCGGATCGACGGCCTGGCGGCCGCGCGCCATCACGTCCGCGAAGCGGAACATGCCGGCGGGCGCCACCTCGCCCATCGACACGATCGTGCGCAGGCTCGGCACGCGCGCCGCGTGCAGGTCGCCCGGTGTCGCGGTCGCGAGCTCCGGCGCGATCGTCTGCAGCATCTCGACGTACGCGGACGTCTTGAAGCGCTCGGCCGAGATCACGGCCTTGCAGCCGACCTTGTTCAGCGCGTATTCGAGTTCCGACAGCCGGTAGGCCGGATTGATGTTGACAAGCACGGCGCCGATCCGCGCGGTCGCGAACTGCGTGAGCAGCCATTCGCTGCGGTTCGGCGACCAGATGCCGACGCAGTCGCCCTTCACGATCCCGAGCGCCGCGAGCCCGGCGGCCAGCACGTCGACTTCGTCCGCGAACTCGCGCCAGGTCCAGCGCACCTGCTGCTCGCGGAACACGACGGCCGGACGGTCGGGAAAGCGCCCCGCCGTGTCGAGCAGGAACCGGCTGATCGTCGCTTCGGATAGCGGCACGTCGGTTGCGCCGCGCACGTAGGACAGTCCGCTTTCGGGCGCGATCAGCGCCCCCTTGCCAAGGTCTGCTGCCATCGATGTCTCCGTCCGTTTTTGTCCGATCGGCCCGCGCGCGCACCGCGCCCGCCGCCGCAACAATCGCGACGGCCGGCCTCACCGCGGATGATGCCGCGCTCCGCTGACGATACTCTGACATCGAATCGCGGCGGACGGGTGAAATAGCACGACCGGACGATACGATCCGGCCCGCAAAAACGGACGAAAACGGCGGACGAAAAAAAAGCAGCCCGAAGGCTGCTTTCTTTCGCGGGATACGCGGCGCGGCTCAGTGCCGGCTGCGGATCTTCGCCAGACGCTGGATCGCCTCGAGCTGCGCCATCGCGGTCGCGAGCTCGGATTGCGCTTTCGCGAGGTCGAGATCCGACTTCGCGTTCTGCAGCGTTTCCTCGGCACGCTTGCGCGCTTCCTCGGCTTTCGCCGCATCGAGGTCCTTGCCGCGGATCGCGGTATCGGCGAGCACCGTCACGGCGCCCGGCTGCACTTCGAGAATGCCGCCCGCGACGAACACGAATTCGTCGTTGCCGCCCTCGACTTCGATGCGCACCGCACCCGGACGAATCCGGGTGATGAGCGGCGTGTGGCCCGGCAGAATGCCCAGCTCACCCGTTTCGCCCGGCAGCGCGACGAATTTCGCCTCGCCCGAGAAGATCTGCTCTTCCGCGCTGACGACGTCTACTTTGATGGTTGCCATATCGACTCCAATCTCATCCACGGGTTGAGCGTATTGCGGCCGACGGTGGCGGCCGGTATGTAAGTCATCGCTGACTTATTGCTCCGGCCGGCACACGCCGGCTTGCGACTCACTCAAGCCGTTACTGGATCTTCTTGGCCTTTTCGAAGGCTTCGTCGATCGTGCCGACCATGTAGAACGCCTGTTCCGGCAGGTGGTCGCACTCGCCGTCGACGATCATCTTGAAGCCGCGGATCGTTTCCTTCAGCGGCACGTACTTGCCCGGCGAGCCCGTGAACACTTCAGCGACGTGGAACGGCTGCGACAGGAAACGCTGGATCTTACGCGCACGCGCGACCGACAGCTTGTCTTCCGGCGACAGTTCGTCCATGCCCAGAATCGCGATGATGTCGCGCAGTTCCTTGTAGCGCTGCAGCGTCTGCTGCACGCGGCGGGTGATCGTGTAGTGCTCTTCGCCGATCACGTTCGGGTCGATCTGGCGCGACGTCGAGTCGAGCGGGTCGACCGCCGGGTAGATACCCAGCGAAGCGATGTCACGCGACAGAACGACGGTTGCGTCCAGGTGGCCGAAGGTGGTCGCCGGCGACGGGTCGGTCAAGTCGTCCGCAGGGACGTACACGGCCTGAACCGACGTAATCGAGCCCTTCTTGGTCGACGTGATGCGCTCTTGCAGCTTGCCCATTTCTTCAGCCAGCGTCGGCTGATAGCCCACTGCCGACGGCATACGGCCGAGCAGTGCCGACACTTCGGTACCGGCCAGCGTGAAACGGTAGATGTTGTCGACGAAGAACAGCACGTCGAGGCCTTCGTCACGGAAGTGCTCGGCCATCGTCAGGCCGGTCAGCGCGACGCGCAGACGGTTGCCCGGCGGCTCGTTCATCTGGCCGTACACCAGCGCGACCTTGTCGAGAACGTTCGAGTCCTTCATTTCGTGGTAGAAGTCGTTCCCTTCACGGGTACGCTCGCCCACGCCCGCGAACACGGAATAACCGCCGTGCTCCTTCGCGATGTTGTTGATGAGCTCCATCATGTTGACGGTCTTGCCCACGCCTGCACCACCGAACAGGCCAACCTTGCCGCCCTTCGCGAACGGGCAGATCAGGTCGATGACCTTGATACCCGTTTCGAGCAGTTCGGTCGACGGCGACAGTTCGTCGAACGCCGGTGCCTTCTGGTGGATCGAACGCGTATGTTCGCTTTCGATCGGGCCAGCTTCGTCGATCGGACGGCCGAGCACGTCCATGATTCGGCCGAGGGTCGGCTTGCCGACCGGCACCGAGATCGGCTTCGCCGTGTTCTTCACGGTCAGGCCGCGGCGCAGGCCGTCGGATGCACCCAGACAGATGGTACGGACCACGCCGTCGCCCAGCTGCTGCTGGACTTCGAGCGTCAGTTCCGAGCCATCGAGAATGAGCGCGTCGTAGATCTTCGGCATGCTGTCGCGCGGGAATTCCACGTCGATAACGGCGCCGATGCACTGTACGATCTTGCCTTCTACCAAAGCAGCAGTACTCATCGCTTTTCCTTTAAATACCTGATTCTTTACTCGCGCAAAGGCGCAGTTGTCGTCCCGGGCGCGCGCTTAAACAGCGGCTGCGCCGCCGACGATCTCCGACAGTTCTTTCGTGATCGCGGCCTGACGGCTCTTGTTGTATACGAGCTGCAGTTCGCTGATCACCGTCTTCGCGTTGTCGGACGCGGCCTTCATCGCGACCATGCGCGCCGATTGCTCGGACGCCATGTTTTCCGCGACGGCCTGGTACACCAGCGCCTCGACGTAACGCACGAGCAGTTCGTCGACCACTGCCTGCGCGTCCGGCTCGTAGATGTAGTCCCACGACGTCGCCGGCGTACCGTCATCGGCTTCGAAGTGTTCCGACGACAGCGGCAGCAGCTGCTCGATCACGGCTTCCTGCTTCATCGTGTTGACGAAGCGCGTGTAAGCGATATAAACCGCCGACAGCTTGCCTTCCGAGTACAGATCGAGCTGCGTCTTCACGGCGCCGATCAGCTTGTCCAGGTGCGGGGTGTCGCCGAGGTGCACGACCTGCGACATCACCTTCGCGCCGAAGCGGTTCAGGAACCCGAGGCCCTTGCCGCCGATCGCAGTGGCTTCGACCTTCTGGCCCTTCTCTTCCAGCTCCTTGAACTTCTGCACCGTCGCACGCAGCACGTTGGTGTTCAGACCGCCGCACAGCCCCTTGTCCGTCGTGACGAGGATGATGCCGGCCGTCTGCGCGCCGTCGTTCGCCACCATGAACGGGTGGCGGTACTCCGGGTTCGCACGGCTCATGTGCGCGGCGATGGCACGGACCTTGTCTGCATACGGACGAGCGGCGCGCATGCGTTCCTGCGCGCGACGCATCTTCGATGCAGCCACCATCTCCATCGCCTTCGTGATCTTGCGCGTGTTCTGCACGCTCTTGATCTTGCCGCGAATTTCCTTCATTCCAGCCATAGCTTGCTCCTTTGCGCCCCGAGTGAGCGCTTCAGCGCTTTACTCGGGGCTCATGCATCGCTCACCGAAGCGGCGCGGGCGCATCGGCACCCGCGCGGCCTCGGTGTGTCACTCGCGGATCAATAGGCACCGGACTTCTTGAAGGATTCGATCGCCGCGCGCAGCGCGCCTTCGTCGTCCTTCGAGAGATCCTTGGTGTCTTCGATGCGCTTGATGAGGTCAGCGTGGCTGGTCTTCAGGTTGTCGCGCAGGCCCTTCTCGAACGGCAGCACTTGCTTGACGTCGAGATCGTCGAGGTAGCCGTTGTTCGCGGCGTACAGCGACACGGCCAGTTCCCACACCTGCAGCGGCTGGTACTGCGGCTGCTTCAGCAGTTCCGTCACGCGGCGGCCGCGCTCGAGCTGCTTGCGGGTCGCTTCGTCGAGATCCGATGCGAACTGCGCGAATGCGGCCAGTTCACGGTACTGCGCGAGGTCGGTACGGATACCGCCCGACAGCTTCTTCACGACCTTCGTCTGAGCGGCGCCGCCGACGCGCGACACCGACACGCCGGCGTTGATTGCCGGGCGGATGCCTGCGTTGAACAGGTCGGTTTCCAGGAAGATCTGGCCGTCGGTAATCGAGATCACGTTCGTCGGAACGAACGCGGTCACGTCGCCAGCCTGCGTTTCGATGACCGGCAGTGCCGTCAGCGAACCGCTCTTGCCCTTCACTTCGCCGTTCGTGAACTTCTCGACGTACTCTTCCGACACGCGAGCCGCACGCTCGAGCAGACGCGAGTGCAGATAGAACACGTCGCCCGGGTACGCTTCGCGGCCCGGCGGGCGGCGCAGCAGCAGCGAGATCTGACGGTATGCCCAAGCCTGCTTGGTCAAGTCGTCATAGATGATCAGCGCGTCTTGGCCGCGGTCGCGGAAGTACTCGCCCATCGTGCAGCCGGCGTACGGCGCCAGGTACTGCATCGCGGCGGAATCCGATGCCGAAGCGGCGACGACGATCGTGTATTCCAGTGCGCCCGTTTCTTCGAGCTTGCGCACCACGTTCATGATCGACGAAGCCTTCTGGCCGATCGCGACGTAGATACAGATCAGGTCCTTGCCCTTCTGGTTGATGATCGCGTCGAGCGCCACCGCGGTCTTGCCGCACTGACGGTCGCCGATGATCAGCTCACGCTGGCCACGGCCGATCGGCACCATCGCGTCGATCGACTTGATGCCCGTCTGCACCGGCTGCGACACCGACTTGCGCCAGATCACGCCCGGGGCGATCTTTTCGATCGCGTCGGTCAGCTTCGCGTTGACCGGGCCCTTGCCGTCGATCGGGTTGCCGAGCGCGTCGACCACGCGGCCGACGAGTTCCGGGCCAACCGGGACTTCGAGAATGCGGCCCGTCGTCTTGACGACGTCGCCTTCCGAGATGTGTTCGTATTCGCCGAGAATCACCGCGCCGACCGAGTCGCGCTCGAGGTTCAGCGCGAGACCGAACGTGTTGCCCGGAAACTCGAGCATTTCGCCCTGCATCACGTCCGACAGGCCGTGGATACGCACGATACCGTCGGTCACGGAGATCACGGTGCCCTGGTTGCGAACGTCTGCGCTCGCTTCAAGGCCCTGGATCCGGCTCTTGATCAGCTCGCTGATCTCAGAGGGATTGAGTTGCATTATTCGCTCCTGATAGTCAATTCTGTTGCGTGCCGGCGTGGCGCTCAGGCGGTCAAGGCAGCCTGCATCGATGCGAGGCGCGCGCGAACCGAGGTGTCGAGCACTTCGTCGCCGACCGTCACGCGCACGCCGCCGATCAGCGACGAATCGACTTCGACCGTCGGTTTCAGCTTGCGCTTGAACTTGCGTTCGAGGCCCGAGACGAGACTGTCGAGATCCGCGCCGTTCAGCGGGAACGCGCTCACGATCTCGGCGTCGGCTGCGCCTTCACGTTCGTTCTTGAGCGCCTCGAACTGCTCGGCGATTTCCGGCAGCAGCGCGATGCGATGATTGTCGACCAGCATCTGCACGAAGTTCTTCGCTTCGGCGCCGGCCGCGAGCGGCGACTTCACGGCAGCAAGCAGCAACTCGGCTACTTGCGTGCGCGTCACCTTCGGGCTCGACGCGACCGACAGCACTTCCGGCAGACGCGCAACCTGGGCCAGCTCTTGCACGAGCGTGGACCAGGCGGCGATGTCACCGCCCTCGGCCACGCGGAACAGCGCTTCTGCGTAAGGGCGGGCGATGGTTGCAAGTTCGGCCATGATCAGAGCTCGGCTTTCAGTTGATTCAGCAGTTGGGCGTGGGCCGTTTGATCGACTTCGCGCTTCAGGATCTGCTCGGCGCCCTTCACGGCCAGCGCGGCGACTTCGCCACGCAGCGCTTCGCGCGCCTTCACGATTTGCTGTTCTGCTTCCGCCTTCGCCTGGGCGACGATGCGGGCGGCTTCAGCCTGGGCGTTGGCCTTGATTTCCTCGGCGACCGCCTGTGCACGCTTTTCGGCGTCGGCGATGCGCTGCTGGCCGTCGTTGCGGGCCTGCGCGAGTTCCTGGTCCACGCGCTTGTGCGCTGCGTCGAGTTCCGCCTTGCCCTTCTCGGCGGCGGCGAGGCCGTCGGCGATCTTCTTCGAACGTTCGTCGAGGGCGTTGATCAACGGCGGCCACACGAATTTCATCGTGAACCACGCGAGGACCAGGAACACGACCATTTGCGCAAACAGAGTTGCGTTGAGATTCACGGTGTTTCCTTATCTGCTATTCCGGAAAAATGAAACGGTAAGGCGCTCATCGAGTTGCATTCGATCAGCGCCCCAAGTCTCCGTTCCGCCCTGCGCCGGCTCGCGCCGGACGCATATTTCCGAGGAACCTTAGCCTGCGAGCTTCGACAGGAGCGGGTTCGCGAACGCGAACAGCATTGCGACACCAACGCCGATCAGGAATGCAGCGTCGATCAGACCAGCCAGCAGGAACATCTTCGTTTGCAGCGGGTTGATGAGTTCCGGCTGACGTGCGCAGGCTTCGATGTACTTGCCACCCATCAGCGCGATACCGATACAGGCGCCGATTGCACCCAGGCCGATGATGATGCCGATACCGATGGCGGTCAGACCCTGGATGTTGGCGATGTAAGCTTGCATGATCACTCCTTTGTGAAAAGACTTGGAACTGAGATTTAAAAAACTAAAACGAAGACTCTTTCTTGCACGCCGCACTTAGTGCTTGTCGTGCGCCTGGCCGAGATACACCAGCGTCAGCATCATGAAAATGAATGCCTGCAACAGAACAATCAGAATGTGGAAGATTGCCCAGACGCTACCCGCGATCACATGACCAACGAAGCCGAGGAACGTTGCGTCGCCACCGAAGCTCCACATGCTGCCGAGCAGGGCGATCAACAGGAACAACAGCTCACCCGCGTACATGTTGCCGAACAGCCGCATGCCGAGCGAAACGGTCTTTGCAACGTATTCGACGATGTTGAGCGCGAGGTTCGGGATCCACAGCAGCGGGTGGCCGCCGAACGGGGCCGACAGCAGCTCATGCGCAAAACCGCCCGCGCCCTTGATCTTGATGCTGTAGTAGATCATCAGGACGAACACGCCGAGCGCGATGCCGAGCGTGCCGTTCAGGTCGGCCGTCGGGACGATGCGATGGTGGGAAATCACGTCCGACAGACCGAGCAGGCCGATCACGCGGCCCGGCAGGTCGACCGGGAGGAAGTCGAGGGAGTTCATCAGCGCGACCCACACGAACACCGTGAGGGCGAGCGGCGCGATGAAGGTACGATTGCCGTGGACGATGGCCTTCGACTGGTCTTCGACCATTTCGACGAGCATCTCGATCGCGCATTGGAAACGGCCCGGCACGCCCGACGTCGCCTTGCGGGCGGCCAGACGCAGCAGGATGATCGTCACGATGCCGCAAACGATCGACCAGAACAGCGTGTCGAGATTCCAGACGTGGATGTCGAAAATCGACGTCTGATGCGAGGTGGAGAAATTCTGCAAGTGGTGCGCAATGTACTCGGACGGATCCGGACCGCGCGTGCCTTCGCTAGCTGCCATATCGTTAATGCCACCCAAATTGTCGAAAATCGTTTTGCCCGTTCCCGCAACACGCTATTGCGGGAACGAGCCGGTGCGGTTCGTTGTCGAAACCGCACGCTGCTTGTTCCTTACCGCCAGGCCAGCGCGATCCAGTACGTCTTCAGCACGACGAGGTACGTGACGAGGAACGGCACCCAGTGCACGCCGGCCCAGCCGAACGCCACTGCGGTGAACATCCCGATCGTCAGGGCTAGCTTCAGGGCTTCGCCCATCACCCAGCTCATCACGGTGGCCGAGCCACCGGCCTTCAGTCGCGCCACGAATACCGCACTTGGCACCCAGCCGATCGCTCCGCCCAGAAACGCGGATTGCGCAGCGGCGCCCGGCGACTTCGAAAACAGCCACCACGCCAGCGTTGCAACCAGGGACAGGGCCACTTGCGCGAACACCACCTTGTAGGGGGTCACGCGCGAGGGCTTGCTCACGTTCGGGCCGAACAGCCTTTCGGCCTCGGCCCGCGTCAGCGGAACGATGTTGTTATCTTGTTGCTCGACATCCCAGTCATCGTCGGATTCACGCCGCTCGCCGGCCGCCGAAGCGGTGCGTTGCGTGCGCTGATCATCGTGCCTGTCGTCCGGCGCCTGACCCGCCATCGCAATCTTCCGCAGAATCCTTGAACCCGACCCCAAGCTTTCCGAAAGCTTTCAGGGGTGCCTAGCTAACAAATCCGGGCGATTGTAAGCGATAGTTGCAAGTGATTCAAGGCTTTAGACGCGACAAAAACCTGCATAAAACGACGCCTCATGATGTGAAAAAACACCCGATTCGACGACGTACGATGACAGTTGTAAGGTCGATTTTTTGCACCGGTATTTCTTGCGCGAAAAAGTCCGGCGACGGCGGAAATGACGGGAAGCGATGCCCGACGCAGGCCGGGAGGACGCCGCCGCGAATGCGCTGCAATGCAGCCGTCGAGAACGGCTCGGTGCGACGCTGCGGAAGGAGCACGACATCGTGACCGAACCGCCGCACGCGACGCGAAATTCGACCGGATGTTCGCGCATCGATTCATCCAATCAGTTGTCGCGCCGCCACAGAGGTTCGATTGTAGGTTGCAGCACTTATCAACAGCCGTCGATCACCCCGAACGCTGTGCGCCCCGCCACTGCCCGAACGATACGCCTGTGCCGCACACACCGGCCTCGCTCAACCGTGCATGAGCAGCCATGCGCCGAGCGCCGCGCTCACCAGCGCGAACGGAATCGAAACGAGGTGGAACGGCAGCCACATGCGTGGCTCCTTCGCGAGACGCACCGCGATCAGGTTCGCGAGCGAGCCGATCGCGAAGCCGAAGCCACCGACCGATACGCCGAATGCAAGCGCGCGCCAGTCATGTGTGAATTCCGACAGCAGGATCGCGGCCGGCACGTTGCTGATCGCCTGTGACAGTACGGCGCCGGCGACATAGACGCGCAGCGGCGAATCGAGCTGCGCGTGCGCAATCGCGTCGTGCACGACGGGCAGCGCAGCCGCACTGCGCAATACGACGAACATCAACACAAAGATCAGCAGCAGCAGCCAGTCGATCTTCAGGACTGCATCGCGTTTGACGGCCAGCAGCACGATCGCGACGCCGACGAGGCCCGGCAGCGGATGATGCGCATCGGCAAGCAGCACGAACGCGGCGAACAGCACCGCCGCGATCAGCGCGTGCATGCGTTGTACGGGGAAGGCGGCAGCATCGCCGGACAGGTCAAGCGGCTTCGCGCGAAACATCAGTGCGGTCAGCACGAGCAGCAGCGCCATCGTCGCGACGGCGAGCGGCCCGAGCGTGACCACGAAGCGGCCGAACGACACGCCGCTCAATTGCCACAGGAAAAGATTCTGCGGATTGCCGAGCGGTGTCGCAACGGACCCCGCGTTGACAGCCAGCGCGACGACGATCACGAGCCGCCGGAACGGCAGCGGTGTCAGCGCGCGCAGCGACACCATCAACGGCACGACGACGAACAGCGCGACGTCGTTGGTGAGCCACATCGACAACACCGCGGCGAAGCCGACGAGCAGCATCGCGAGCCCGCGCTCGGAGTGCACGTGATGCACGATGCGATGTGCGAGCCACATCAGGCAGCCGGACAGCTCGAGCGCCTTGGTCAGCATCAGCAGGCCAGCGAGCGTCGCGACCGTCTGCCAGTCGACGCGATCGGCGAGCACCCAAAATGGTTGCGGACGCACCCATTGCAGCACGATCAGGCCAAGCGCGAGCACCGACAGTACCGGTTCCTGCGCAAGCCAGCCGAGCCACCGGCGCGGCGCCGGTGTGCCCATCTGTTCCATGGATTGCCCGTTACTCTTCGGTCGCGACGTTGCCGCGCAGTCGCGCGAGAATGCCCTCGAGCGCGTCGAGGTTGCCGAAGTCGATCAGCACCTGCCCTCGCCCGCGGCGGCCGAGCTTGATCTTCACCGTCGATGCGAGCAGGTCGGACAACTCCTCTTCGAGGCGACGCGTATCGCGGCCGCCATCGTCCTTCGCACGCGCCTTCACGGCCGGCGCTTCCTTCGTCGTGTGCGCGACGAGCTTCTCGGTCTCGCGCACCGACATGCGCTTGTTGACCACCTGATGCGCGAGCGTGATCTGCGTGGCCGCATCGACGGCGAGCAGCGCGCGTGCGTGCCCCATGTCGAGATCGCCGGCTAGCAGCATCGTCTGCACCGGCGACGCGAGGTTCAGCAGGCGCAGCAGGTTCGACACCGCGCTGCGCGAACGGCCGACCGATTCGGCGGCCTGCTCGTGCGTGAAACCGAACTCGTCGAGCAGGCGCTGGATACCATGCGCCTCTTCGAGCGGATTCAGATCCTCGCGCTGGATGTTCTCGATCAGCGCCATCGCAGCGGCAGCCTGATCGGATACGTCCTTCACGAGCACCGGCACTTCGTCGAGGCCGGCCAGACGCGCGGCACGGAAACGCCGCTCGCCCGCGATGATCTCGTATTTGTCTGACGAAATGGGCCGTACCAGGATCGGCTGCATCACGCCCTGCGCGCGAATGCTTGCCGCGAGCTCCTGCAGGCTGCCCTCGTCCATCCGCGTGCGCGGCTGGTACTTGCCGGCTTGCAGCTTGCCGAGCGCGAGCGTGTTCGGCGCCCCTTCGATCTTCACCGCTTCGGTGATATCGGCACTGCCGCCGAGCAGCGCTTCGAGGCCACGTCCCAAGCCCTTCTTCTTTGGTACCGCGTTCATGTCTTTCTTCCTCGCTTCGCTCATGTCCGGATCACGACACCTCGAACGCGCGCACGCGCTCGATCATCTCGGCACCGAACTGGATATACGCCTGCGCGCCGCGCGAACTGCGGTCGAACACGACGCCCGGCAACCCGTAGCTCGGCGCTTCGGCCAGGCGCACGTTGCGCGGAATCACCGCGTCGAACACCTTGTCGCCGAAGTGCGCCTTCAGTTGATCGGAGACTTGCTGCTGCAGTGTGATGCGCGGATCGAACATCACGCGCAGCAAGCCGATGATCTTCAGGTCGCGGTTCATGTTCGCGTGAACCTGCTTGATCGTGTTGACGAGGTCCGACAGCCCTTCCAGTGCGAAGTACTCGCACTGCATCGGGATCACGACGCCATGCGCCGCGCACAGCCCGTTCAGCGTCAGCAGCGACAGCGTCGGCGGGCAATCGATCAGCACGAAATCGTAGTCGTCGGCCACGCGCTCGAGCGCGGCCTTCAGGCGGCGCTCGCGGTTGTCGATGCTAATCAGTTCGATCTCGGCACCGGACAGCTCGCGGTTCGCGGGAAGCACGTCGTAAGTGACGCCTTCCGGACGCACACGCGCATCGGCCACCGACACGCCGTCGACCAGCACTTCGTACACGGTCGCTTCGCAGGCGGCCTTGTCGATCCCGCTGCCCATCGTCGCGTTGCCCTGCGGGTCGAGATCGATCAACAGGACTCGTTGCTCCTGCGCTGCAAGGCTTGCGGCGAGATTGACCGATGTCGTCGTCTTGCCGACGCCCCCCTTCTGGTTCGCAACGCAGAAGATCTTTGCCATCGTTGGTGTGTTCCCTTTACCTTCAAACAAACGGCGCGCTACCGCGCGCCTTCAATTCGCGTCGTCGACGGCCACTTCGAACAGATGCCGCTCCGCATCGAGCATCGGCACCGCCAGCCGGATCGTCTGCTTCACGCGGCTGCCTTCCGGCAACCGCGCAATCTCGTCATCCGGATGAACGCCCTTCATCGCCCAGATCGCCCCGCCCGGCGCGACCAGATGTCGAGCAAGTTTAACGAAGTCGGACAGGTCCGCGAAGGCGCGGGATACGATCATGTCGAATTTTTCCGGCACTTCGACACCCGGCTGCAACGACTCGACCCGCCCGGTGACGACCGACAGGTTCGCGAGCTTCAGCTCCGCCCGCATCTGCGTCTGGAACGCAGACTTCTTCTGCACGATATCGTTCAGCGTGACCTGCCAGCCCGGCTCGACGATCGCCAGCACGATACCGGGCAGCCCGCCGCCCGAGCCGACGTCGAGCACGCGTGCCGACGTACGACCGCGCAGATGCGGGACGATGGAAAGCGAATCGAGGATGTGCTGGATTAGCATCTGCTTCGGGTCGCGGATCGCGGTCAGGTTGTAGACCGCGTTCCACTTGCCGAGCAGCGCAACATAGTCGAGCAGCTGGTTGCGTTGTGTATCCGTCAGCGTGAGGTCGAGTGCTGCCGTACCTTCGACGAGCATCTGTTCCAGTACGTCCCGATTCACCGCCGGCGCGCGACGCGCCGTCATTGTTGCGTCGGGACGCTGCCGTCCCCCTGCTCCGCGGCTTCCGCGACCGTGCCGTTACGGCGGCCCAGGCCGCGACGCTTCAGATGCACCATCAGCAGCGAGATTGCCGCCGGCGTGACGCCGGAAATGCGCGACGCCTGCCCGATCGTTTCCGGCCGGAACTCGTTGAGCTTCTGGCTCACCTCGAACGACAGGCCGCGAACGTCGCGGTAATCGATACCGTCCGGCAGGCGCGTGTTCTCGTTCGCGTCGTTGCGCTCGATCTCGGATGCCTGCCGCTCGATATAGCCCTGATACTTGATGCCGATCTCGACCTGCTCCTTGATCTGCTCGAGCAGCACCGGATCGTCGGTCAACGGCTCCGCAGGGCCGCACTCGCCGCCCTTCAGCCCGCACACACCGTCGTAACTCACGCCCGGCCGGCGCAGTAGCTCGGCGAGGCTGTATTCGTGATCGATCGCCTTGCCGAGGAGCGCGGTCGCCTCTTCCGCAGGCAGCGTCTTCGGCGTCACCCACGTCGATTTCAGGCGTTCGGTTTCACGTGAAACAGCGTCACGCTTCCGGCTGAAGGCGTCCCAGCGTGCGTCATCGACCAGTCCAAGCTCGCGGCCGATCTCGGTCAGGCGCATGTCGGCGTTGTCTTCGCGCAGGCTCAGACGATACTCGGCCCGGCTCGTGAACATCCGGTACGGCTCGGCCACGCCACGCGTGACGAGATCGTCGACCAGCACACCCAGATAGGCTTGATCGCGGCGCGGGCACCACGCGTCCTTTTCCTGCACGTAGCGGCCCGCATTGAGGCCGGCCAGCAGACCCTGCGCAGCCGCTTCCTCGTAGCCGGTCGTACCGTTGATCTGGCCCGCAAAGAACAGCCCGTTGATCGCCTTCGTCTCGAGCGACGCCTTCAGCGCGCGCGGGTCGAAATAGTCGTATTCGATCGCGTAACCGGGGCGCAGGATATGCGCGTTCTCGAGGCCGCGCATCGAATGCACGAGCTCGAGCTGGACATCGAACGGCAGGCTGGTCGAGATCCCGTTCGGATAGAACTCGTTGGTCGTCAGCCCTTCCGGCTCCAGGAAGATCTGGTGCGATTCCTTCGACGCGAACCGGTGGATCTTGTCCTCGATCGACGGGCAATAGCGCGGCCCGACCCCTTCGATCACGCCCGTATACATAGGCGAACGATCGAGACCGCCACGAATGATGTCGTGCGTGCGCTCGTTCGTATGCGTCACCCAGCACGGCAGCTGTTGCGGATGCTGCTCCGCGCGGCCCAGGAACGAGAATACGGGGATCGGATCGAGGTCGCCCGGCTGCTCATCGAGCTTCGAGAAATCGATCGTGCGACCGTCGATACGCGGCGGCGTACCGGTCTTCAGCCGGCCCTGCGGCAGCTTCAGCTCCTTCAGGCGCGACGACAGCGACACGGCCGCCGGATCGCCCGCGCGGCCGCCCGTGTAGTTGTTCAGGCCAACGTGGATCTTGCCGTCGAGGAATGTACCGGCCGTCAGCACGACTGCGCGAGCGCGGAAGCGGATGCCGATCTGCGTGACGGCGCCCACCACGCGGTCGCCTTCGACCATCAGGTCGTCGACGGCCTGCTGGAACAGCCACAGGTTCGGCTGATTTTCGAGCCGATGGCGGATCGCGGCCTTGTACAGGATACGATCAGCCTGCGCACGTGTCGCGCGCACGGCTGGGCCCTTCGACGAATTGAGGATCCGGAACTGAATACCGCTTTCATCCGTCGCGGCGGCCATTGCGCCGCCCAACGCGTCGACTTCCTTGACCAGATGGCCCTTGCCAATGCCGCCGATCGACGGATTGCAGCTCATCTGCCCGAGCGTTTCGATGTTGTGGGTCAGCAGCAGTGTCTTTGCGCCCATACGGGCGGACGCCAGCGCGGCTTCCGTGCCGGCATGACCGCCACCGACGACGATGACGTCAAATTCTGTGGGAAAAAGCATGGTGGATTCCGTACGCAGAGCAGCGCACGAACCTATCTGAGAAATGTATAGGCCGAATTATAGCGGGTTCGCTTTTCACTCGAAGGCCGTCCGAATGGTAGGGTCTGTGTATTTCGGCGATTTTTTTGCTGGGGGCGGGCGGATTTGGTGTGCCGGGCCGGCTTCGGCGGCGCTCACAACCGGTTAAACGCGCGTCATCTTGCCTGTGCCAAGCCGGTTAATCGCCACGCCAGCATGCGCGGAACCTCTGACCTCACCGATGTCTGTGCCCAGCGCAACCCACCGGCCGCGACGTCCTGCGCCCTCTTCTACACAGCATTTCTGAAGGTCGTCCGGTGACTTGTCCCCTGAAGCGCAACGCATCGTCGACCTGTGGAACAAGCCTGCGCGGCATCTGCACAGAGCTTCCGACTATTCCTGCTCGACTTATCCTCCGGTTCCGAACCAGCGATGCATCGAAACCTCGCGATCTCGCAAAACAAAAACGGCGTGTTTCACGTGAAACACGCCGCTCGCTCCCCGCCCACCCCTTCGACGATCAAGCCGTCTTTTTCGCCAGCCCGAGATATGTCTCGATCACACGCGGATTCCGGGCGAGCTCGGCCGCAGGCCCTTCCAGTGCAAACTCGCCCGTCTCCAGCACGTAGCCGTAGTCGGAAATCTGCAGCGCCGCCCGTGCATTCTGCTCGATCAGCAGCGTCGCCACGCCGGTACCGCGCAACGCGCTGATGATATGAAAGATCTCCTTCACGATCAGCGGCGCCAGCCCAAGGCTCGGCTCGTCGAGCATCAGCAGGTCGGGCTTGCCCATCAGCGCACGTCCGACCGCCAACATTTGCCGCTCGCCGCCCGACAGCGTACCGGCCGCCTGCCTGCGGCGCTCCTTCAGCCGCGGAAACAGCGCGAACACGTGATCGAGCTGGTCGAGGAAGTTCGCTTCCCCTGCCTGCTTGCGCCGATATGCGCCCAATATGAGGTTGTCCTCGACCGTCATCGTGCCGAACAGCTCGCGCTTCTCCGGTACGAGACACATCCCGCGCGCGACGCGCTGCTCGACCGGCAGCGCACCGACATCGCTGCCGCGATACACGACCGCGCCCGACGCGTGCCCCGTTATCGGCAGCGCGCCCATGATCGCGTTCAGCAGCGTCGATTTACCGGCCCCGTTCGGACCGATCACGCTGACGATCTGCCCCGCTCCGACCTTGATGGCAGCACCGTGCAGCGCCTCCACCTTCCCGTACCGCACCGCCAGGCCGCGTACTTCGAGAATCGGCATCGTCGTGTCCGTCATCACTCCACCCCGCCCAGGTACGCTTCGAGCACGGCCGGATCCTGCTGCACATCCTGCGGCAGCCCTTCCGCGATCCGCGTACCGAACTCCATCACCACCAGCCGGTCGGTGAGGTTCATCACGAAATCCATGTCATGTTCCACGAGCAACACGCTCATGCCTTCGGCCTTCAGCCGCCGCAGCAGGTCGGCGAGTTGCTGCTTCTCCTGGTAACGCAGGCCGGCCGCCGGCTCGTCGAGCAGCAGCAACGTCGGATCGCAGCACAGCGCCCGTGCGATTTCGAGAATCCGCTGCTGACCGAGCGCAAGGCTGCCCGCTTCGTCGTACATGTGCTTCTCGAGCCCGACGCGGCGGATCTGGCGTGCGGCTTCGGCCAGCAACTGCGCTTCCTCGTGCGCATTGAGCCGCGCGATGCTGCGCCACACGCCCGTATGACCGCGCAGATGGGCGCCGATCGCGACGTTCTCGAGCACCGTCATCGCCGGCAACAGCTTCACGTGCTGGAACGTGCGACCGATGCCGCGACGGACCACCTGACGCGACGTCAGCCCGTCGATGCGCTCGCCGCGAAACGTGATCGCACCGCCGGTCGGCTTCAGCACGCCGGTCACGAGATTGAACGTGGTCGATTTGCCCGCGCCGTTCGGGCCGATCAGCCCGACGATCTGCCCCGCTTTCACGTCGAAGCTGACGTCGTTGACGGCCACGAGCCCGCCGAACTGCTTGCGTGCGCCGTCGACGACGAGCAGCGGCTCGCCGGGCACGGGCTTCGCGCGCTGCGGCAGCGGGTCGGCCTGCTCCGGCACATGCGCACGCGGCCCGCGCGGGAACAGTCTCGCGACGAACGGCCATACGCCCTGGCGCGCGTACTGCAGCAGCAGCACCATCAGCACGCCGAACACGATGATCTCGAAGTTGCCTTCCGAACCGAGCAGCTTTGGCAGCAGCGTCTGCAGGTAGTCCTGCAGCACGGTGAGGATCGCCGCGCCCAGCACCGCACCCCATACGTGCGACACGCCGCCCACCACCGCCATGAACAGGAATTCGATCCCGTGGTTCAGCCCGAACGGCGTCGGGTTCACCGCGCGCTGCAGGTGCGCGTACAGGAAGCCCGATACCGCCGCGAGCACGGCTGCGTAGACGAAGATCACCACGCGCATCCACGCGGTGTTCACGCCCATCGCCTCGGCCATCACGCCGCCGCCGCGCAGCGCGCGGATCGCGCGGCCGGGTCGGCTGTTGAGCAGGTTCTGCACCGACACGATCGCGGCCAGCACCACGGCCCAGATGAGGAAATACAAGCTGCGGCCGCTGTCGAGCCGGATGCCGAACAGGTTCAGCGCCGGAATCCCGTTGATCCCGTCGTACTTGCCGAGCAGTTCGAGGTTGCCGAACAGATAGAACAGCGCGAGGCCCCACGCGATCGTGCCGAGCGGCAGGAAGTGCCCGGACAGCCGCATCGTCACGGCGCCGAGCATGAGCGCGACGAGCGCCGTCAGCACGACGCCGACGATCAGTGCGAGCCACGGCGACACGCCGTACCGCGTCGTCAGGAACGCGGTCGCATATGCGCCGACGCCGACGAACGCGGCCTGCCCGAAGCTCGTCATCCCGCCAACGCCCGTCAGCAGCACGAGCCCGATCGCGACGATCGCATACAGGCCGATGTAGTTCAGCAGCGTGATCCAGTACTCGGGCACCTGTAGCGCACCGGGCAACACCGGCAGCGCGAACAGCACGACGAGAAACAGCCAGAAGGTCTTGTTGCGTACCATCGTCTTCATCGCGTCACTCCTCTTCCTCTTCCGCATGCGGCGTCACGAAGCTCCGCCACAGCAGCACCGGAATGATCAGCGTGAACACGATCACCTCCTTGTATGCGCTCGCCCAGAACGACGAATACGATTCGAGCACGCCGACGAGCAGCGAGCCGGCGGCCGCGAGCGGGTAGCTGACGAGCCCGCCGATGATCGCGCCGACGAAGCCCTTCAGGCCGATCAGGAAGCCCGAGTCGTAGTAGATCGTCGTCAGCGGGCCGACGAGGATCCCCGACAGCACGCCGAGCCCTGCCGCGAACGTGAACGCGAGCCGCCCGGCTTCGGTCGTGCCGATGCCGACGAGCCGCGCACCGAGCCGGTTCACCGACGTCGCGCGCAGCGCCTTGCCGGCGATCGTGCGGCCGAAGTACACGTAGAGCGCGCCGATCAGCACGAGCGCCGTGACGACGACCAGGATGCTCTGCACCGATACCGTCATGCTGCCGATCGCGAGCGACGCGTCCGAAAATCCGGCGGTGCGCGAGCCCTCCGCACCGAACATCACGAGACCGAGGCCGACCATCGCGAAATGGACGGCGACCGACACGATCAGCAGCAGCAGCGTCGTACCTTCGGCGATCGGCTGGTACACGAGCCGGTAGACGAACGGCCCCATCGGCACGACGATCGCGAGCGTCAGCGCGATCTGCGCGAGCATCGGCAACGGCTGCGCGGCAAAGCTGCGCGTGAGCGCGAACACCGCGAGCGGCAGCAGCACGTAGCGGCTCGCCAGCGTCGCGAGCGTGCGGCCGAGCGGGTGACGACGTTCGCGATGGTGGATCAGGCCGCCGACTTCCAGCAGGAAGCACGCAATGCCCATCACGAACAGCAGCCAGCAGGTGGCGGGGAATTTCTGCGCCTGCAACGCGGCCAGCGTCAGCGCACCGTAGGCGACGAATTCGCCCTGGGGAATGAAGATCACCCGCGTGACGGAAAACACCAGCACGAGCGCCAGCGACAACAATGCGTAAATGGCGCCGGTCGTGATGCCGTCTTGCGCGAGGATCGCCGCAATCGAGAGATCCATACGTTTCGTGTATCGAGAGAATGCTGCGGAGAAACGAAAGGCGAAAACGCTCGGGGCGCGCGCGAAGCGATCGGCACCTCGCGCGCCATGCGGCGAGCCCCGGCGGTTCCAGGCGGCACGGGTGCGGCCGTCTCAGGCGCGCCACCCCGCCGACGGCACGCGCGGCGCCGTTCGCGCCGCGTGTGCCGGTTTCACGTGATGCTTACTCGGCCTGCAACTTCCACTTGCCGTCGACGATCTGCACCATCACGCGCGCACGCGTGTCGAAGCCGTTGTGATCGGTCGCCGTCATGTTGATCACGCCGTGCGAGACGGGCAGATCCTTCACGCTTTCGAGCGACGCGCGCAGCGCTTCGCGGAACGCCTCGGTGCCCGGCTGGCCCTTCTTCAGCGCTTCCGGGATCGCCCGCTGCAGCAGCAAGCCCGCATCCCACGCATGGCCGCCGAACGTCGACAGCGAACCCGCGCCGTAGGCCTTCTCGTACGCGGCCTTGTAGCCGAGCGCCGGCTTCTTCACCGGATTCGAATCGGGCAATTGGTCGGTCACGAGCACGGGGCCGGCCGGCAGGATCTCGCCTTCGCAATCCTTGCCGCACACGCGCAGGAAATCGTTGTTCGCGACGCCGTGCGTCTGATACACCTTACCCTTGTAGCCGCGCTCCTTCAGCGTCTTGGCCGGCAGCGCCGCCGGCGTGCCCGAGCCCGCGATCAGCACCGCATCCGGGTTCGAGCCCAGCAGCTTCAGCACCTGCCCCATCACCGATGCATCGGTCCGGTTGTAGCGCTCGTTCGACACCAGCTTCAGCCCGTTCTTCGCGGCCGCCGCGTCGAACGTCTTGTACCAGCTGCCGCCATAGGCATCGGCGAAGCCGATGAAACCGACCGTCTTCACGCCGTGCTTCGCCATGTAGCCGGCGATCGCGTCGGCCATCAGCTGATCGTTCTGCGGCACCTTGAACATCCACGCGCGCTTCGCGTCCATCGGCGCGATGATCTGCGCGCTCGCCGCGAGCGAAATCGCCGGCGTCTTGCCCTGCGACACGGGATCGAGCATCGCAAGCGAGTTCGGCGTGACGGAGGAGCCGATGATCGCGTCGACGTGGTCCTCGTCGATCAGCTTGCGCACGTTCTGCACCGCGCGGCTCGTGTCGGAGGCGTCGTCGAGCACGATGTACTGCACGCTCTTGCCCGCGATTTCCTTCGGCAGCAGCGCGATCGTGTTCTTTTCCGGAATCCCGAGCGAGGCAGCCGGGCCCGTAGCCGACAGCGTCACGCCGATCTTGACCTGCGCCGACGCCGTGGCCGCCACACACACGAGGCCCGCGGCAAGCATGGCCTCCATCCATCGATTCATCTTCATTTACGTTGTCTCCAAACGCTGCTCGAAAAAACCACGGGTCGCTCGGGCGGCTCCCGGTCCCCATAAACAAGTTAATATCTTAATTATCCAGTCCATCCGCGCCCATGCTCGTTTTCCCGTGACGCCGCCCCCATGGGCCGCATGCCGGCCGAAACGGTCATTCGGCCATCACGATGCGCAGCAGCAATGTCGTCAGGATGAAGAAAGCGAATAAAGGCGGGATCGCGCGGAAAATCGGTGCGTGCGCAACGATGGCGGAAACGGCCGCCGTACCGGCCCGATGCGGCCCGGTACGCACGCGATGAAACGTCGGAAAGCCGGCGGCTCATGACGATGCGGATACGGATGCGAGCACAACGACCCGCGCTGGCGCCGGGGCGCGCATACAGGCCGCAGGACGGCTCGGGAATGCCGCGACGACCCATCGCGCACCCGATGACGAACGAGCGGCGCCCGCCGCCTCTCCTGCCCCGATCCACCGCGCTGCGCTGCTCATCCAACCGTACTCCCTCTTCTGCATTGTGCGTGTAGGAGAACTGCCGACCGATTTTCCCGACCGCACGGTCGGCGAAAGCCGAGTGTAACGGACGCCTTTCGCGCACGCCAACCGGGTAAGCCCGAAGCGCCTGTGCAGGATTGCGCATCGTGTGTTAACGATCGCGGAAAGGGAAAAACGGGGGGACGCGGCGAAGCGCGGAAAAGACGCGGTGCGAATGCAAACGCGGAAGATGGCCGTCACGCGGGCCGATGCACCATCGATGGAATCCGTGCACGGAAATGAAAAAGCGCTGTTGGATTCCGTCCAACAGCGCTTTGGGGTCCGGGCACTTTGTGCCTCGATTGTCTCCTCGTTCTCCACCTGCAAATTCGTTTCGCGGTGCATCAGAACTAAGGTGAATCTTAAAGAGGCTTAAGCACCACGACAACTTAGCATTTACCCCTATGGTGCATCGCCGCACGAAAATGGGGCACCAGCCTGCCGCGCGGCGCCTGCCCGAACCCGCCGCAACGCCCTTGCCGGACGCGCCGGATGGTGCTTCGCATCAACGCGCGGCGTTGCGCACGGCCTGCTCACGACGAGGCTCTCAACGGCTTGATCCGCGCGACCATCTCGCCGACGATACCGCGCCGGAAGGCCAGCACGCATGCGATGAAGATCAGCCCGGTGACGATCGTCGCCGATTCGCCGAGCGAATGGAACCACGCGACGCCCGTCGTCGACGCGAGCCATTCGCCGATGTCGCCGAGCCGGTCTTCCAGCGCCACGATCAGCGCGGCGCCCAGCAGCGGCCCGAACAGCGTGCCCATCCCGCCGACGAGCGTCATCAGCACGACGAGGCCCGACATCGTCCAGTACGCGTCCGACAGCGTCTCGAAGCCGAGCACGAGCACCTTCAGCGAGCCGGCCAGCCCCGCGAGCGCGGCCGACAGGATGAACGCGAGCAGCTTGAAGCGGTCGGTGTCGTAGCCGAGCGAGATCGCGCGCGCTTCGTTCTCCTTGATGGCGACGAGCACCTGGCCGAATGGAGAATGGACGACCCGCACGATGAACGCGCACGCGGCGACGACCACCGCCAGCACGACGTAGTACAGCGCGACGTCGTTCGACAGGTCGAGCAGCCCGAACAGGCGGCCGCGCGGCACGCCCTGCAGGCCGTCCTCGCCGTGCGTGAACGGCGCCTGCAGATAGATGAAGTAGACCATCTGCGCGAACGCGAGCGTGATCATCGCGAAGTAGATGCCCTGCCGGCGGATCGCGAACAGCCCGACGACGAGCCCGAGCAGCGTCGCGACGACGGTGCCGGCCAGCACGCCGAGCTCCGGCGTGAAACCGAACGTCTGCATCGAATAGCCGGTCACATAACCGGCCGTCGCGAGGAACATCGCATGGCCGAACGACAGCAGCCCCGTATAGCCGATCAGCAGGTTGAACGCGGCCGCGAACAGCGCGAAGGCGAGCACCTTCATCACGAACACCGGATACGCGCCGATGAATGGCGCGGCGAGCAGTGCGGCGAGCAGCACGCCGTAGAGCACTTTTCTCTGCATCATTTTTCCTTGCCGAAGAGGCCCGCCGGGCGGAACAGCAGCACGATCGCCATGATCACGAACACGACGGTGGCCGACGCTTCGGGATAGAACACGCGCGTGAAGCCCTCGATCACGCCGAGCATCAGGCCCGTGACGATCGAGCCGAGGATCGAGCCCATCCCCCCGATCACGACCACCGCGAACACGGTGATGATCATCGGCTGGCCCATCAGCGGCGACACCTGGATCACGGGCGCGGCCAGCACGCCCGCGAACGCGGCGAGCGCGACGCCGAAACCGTAGGTGAGCGTGATCATCATCGGCACGTTCACACCGAACGCCTCGACGAGCTTCGGGTTCTCGGTGCCCGCGCGCAGGTACGCGCCGAGCCGCGTCTTCTCGATCACGAACCACGTCGCGAGGCACACCGCAAGCGACGCGACGACGACCCACGCGCGATAGTTCGGCAGGAACATGAAGCCGAGGTTGGTCGCGCCGGACAACTGCGACGGCACGTCGTACGGCTGGCCGGACGATCCGTAGATCGACCGGAACACGCCTTCGACCACCAGCGTGAGGCCGAACGTGAGCAGCAGCCCGTACAGGTGATCGAGCTTGTACAGCCAGCGCAGCATCGAGCGCTCGATCGCGATCCCGAACGCGCCGACGAGCACCGGCGCGAGCACGAGCATCGCCCAGTACGGCAGCCCGAAATACGACAGGCCCATCCACGCGAGCATCGCGCCCAGCATGAACAGCGCGCCGTGCGCGAAGTTGATCACGTTGAGCAGCCCGAAGATCACCGCGAGCCCGAGGCTCAGGATCGCGTAGAACGAGCCGTTGACGAGCCCGAGCAGCAACTGGCTCAGCATCGCCGGCAACGGAATGCCAAAGATTTCCATCGACTTAGCCGTCAGAATGAGTGTCGTTGCGTGCGCAACCTTCATGCGTCGCGCACGCGGGCGGCGCAGCGGGCACCTCGCCGCAGCCGCCACCGTGCGGCGCGCCCGGGCGCGCCGCTACGCGATGCTTACTTCCACAACGCGCAGCGCGTTTCCTGCTTGGTGCCGAACGCCTGCTCGCCCGGAATCGTCGCGAGCACCTTGTAGTAGTCCCACGGCTCCTTCGATTCCGACGGCTTCTTGACTTCCATCAGGTACATGTCGTGGATCATGCTGCCGTCCTGGCGGATATAGCCCTTCGCGTAGAAGTCGCTGATCTTGATCTTCTTCAGCTCGGCCATCACCTTGTCGGAGTCGGTCGTACCGGCGGCCTGCACGGCCTTCAGGTACGTCGTCACCGACGAGTAGTCGGCCGCCTGAAGGCTCGACGGCATCTTCTTCATCTTGCCGAAGTAGCGCTGCGCCCACTGGCGCGACGCCGCGTCGCGATTCCAGTACCAGCTGTCGGTCAGCACGAGGCCCTGCGTCGTTTCGAGGCCGAGGCTGTGCACGTCGTCGATGAACATCAGCAGCGCGGCGAGCTTCATCGTCTTCATGATGCCGAACTCCTTCGCGGCCTTGATCGAGTTGATCGTGTCGCCGCCCGCGTTCGCGAGGCCGAGGATCTGCGCCTTCGACGCCTGCGCCTGCAGCAGGAACGACGAGAAATCCGACGCGGACAGCGGGTGACGCACCGCGCCGAGCACCTGGCCGCCGTTCGCCTTCACGACGTCCGACGTGTTCTTCTCGAGCGCCTTGCCGAACGCGTAGTCGGCCGTCAGGAAGAACCAGCTCTTGCCGCCCTGCTTCACCACCGCCGAACCGGTGCCCTTCGCGAGTGCCATCGTGTCGTACGCGTAGTGGACCGTGTACGGCGTGCACTGCTCGTTGGTCAGCGTGTCGGCGCCTGCGCCGATGTTGATGTAGACCTTCTTCTTCTCGGCCGCGACCTGGTTCATCGACAGCGCGGTGGCCGAGTTCGTGCCGCCGACCAGCAGGTCGAGCCCGCCGCGGTCCATCCATTCGCGCGCTTTCGACGCGGCGATGTCGGCCTTGTTCTGGTGGTCGGCGTAGACGACCTCGATCGGCTTGCCGAGCACCTTGCCGCCGAAGTCCGCGACCGCCATGCGGATCGCCTCGAGACCGCCCTGCCCGTCGATATCCGCGTAAAGCCCCGACATGTCGGTGATGAAGCCGATCTTCACGGTATCCGCCGCGTGGGCGGCGCCGGCGGTGAACGCGGCGGCCGCGAGCGCGAGACAGGCCTGTGCGAGGGTCTTCATTTTCATTGACGTCTCCTGTTGTTCTGATGCGTTGTGGTTGTTCGAGAGCCGCCACGGCTAGCGGCAACGGAAACGGAGCGGCGTCACACGCCGAGCAGGTCGTGCAGGATCGGCATCTTGCCTTCCAGTTCGGATGCACGGAAATGCTCGACGATGCGGCCGTGCTCCATCACGTAGAAGCGGTCGGCGAGCGGTGCGGCGAAGCGGAAATTCTGTTCGACCATCACGATCGTGTAGCCGCGCGCCTTCAGCGCGACGATCATCCGTGCGAGCGCCTGCACGATCACCGGCGCCAGGCCTTCGGAGATCTCGTCGAGCAGCAGCAGGTTCGCGCCGGTGCGCAGGATCCGCGCGACCGCGAGCATCTGCTGCTCGCCGCCCGACAGCCGCGTGCCCTGGCTCTGCCGGCGCGACGCGAGGTTCGGGAACATCGCGTAGATCTCGTCGAGCGACATCGCGTGCTCGTGCGGCCCGATCAGCGGCGGCAGCATCAGGTTCTCCTCGCACGACAGGCTCGAGAAGATCCCGCGCTCCTCCGGGCAGTAGCCGATGCCGTAATGGGCGATGCGGTGCGTCGCGAGGCCGATCGTCTCGTGGCCCGCGACCTTGATCGATCCGGCGCGGCGGCCCGTGAGGCCCATGATCGCGCGCAACGTCGTCGTGCGGCCCGCGCCGTTGCGGCCGAGCAGCGTGACGACCTCGCCGCGATGCACGGTCAGATCGACGCCGTGCAAGATGTGGGATTCCCCGTACCAGGCCTCCAGGCCCGTGATCTCCAGCGCAGGCGTACCGCTCTCGACGCCGCTCAATTCGCGTTCCTCCCGTTCGCTGTGCTTCATGCGTGCGCCCCCGCGAGCGCTGCATCGGCGCTGCCCATGTAGGCCTCGATGACGAGCGGATTCTTCGACACTTCCGCATACGAGCCTTCGGCCAGCACCTCGCCGCGTTGCAGGACGGTGATCGTGTCGGAGATCCCCGCGATCACGTTCATGTTGTGTTCCACCATCAGGATCGTGCGGCCGCTCGCGACCTTCTTGATCAGCGCGGTCACGCGGTCGACGTCCTCGTGGCCCATCCCCTGCGTGGGCTCGTCGAGCAGCATCAGCTCGGGCTCCATCGCGAGCGTCGTCGCGATCTCGAGCGCGCGCTTGCGGCCGTAGGCGAGCTCGACGGTCGGCACGTGCGCGAAATCGGTGAGGCCGACCTGCGTGAGCAGATCCATCGCGCGATCGTCGAGCCGCTTCAGCGTGCGTTCGCTGCGCCAGAAATGGAATTCGGTGCCGAGTGCCCGCTGCAGGCCGATGCGCACGTTCTGCAGCGCGCTCAGGTGCGGAAACACGGCCGAGATCTGGAACGAGCGGATGATGCCGCGCCGCGCGACCTGCGCGGGCCGCTCGTCGGTGATGTCGATGCCGTTGAAGACGATCTGGCCGGCTGTCGGCGTCAGAAATTTGGTGAGGAGGTTGAAACAGGTGGTCTTGCCCGCGCCGTTCGGCCCGATCAATGCGTGGATCGCACCGCGCCGCACACGCAGGTTGACGCCATTCACGGCGGTGAAGCCCCTGAATTCCTTCGTCAGTCCGCGTGTTTCCAGAATCGTGTCGCCGAGAATCATGTTCCCTTCCGTACGAAGTCAGGCGAAGCACCGGGAAGCCTGGCGCGAGCGGCCGCGAACGGGTCAGCGGATCAGCGGGCTGCCCCCGGGCGCCGTGGTACGCCTCGAGGGTTGGTCTCCCGCGCCGACGCGTATGCACATTGCGCAACATTGTCGCGCCGTTGGTGCAGTGCAATCATCGGGATTTGCACTTATAGGGATGGCCGCCTTGTCGGACGCGGCTGCGCACGGTTTTTCACCGCGTTTTTTTGATACGTGCATCATCACGCGTTGACCTGTTGCAGGACGTGGCACCCACGCGCCGAAAAAAACCGCGCGACGGCGCGGCTTGCACGGATCTTGCCGTTCGAGCGAAAGCGACGGCAGCTTGTTTCGCATATCGAATCAGCGAGCGGGATTCGCATGACGGCCCGCTGGCGCGCGTCTCAGCGGGCCGTCATGCAGCCGTCACCGCGGCCTCGGTGCGCACCGGCGCCGTTTCCCGCGCCGCACGGCGGTCGGCACGAATCATGTCGCTCGCGCGCTCGGCGATCATCAGCGTCGGCGAATTGGTGTTGCCCGACGTGATGAACGGCATCACCGACGCATCGACGATCCGCAACCCGGCGATGCCGCGCACGCGCAGCCGGCTGTCGACTACCGCGCGCGCGTCGTCGGCGCGCCCCATCCGGCAGGTGCCGACCGGGTGGAAGATCGTCGTGCCGACGGCGCCGGCCGCATCGATCAGTTCGGCCTCGGTCCGGTACTGCGGGCCCGGCAGGACTTCCTCGGGACGATAGCGCGCGAGCGCCGGCGCGGACGCGATCCGGCGCGTGAGGCGCAGCGCGTTCGCGGCGACGTGCCGATCGTGATCGGTCGACAGGTAGTTCGGCGCGATCGCCGGTGCGCTGCCCGGATCGGCGCTCGTGACGTGCACGCTGCCGCGCGACGTCGGCCGCAAATGGCAGACCGACGCCGTAAAGGCGTTGAAGCCGTGCAGCGGCTCGCCGAAACGTTCGAGCGACAGCGGCTGCACGTGGTACTGGAGATCGGGGCGCATGAGTGCGGGATCGTCCGGGTCCGATTTCGCGAATGCGCCCAGTTGCGACGGCGCCATCGACATCGGCCCGCGCTGCAGCAGCGCGTATTCGGCGCCGATCATCAGCTTGCCCCACCAGTGCGCGGACAGCGTGTTGAGCGTGCGCACGCCGTCGACGCGAAACGCCATCCGCAATTGCAGGTGGTCCTGCAGGTTTTCGCCGACGCCCGGCAGATCCTGCACGACGTCGATGCCGAGCGCCTGCAGCCGCCGGCCGTCGCCGATGCCCGACAGTTCGAGCAGTTGCGGCGAATTCACCGCGCCCGACGTCAGCAGCACTTCCGCCCGCGCCCGCGCGACGTAATCGGCGCCGCCGCCGCGGTATTCGACGCCGACTGCGCGCCGCCCGTCGAAGATCACGCGCTGCGCGTGCGCGCCGGTGATCACGGTCAGGTTCGGGCGCGCCATCGCGGGCCGCAGGAACGCCTTCGACGTATTCCAGCGCACGCCGCGCTTCTGGTTCACTTCGAAGTAACCGACCCCGGCATTGTCGCCGCGGTTGAAATCGTTGGTGGCGGGGATGCCCGTCTGCTGCGCGGCCTGTGCGAACGATTCGAGGATCTCCCAGCGCAGCCGCTGCTTCTCGACGCGCCAGTAGCCGCCCGCGCCGTGCGCGTCGCTCGCGCCCGCATGGTGATCCTCGCTGCGCTTGAAGATCGGCAGCACGCTGTCCCACGACCAGCCGGCGTCGCCGGTTTCCTGCGCCCAGTTGTCGTAGTCCTCGCGCTGGCCGCGCATGTAGATCATCCCGTTGATCGACGAGCAGCCGCCCAGTACGCGGCCGCGCGGATACGACAGCGCGCGGCCGTTGAGCGCCGCTTCGGGCTGCGTCTTGTACAGCCAGTCGGTGCGCGGGTTGCCGATGCAGTACAGATAGCCGACCGGGATATGAATCCAGTGATAGTCGTCCTTGCCGCCCGCTTCGAGCAGCAGCACGCTGATGTCGGGATCCTCGGTCAGGCGGTTCGCGAGCACGCAGCCCGCGGTGCCCGCGCCGACGATCACGTAGTCGAATTCGCCCTCGAGCGTGCGTTGAGTACTCACGGCGTGTCTCCTTCCTTTTTTATGCGTCGCGGGCGACGCGATCGATGTAGCGTACTCCGGGCGCCAGCCGTCGATCCAATGAGTTATGCTGAACTGCGTTATAAGCCGCGCTCATATCACGACGATGGATCTCACCCTGCTCCGCGCGTTCGCGACGGTCGCGCGCGAAGGCAACCTGACGCGCGCCGCCGCGCAGCTGCACCTGACGCAGCCGGCCGTCAGCCTGCAGATCAAGCATCTGCAGGAAACGCTCGGCGTCGCGCTGTTCACGCGTACGTCGCGCGGGCTCGCGCTCACGCGCGACGGCCAGACGCTGCTGCCGCATGCGGAACGCGCGCTCGCCGCGGCCGCCGACGTGCAGCGCGCCGCCGCCGCGCTGCGGCACGAGGTGCGCGGCCGGCTGCGGATCGGCACGATTCTCGACCCGGAGTTCCTGCGGCTCGGCGGCTTTCTCCGCGCGCTGGTCGAGACCCATCCGCAAATCGAGACCGCGCTGCGGCACGGAATGTCCGGCTGGGTGATCGAACAGGTGCGCGCGCAGGCGCTCGACGTCGGCTACTACATCGGCCGGCCGGGCGAGGACGATCCGCTCGACGGCGCGCTGTTCCACACCCTCGCGCTCACCCATTTCCAGTACCGCGTGCTCGCGCCGGCCGGCTGGAAGGAGCGCGTGCAGCGCGCGCACGACTGGCGCGCGCTCGCCGCGCTGCCGTGGATCTGGACGCCGCCGGCGTCCGCGCACCACCGGCTGCTGTCGCGGCGTTTCGCGGACGCCGGTGCGCAGCCGGTGAAGGTCGCCGAGGTCGACCAGGAGCAATCGATGCTCGACCTCGTCAAATCGGGGATCGGGTTGACGCTCGCGCGCGATTCGACTGCGCTGGCCGAAGCGCACGCGCATGCGCTGACGATCGTCGAGCGCGTGACGGTGCCGACCGAACTGACGTTCGTGACGCTCGCCGAGCGGCGCGACGAACCCGCGATCGCGGCCGCGCTGCGGCTGATCGAAGCACAGTGGGCGATATGAGCGTTGCTGATGTCGACGCAGCCGCTCGCTCAGCGGGTTTCGGTGCCCGACGCATTCCGCGGGTCGCCGTTACGGATCGATCCCCGCCCCGCGTCGTGTCGCCGCGTGCCGTCCGCTCGTCACGCCGCCATCGCAGGCTTTTTGCTAGATTGTGCGTTCGCACACCGCGAGACCCCGATTGAAGGAGACCCGCATGGCCCGCAACATCGAGATCAAAGCCCGCGCCCGTGAATTCGACCGGCTGCGCGAACAGGCGGCTCAGCTCGCGACCGAGGCGCCGTTGTTCTACCGCCAGCAGGATTTCTTCTACGACGTACCGCGCGGCCGACTGAAGCTGCGCCGCTTCGAGGACGGCACGCCGGCCGAGCTGATCTTCTATCAGCGCGACGACCGCGACGGCCCGAAGGCGTCGTACTACACGCGCAGCCCGGTGACGAACCCCGATGCGATGCATTCGCTGCTCGCAACCGCGCTGACCACGCGCGGGATCGTGACGAAGGAGCGGCACGTGTACCTCGCGGGCCGTACGCGCATCCACCTCGACCGCGTCGACGGACTCGGCGATTTCATCGAGCTCGAAGTCGTGCTCGGCCCGGACGACGACGAAGCCGGCGGCGAAGCCGAAGCGCACGAGGTGTTCGCGAAGCTCGGCGTGGCGCAGGACGATCTCGTCGCGGTCGCGTACGTCGATCTGCTGAACGCCGACACCCGCCCCGAAACGGCCTGATCCGGCCCCACCGAGGGCGCCCCGCGCGGGCCGCCCTCGGCGCCGGCGCCGCGGCTCCTCCCCGTCACGCGGCGCCAGGCGCCAGATGCGCGAGCGGCAGCGCGCCGTTGCGCTTGAAGGTCGTCAGCACGATGTTCGAGCGCACGCTGTCGACGCCCGGTACGCGCATCAGCTTCTTCATCACGAACTGCGACAGCGCGTTGAGATCCGGCGCGACGATCCGCAGCAGGTAGTCGGCATCGCCGACCACCGCATGGCATTCGAGCACTTCCGGCAGCACGTCGATCTGCTGCTGGAACTGCTCGATGATCGAATCGCCGTGATGCTTGAGCTTCAGGCTCGTGAACGCGGTCACGCCGAGACCGAGCTTTTCGGGCCGCAGCATCACGCGGTAGCCTTCGATCACGCCGGCCGCCTCGAGCCGCTGCAACCGCCGGCCGATCTGCGACGGCGACAGCGGCACCTCCTCGCCCAGCTGCTGATGGGTCGCGCGACCGAAGCGCTGCAGCACGTCCAGCAGCGCGAGATCGAAGTGATCGAGTTCCAGCATGAGTATTCTCCGCATCGATTCCTGATTTGATGCGCGATTATCGCATTATCAATCAATTCAACGCCAACTATGCGCCCAATCCGCGCACAGCCCGCTCTACACTTGCATGATCCCAACCACAGCGTGCAGAGCCTGATCATGTCCACCGTCGTCACCGCGAAACTGCAGGAGCAGTTCGACGCGGGCCTCGAAACCCGCGCCGATTTCACCATCGACCAGCCGCTTCAGCGCTACGGCCGGGTCGACCACGCGGTGTGGAAGCAGCTCTATGCGCGCCAGTCAGCGCTGCTGCGCGGCCGCGCGTGCGATGCATTCGTCGCCGGGCTCGGCAAGATCGAGCTGCCGGCCGATCGCGTGCCGTCGTTCGCCGACGTGAACCGCCAGTTGAAGCCCGTGACCGGCTGGGAAATCGTGGCGGTGCCGGGCCTCGTGCCCGACCGCGTGTTCTTCGAGCACCTCGCGAACCGGCGTTTTCCCGTCACCTGGTGGATGCGCCGTCCCGACCAGCTCGACTACCTGCAGGAACCCGACTGCTTCCACGACCTGTTCGGCCACGTGCCGCTGCTGATCGATCCGGTGTTCGCCGACTACATGCAGGCGTATGGCCGCACCGCGCTCGCGGTTGCCGACGACGAAGCGGCGCTGGCGCGGCTCGCGCGCCTCTATTGGTATACGGTGGAATTCGGGCTGATCCGCGACCCGCGCGCGGTCAACGGGCTGTCGATCTACGGCGCCGGGATCGTATCGAGCAAGGGCGAAAGCCTGTACAGCCTCGAAAGCGCGGCGCCGAACCGGCTCGGGTTCGACCTCGAGCGCGTGATGCGCACGAAGTATCGGATCGACACGTTCCAGAAGACTTACTTCGTGATCGACGATTTCGCGCAACTGTTCGCGCTCGCCGACGTCGACGGCCGCGCACTGGCTGGCCGCCTCGCGGCATTGCCCGAATTCGCGGCCGGCGCGGTGCTCGAGACCGACCGCGTGCTGCATCGCGGCACGGGCGAAGGCTGGCCCGACGACGACGACGCGTGATGCGCTGGGCGCGCGGCACCCGCCGGTTGCCCGTCGCCGGCTGCCCGTCGCCCTTCCCGCAACTATGAAACAATGAACGATGCCGGCTTCGCCGCGCGGCGCAGCCGCGGGCGGACACCGTTACCGAACGAGAGGTGCAAGATGATCCACAAGCTCACATCCGAAGAACGCAAGACCCGGCTCGAAGGCCTGCCGCTCTGGACGGCCGTGCCGGGCCGCGACGCGATCCAGCGCCGCCTGCGCTTCGCCGATTTCAACGAGGCATTCGGCTTCATGACGCGTGTCGCGATCAAGGCGCAGGAGATGAATCACCATCCGGAATGGTTCAACGTGTACAACCGCGTCGACGTCACGCTGTCGACCCACGATGCCGACGGGCTGACCGAACGCGACATCGAACTCGCGCGGTTCATCGACGGCGCCGCCGCACACGCGCAACCGGGCGCCTGAGTATCGCCTCCACCGCCGCGCCTCCTGTCGATGCGCGGCGCGTCAACTTTTCATTTTGCTAAACGTTTTCTAGGATGTACTCAGCGAAAGCCTTCAGCTTTCCAAGCCATCCTTAAGGCGCACGTAAGTCTCGTACGCTTTCCGCGCCTTGGGGTCCAATCCTTCCAGTTGCAGCGCGCTTTCGCGCTGTACAATCAGCAGCGCATACGGCTTGGAGAGCGCGCTGGCCTCTTCGCAGAGTTTGAGTTCGTCGCCGCTCGACGGCGAGCGGGCGCGCCAGAAATTGATCGCGGCTTCTAGGTCGTGGATCGAAATATCGGACATGATTGGATCTAATCGTTCGCTGGCCGCCATGCTTGATGTCAGGCGATGCGGCGTCCCTGTGGAAACGGCTTCGTGCTGTCCGCGTGCCTGAACCGCCAACCCATTGTACTTGAGCGAACTTCATGCGACTCCTTCTGATCGAAGACGACCGCCCCATCGCACGCGGTATCCAGAGCAGCCTCGAGCAGGCTGGCTTCACCGTCGACATGGTGCATGACGGCATTTTTGCCGAACAGGCGCTGGCACAGAACCGCCACGAACTCGTGATCCTCGACCTCGGCCTGCCGGGCATCGACGGGATGACCCTGCTCACGCGCTTCCGCCAGACCAACCGTCACACGCCCGTGATCGTGCTGACCGCGCGCGACGAGCTGAACGACCGAATCCAGGGCCTGAACTCCGGCGCCGACGACTACATGCTCAAGCCGTTCGAGCCGGCCGAGCTCGAAGCGCGCATCCGCGCGGTGATGCGCCGCAGCGGCCCGCACAGCGACATGCCGCGTCCGGAAGTGTCGCTCGGCGGCGTCCGGCTGTCGGGCGTCGACCGCCGCATCTTCAACGACGACAAGCCGCTCGAACTGTCGCCGCGCGAATTCGCGGTGCTCGAGATGCTGCTGCTGCGTCACGGCCGCGTCGTCAGCAAGGCCCAGTTGCAGGATCACCTCACGCACTTCGGCGGCGATCTCGGCGACACCGCGATCGAAGTCTACGTGCACCGCGTACGCAAGAAGCTCGAACAGTGCCGGGTCGAAATCGTCACGGTGCGCGGTTTCGGCTACCTGCTGCAGGAAATCCGCCAGACGGCGAGCGTCTGAGCGACGCCGCGCGCCGGCCGGGCAGCGTGCCGCCGGCGCATGCGTGCTGCTCCGCATCGCCGCTCCCGGCGCACGACCGCGCCGCTCCCGGTGAGCGGCGCCTATCCATTTGCCCGTCGAAATGTCTTCTGATCCGGCTGTGACCACCAGCCTGCGCCGCTCGCTGCTCCGGCGCCTCGCCGCTCCGCTGTCGATGCTCGCGCTGATGAGCGGCCTGATCGCCTACTGGCTCGCGTGGCAATACACGCAGCACGTGATCGACCGCTCGCTCGCCGATCTCGCGACCGCCATCTCCAAACAGATCCAGATCGCCGGCCCCGACGCGCCGTTTACTGTGCCGCCGCTCGCGCAGGCGATGTTCTCCGATCCGGCCGAAGCGCTGATCTACCGGATCAGCGACGGCGAGCAGGAACTCGCCGGCGATCCGAAGCTGCCGCTGCAGGGCATCAACGTGCGCCGCATGCATCACGCGTACGTGTTCGAGGCCGAGTACGACAACCGCGCGGTGCGGGTCGCGCAGGTGCGCGTCGACAACGTCGAAGGCGGTCGGCCGATGGTCGTCGAAGTCGCGCAGCCGGTGCGGCACCGCTACCGGATCGCGGCCGAATTCCTCGTCGCGATCATGATGCCGCTGCTGCTGCTGCTGCTCGCGGGCTGGGGCATCGTGTGGCGCGTCGTGAACCAGCAACTGGGCCCGCTCACGCATCTGGCCGATTCGCTGAACCGGCAGACCCACACGTCGCTGGAACCGGTCGACGAAACCGACGTGCCGCTGGAGATCCGGCCGCTGACGAGCGCGATGAACGCGCTGCTCGGCCGTCTGAAGACCGCGCTCGACGCGCAGCGCAAGTTCATCGCCGATGCCGCCCACCAGTTGCGCACGCCGCTCACCGCGGTGAAGCTGCATGCCGAGCAGGCGGCCGTCGCGCGCGACCCGCACCAGACCTTCGCCGCGGTGCGCGAGCTGCGCGCGGCCGCGGATCGCGCGGTGCGGCTGTCCAACCAGTTGCTGTCGCTCGCGCGTGCCGAGCCGGGCGAACAGGCCGCGCGCTTCGTCGATGTCGATCTCGCGGCGATGGCGTTCGAGACGGGCGCCGAATGGGTGCCGCGCGCACTCGCGTCGCATGTCGACCTCGGCTTCCAGCGCAGCGACGACGCGGGCGACGACGAGACGCTGATCGTGCGCGGCAACCCCGTGCTGCTGCGCGAGGTGATCGCGAACCTGCTCGACAATGCGCTGAAATACGTGCCGCTCGCGCGGCCGGACGGCGCGCGGATCACGGTGAACGTCGCGCGCGCCGCGCTCGAGGACAGCCAGCCTGCCGCCGAGATCGTCGTCGAGGACAACGGCCCCGGCGTGCCCGCGAACCAGCAGGCCGACCTGTTCAAGCGCTTCTTCCGCGGCGACGCGCAAAGCGGCAACGGCGTCGAAACGGGCGCCGGGCTGGGGCTCGCGATCGTGCACGACATCATTGCGATGCACGGCGGCACCGTGTCGTACGAGGATGCACCGGAAGGCGGCTCGCGCTTCGTGGTGAGGGTGCCGCTCGCCGCGCGCACGGAGAAGCCGGCCGGCGAAATGCCGGCTGCGGCGCCGACGCACTGAGCGATTCGCGGCGGGAGGCCGTCGGCCCGTTTCGACCGGGCGGCCCGCCGGAGAAGGAAAGCGAACGACGGCCCGCTACGACGCGCCACCCGTTGGCCGAAACGACAGCGGCAGCGCGAAATGCGCTGCCGCCTGCATCACTTCCGGTTCTTCTTGTCCTTCGAACCGGACGCGGATTTGCCGTCCTTCCTGCCCTTCTTCTTTTTTTTCTTCCCGCTTTCGTCGGACGTCGCGAGCAACGTGCCGCGGCACGACTCCGCACCGCAGTGGCACGCGTATTCGCGCTTGAGCTTCTTCGTCAGCTTCGCGTCGATCACGAGGCCGTAGTCGTAGAACAGTTCCTCTTCCGGGCCGATGTCGCGCAACGCGTGGATGAATACGCGGCCCTTGACCTCCTCGGCTTCGCAGTTCGGCGCGCACGAATGGTTGATCCAGCGCGCGCTGTTGCCGTCGATCTTGCCGTCGATCACGCCGCCTTCGTCGAGTGCGAAGTAGAACGTATGATTCGGCTCGCTCGGGTCGTGCGGATGACGACGCAGCGCTTCCTTCCACGAGATTCGCTCGCCCTTGTATTCCACTACGCGCTCGCCGGCCTTGATCGGCGCCACGGCGAACACGCCCTTGCCGTGTACTCCCGAGCGGCGCACCGCGATCCTGCGTGAACTCATCGAACGAATCCTTGTGAAGACGACTTGAATGGAAGCGACCGCGAACGCGGCCGGGCGCCGCGCCAAACGAAAACGCGGCACCGGTCGGTGCCGCGTCGGGGCATGCGGCGAATCACCCGCATCCTACACGTTCACGATTGCTTCGTTCAACATCGCGCGCAATATTGCGCGATGGGCTCAGCGCTGGCCGAATGCGACGTCGCCGAACAGCGCCTTGTGCTCGCGCGGTTGCGAACGCCAGTATTGCGGCGGCGCCGTCACCTGCGCGCCGAGTTCGGCCGCCGCGTGCCACGGCCAGCGCGGGTCGTACAGCATCGCACGCGCCATCGCGACGAGATCGGCATCGCCGGCCTCGATCAGCCGGTCCGCATGCTCGGGTTCGTTGATCAGGCCGACCGCGATCGTCGGCATGCCGACCGCCCGCTTCACGGCCTGCGCGAACGGCACCTGGTAACCGGGCGACAGCGGAATCTTCTGGAGCGGCGACACGCCGCCGGACGACACGTCGATCCAGTCGCAGCCGCGGCGCTTCAGTTCGTGCGCAAACGCGATCGTATCGTCGAGCTCCCAGCCGCCTTCGACCCAGTCGGTCGCGGACACGCGCACGCCGACCGGCCGGTCTTCCGGAAACGCGGCGCGCACGATCTCGAAGATCTCGAGCGGAAACCGCATCCGGTTTTCGCGCGAACCGCCGTATTCGTCGATGCGCCGGTTCGCGAGCGGAGACAGGAACTGATGCAGCAAGTAGCCGTGCGCCGCATGCACTTCGACCGCATCGATGCCGAGCCGAGCAGCCCGCCTGGCCGACGCCGCGAAGGCTTCCCGGATACGGTTCAGGCCCGCGGCATCGAGTGCGAGCGGCGGCGTCTCGCCGTCCTTGTGCGGCACGGCCGACGGCCCGTGCGGCAACCAGCCGCCGTCGGCGACCGGCACGAGCTGGCCGCCTTCCCACGGCGCCGCGCTCGACGCCTTGCGCCCCGCATGCGACAACTGCATCGCGACGCGAACCGGCGAATGCTTGCGGATCGCGGCCAGCACCGGCTTCAGCGCGGCTTCGGTCACGTCGTCCCACAGGCCGAGGTCGCCATGCGTGATGCGCCCGTCGGGTTCCACCGCGGTCGCTTCGATGCATAGCAGCCCCGCGCCCGACAGCGCGAGATGGCCGAGGTGAATCATGTGCCAGTCGGTCGCTTCGCCGCGTTCGGCCGAGTACTGGCACATCGGGGAAATCACGATCCGGTTCGGAAGGGTCACGCCGCGCAGCGTGAACGGAGAAAACAGCGCAGTCATGGAAGCCGCTCGCCAGGAAAGGGAAAGAGCGGACGAGCGTAGCACGCACGCCCGAAGCGTGCAGACGGCGCGAACGACAGTAAGCGGATGGTCAGGTACGGCCGGCCGGGATGCAGGCGGTGCGCGGAATGTGCGGTGTACGGCGATGCGCCGGCCCCACAACGGATGCAGGCCGGCTCCGACCGTTGCAGCGGACGGGACTGCCCGCGACGTCAGAGCCCGACGCTGCCGAGCCACTCCGCGAACATGCGCCGTGCAGCCGTCTCGAGCGCGGGGCCGTGCTGCGCGGTATCGGCACGCAACTGGCGCGCGTCGACGCCGGGCGTCGCGGCGATTTCGCCGGCGTTCGCGATCAGCCACGGTTCGAAGCGATCGGTACGGATCTCGGGATGACATTGCAACGCCAGCACGTGCTGCCCCCATGCGAATGCCTGGTGGCGGCAGGCCGGCGTCGACGCGAGATGGATCGCACCGCCCGGCAGGTCGAACGTATCGCCATGCCAGTGCAGCATCGACGTCGTCGCGCCGTCGAGATGGCGCAACGGCGACGCGCGGCCGGCATCGGTGAGCGTCAGCGGCGCCCAGCCGAGTTCGTGCCGGGCGGCCGGATAGACGTGCGCCCCGAGCGCCCGCGCGATGAACTGCGCGCCGAGGCAGATGCCGAGGATCGGCAGCCCCGCGTCGATGCGCTGGCGCACGAGCGCCAGCAGCGGCGCGATCGTCGGATACTGCGCATCGTCGTACACGCTGAGCGGCCCGCCGAGCACGACGAGCAGCGACGGCTCGAGCACGTCGAGCACCTCGACCCGCGACGATCCGACATCGACATAGCGCACCCGTCGACCGCGTTCGCCGAGCACCTGCTCGAAGCTCCCGAGATCCTCGAAATGCACGTGGCGGATCGCCACGACTTCAGCGTTCATCATCGGCCTCCCGGTCGATCGACGGACGTCAGCCAGCGAAAATCTTCCAGGTCTTCTTCTGCGTCGCCGCGTCGGCTTCTTCCTGCACCGGGCAGTCGAGACGCAGATCGCTGTCGGACATCGAGATGTCGAGCGCCGCGCAGTGATGCACGGTCTTCTTCGATAGCTTGCCCGGCTGGAAATGCGTGCACGTGAGGCACATGCGTTGCGGCGGCGTCGCGCCGGCCACCTGCAGCTCGCGCAGCGTCTTCAGCAGCGCGCGATACAGCGTGCCCTGCTCGTCCGCGCCGAGCTTGCCCACCGCTTTCGTCAGGAATTCAGGCCATTGCAGCGCCTTCTTCGCGGCCGTGCGGCCACGCGCCGACAGGCGCACGGCCAGTGCCCGGCCGTCGTCCAGCGCACGGCGCTTCTCGACGAGCCCCTTCGTCTCGAGCGTGCTGACCGCATCGCTCGTCGTGGCCGCGGTGAGCTGCGTCTCGCGCGCGATCTCGCCGAGCCGCATCGGGCCCTTGCGCTGCAACAGCAGCACGAGAATCTCGCCCTGCGTCGGCGTGAGGCCAGCGCCTTCCGCCCAATCCCATGCCTCGCTCCGCATGGCCGTGCTCAACCGCAGCAGGCTGTGGGTCACACGTCCCGCAGCCTGGTTCCCGTAAACGCCTTCGCTCATAGTCTTTTCGCTTTGCCGCCGCCCGGTTGGCCGAGCGGCCGTAGTGTGGAGATCGAATCCCGTCTCAAAACAGACGCACTCTTTCGAGTGCGTCAGCACGGCCGTCGCGAGGCACACGCGGCGGTCGCGTTCGCGGCGACCGGAGAGACACGCATCGTTTCCGGTGTCCGCAAAGCCGACATTCTAAGCGAGAGCGGAAAATCGCACAGCTAAGTTATCCCCTGCACTCTGTGGAAAATCGCTGGATAACCGCAATTTTTCGTTGTGCGCGCAATGTCACGAGCCCGCGAAGCGGGGCGCGCCGGTATTTTCCTGTTCGGATCGGCCACCGGCCGCACGTTGATGATCCACCGGGTTATCCCGCCCGCAGAGCGTTGACTTTGCAGTGGAATATCGGGTTATCCACAGATTTTCAGGACGACTGGCGACGCGTTCGGCCGGACGCGGCGGCGAGCGCCATTCAGCGAATCGCGCCGCGGTCGATCCCGCAATCTGCAAAACATTTTTTCACTCGCGCCAACGTAAGCACTGCTGCCGGACCGTCTCGTTCAGCGATTTTTCCTGTTTGAAAACGGTTCTCAACCACGATGCGTCGTTCACGCGCGCCTTCGCGAGCGCACCGATCTCGTCGAGCGCCGCGCGCGAACCGAGCGCAGCCGCATGCGGCGCGATTCGGTCGAGCGTGTCGAGGATGTCTTCCGCGATCGTGCGGCGCTCGCCCGTCTGAGGATTCACGCAGGTGCCTTCGAGCCCGAAACGGCACGCTTCGAAACGGTTGAACGTGTAGACGAGGTAATCGTCCTCCGACAGCTTCAGCGGCCGGTCGGTCAGCAGGTAGCGTGCGAGCGTCTGGATGTAACAGGCGATCGCCGCCGCGCGGTCGACCGACAGCGGCGTGTCCATCACGCGCACCTCGATCGTGCCGTAGCCGGGCTTCGGCCGGATATCCCAGTAGAAGTCCTTCATCGAATTGACGACGCCCGTGTTCACCATCTTCGTGAAGTACTCCTCGAAGCTGTCCCAGGTCAGCACGAACGGCGCGCGGCCCGACAGCGGGAACGCGAACACCGAATTCAGGCGTGCCGAATGGAAGCCCGTATCGACGTTCTGCACGAATGGCGACGACGCGGACAGCGCGATGAAGTGCGGAATGAAGCGCGACATCGAGTGCAGCAGGAACAGCGCGCTGTCGGGATCGGGGCAACCGATGTGCACGTGCTGGCCGAACACGGTGAACTGCTTCGCGAGATAGCCGTACAGCTCGGAGATGTACTGGAAGCGCGGCGCATCGTAGATCTGCCGGTCGCTCCATTGCTGGAACGCATGCGTGCCGCCGCCGGCCAGCCCGACGTTGAGCTGGTCGGCTGCCTTCACGAGCACGTCGCGGATCGCATGCAGCTCGCTGACGGCCTGCTCGTGCGAATGGCAGATGCCGGTCGACAGCTCGATCATGCTTTCGGTGATTTCCGGCGTGATGTTGCCCGGAAAGGTCTCGCCCTGGATCAGGCGCATCAGGTCGGATGCCGCTTTGGTCAGGTCGTAATTGTGCGTATTGACGACCTGGATCTCCAGTTCGACGCCGAACGTGAACGGTTCGGAATTGACGAAGGTTTCGAGTGCCATGGCAGGTTCCGGAATCAGTTGCCGTCGCTGCGTTCGCCGACCGCCGACAGGCAGCGGTAGACGACGAACGGGCTGACGAGCTGCAGGATCACGATCGAGCACATCACGATCGCGCGCAGGTGCGGGTCGAAATTCGGGTAGAGCTGGTAGGTGTCGTCGACGAGCAGGTACGACAGCGCGGACATCGGCGTGAGCGCGATGCCGAGTGCGACGCCCTGCTTCATCCCGAGACCGCTCGGCTTCGCGAACGCGACGACGCCGGCCAGCTTCGCGGCGAGCCGCGTGACGATCAGCACGATCGCGAGCAACCCGCCGAGCGCGATGTCGCCCCACGTGAACGACGTGAGCGTCAGCACGAACAGCACCACCGTCAGCAGCCAGCCGGCCGTGCCGAAATGCTCGGGCCACAGTTGCGGCCGCGCTTCGAGGTTCTTCACGATGATGCCGGCGAGCAGCAGCGTGAGCAGCGTCGACAGCTTCAACGCCTGCGCGACGGCAATCGCGAGCATCACGAGCCCGAACAGCGCGACGAACGAATGCTCGTCGCGCATCGTCGCGGTCATGTGACGGAACAGGTAATTGCACGAACGCGCGACGAGATACGCGACGATGAAAGAACCGGCGAGCAGGTAAAGCGGTTGCAGGATCGTCGCGAAAACGTTGCCGTACGCTTCCTGGTGCAGCCAGCTCGTCACGAGCTTGGTCAGCACGATCGCGTACACGCTGTTCAGCGCGGTGAGCGTGATGAGGCGTTGCGACACCTGCCCTTCCGCGCGCAGTTCGGTCTTGAGCTGGATCACCATCGACGGCGACGTCGCGATCGCGATCGCCGACAGCACCAGCGCGACCATCCCCGATACGCCGAGCGCGAGCATCACGAACAGTACGAGCACGAACGTGAGCGTGGCTTCCGCGAGGCTCGACGCGACGAGCCACGGATTGCGCCGAATCCAGCGCAGGTCGAGGCGGCTGCCGAGTTCGAACAGCAGCAGGCCGAGCGCGACGTCCATCAGCAGCCGCGAGGTTTCGTCGGTGCTCGCGTCGATCACGCCGAATCCGAACGAACCGGCGATCAGGCCGATCACGGCATAGCCGGTGATGCGCGGCAGACGCCACGCGCGATAGCACAGCTCGCCGCACAGGCCGGCGGCGAACAGCGCGAGCCCGGCCCAGAACACGGCATCCGGCGCGAGTGGCCAGTTGGGCAGGAATGAGAACGCCGACTTCATCGTGGTGACTTCTCCTTTGGAAGCAACCGCCAGCGACACGGGTCAAGCGACAGGAATGGATGCGCGCCGGCTGGGTATTGCCCCGAATGTGATTGTTGTGCTCGACGACGGCGGTACATGGGATCCGCCTGTTCCGCCACAGGGTGGAACGTCGTTCAGGTTGCCGATCTGGATTGTCGGCCTGGTGTGTGAACGGACTGGCGGACTCGAAGGTTCAGATTCGAAATCATGCCGACCGTTCCATTGAAGCATGTCCGGCGCCTGGCCGAACGAACGCGAAGGAAACCGATTGTGCCACAGCTTTTTCGCTCCGGAACCGACCGAATCGACTCGCGGCGCTGTGCGGCACCACAGGTCTTTGGTTTCAAAGGTTTACTTGTATATATACGTAGTAGAAGTTAACAAAGGACGCACAGTTCTGTGGATAACTCCGGTTTACGCTGTTGGATCAATGCGTTGGCGAAACCATAACCGGTTGCACAGGCTGTTCGTGCACAGACGTTTGAGTTGAGCAACTTTCGGGCCGCTTCACAGCTGTGCGGAGTTGCCCAGTTTACGTCCACTGTGATTGCACACGAAGTGCGCGCGGATTCCGCGTGGTTATCCACAGCATCGCGTGGATAACCTTGCGCGGGAAAATCGGGGAAACTGTGAGAAAGGCGCGGCCGATCAGCTCGTCGGACCGACGCGGCGTGCGCGCAGCGCGCGGATCAGGAAACGGGCGGGATCGACCGCGTCGGCGAGTTCGCGCTCGAGCGGCCACGGCTCGCCTTCGAGTTGCGAGGCGATCAGCTCGGCGCCGAGCGCAGCCCACACGAGGCCGCGCGAACCGAAGCCGAATGCGCCGTAGAGGCCGGGCAGGCGCGGCAGGTCGCGCGCCTGCGCACCGCCGAGCGCGCGTGCGTTCGCGGTGGCCTGCGCTTCGTCGGCGAGCGGGCCGAGGAGCGGCAGGCGGTCGCCGACCACCCAGCGCAACGCCACGCGCCCGCGCAGCGTGGCGGGGTCCGGCAGGTCGCCAATCAGGCCCGGCAGCAGGTGCCGCACGCGCTCGAGGTTTTCGACGTGGCCGGCCGTACGCATCGCGGGATCGGTGTCGTCGGGCTCGAACGTTGCGCCGATCAGCAGCGTGCCGTCGGCGAGCGGGACCGCGTAACCGTCGCCGATCGCCGGGCACGGCAGCGGCGCCGTCGTGTCCGGTGGCAGCAGCGTGAGCTGGCCGCGCACCGGTTGCAGCGCGACATGCCGCAGCCCGGCAAGACGCGCGGCGTCGCCCGCGTTCGCGAGCACGACGACGGGTGCATCGGCCAGCGTGGCGCCGGTATCGTCGAGCGCATGCCAGGTGTCGCCCCGTCGTTCGAGCCGCGCGACGCAGGTGGACGCAAGCAGGCGCACGCGCTCGCCCGCCGCCGCATATTGCGCGGCGCACAGGCCGGCCGGCCAGACGGCGCCGCCGTGCGGAAACAGCAGGCCGCCATGCTCGACCGGCAGATTCAGGTGCGCACGCGCGGCATCGGCATCGAGCAGGGTTGCATAGTCCGACGGCGCGCCGAACGCATCGAACGCGTCGCGCATCCGCGCGAAATCGTCGGCCGATTCGGCGAGATGGATCATCCCGTGCGTGCTGCGCGCGAACGCATGCCCTGCGCGTTCGAGGGCGTGCCAGCGTGCGATCGCGTGCAGGAAGCCGCCGCGCGTGAGCCGGCTCGCGACGTTGTCGTCGCGCGTCATCAACGGATGAAAAACCCCGGCCGGGTTGCCCGACGCTTCGCTGGCGATCCGTTCGTGCCGCTCGATCAGCGTGACGTCCCAGCCGCGTGCAGCCAGGCGTTCGACCACTGCGCAGCCGGCGAGGCCCGCACCGATCACGATCGCCCGGCGCGCTGCAACGGGCAGTGCACGCGGCGGCTCGTGTCGGCGCGCGCGCCAGCGCGGCGCATATTCGCCGACGAGACGATCGTCGACTTCGCGGAACGTGAAACCTGTTTCGCCGAGCGCGTGTTTCACGTCGGCGGACTTTGCATGGGTCGCAAACGTCGCGTGTTCGCCGGCGATTTTCGCGAGTGCGCGGATTCCGTCGGCCGATGCCGCGGCGCCGTCGAGAAAAAACGCATCGGCGCGCGCGACGAGCTTCTTCGACAGGTCGATCGCATCGCCGAACGCGAGCGTGAGCACCACGCGTCCTTCGTCGAATTCGAGCCGGTGCAGGCCCGGCACGAGGATCGGCCATGCATCGATCAATGCATCGGCGTCCGCCGATATGGTTGTGTCTGCAACCATATGCGAAACCGCTCGACGCAGGTCGTCGCGCGAGAACGGGTGCGGCTCGAGCGCGACGACATGCAGCCGTTCGCAGCGCGCAGGATCGTCGCGCCACGCGGCCCAGGCCGCAAGGAAGCCGGCGCCCGCGCCGAATTCGGTCGTGACGATCGTGAACGTTCGACGGCGCTGCCAGCGCGCGGGCAGCCCGTTGCCCGCGACGAACGCGCGATGCGCGTGCGCGAGCGTGCCGGATGCGCCGCGATGAAGCTCGCCGAACTCGGGCGAGACGAGCGTGCCGTCGTCGCGAAGCGCGAGCGTGGCGTAAACAAGTCGGTCGGGCATGCGAAACAAAAAACGTGGCAGCCAAGCCTGGCAAGGGATTGCGGGAGGCCGTCCGACCGGCCGTTGGAAAAGGGCAACGGGGCGACGAACGGGTGGACCACGCTGCGTATCCTGTCCGGTTGGCGCAGGTCAAAAAACGGGCAATCGACGATTCATTCGGCGAAATACCGATGAAAATCTTTGAAACCCTTGTCGTTATTGGGTTTGCGCTGCGCTATCATAGCAACGCCGTACCGCGGGGTGGCCGCCGGCAAGCCGGAGGGCGCGTCGCGCGGGCCAGGATTCGGCGCTGTGTCGTCGGAGTCTGACTCTCGACGGCACGGTTCGCGCACGTATAATCGGCGCGTTCGCGCTGTTCGTGTCAACCTAACCTGATAAAGGAACCTTAATGAACAAACAGGAACTGATCGACGCCGTCGCCGCCCAAACGGGCGCCAGCAAGGCTCAAACCGGCGAAACGCTGGACACGCTGCTCGAAGTCATCAAGAAGGCCGTGTCGAAGGGTGATGCGGTTCAGCTGATCGGCTTCGGCAGCTTCGGTTCGGGCAAGCGCGCAGCACGTACGGGCCGCAACCCGAAGACGGGCGAAACCATCAAGATCCCGGCAGCCAAGACGGTCAAGTTCACGGCCGGCAAGGCGTTCAAGGACGCCGTCAACAAGCGTTAAACCCGCGCCTGTTCCAAAAAAACCCGCCGAGAGGCGGGTTTTTTGTTGGGCGCGCGCGGCATTTTCGCCACAGTCTGCGTCGCTCTTGCAAAAATTAACGGTTATTTTTACGAGCCGTTACCACGCGCTTCACGCGTGCACGATTTGTGTGTCGCCGTGATCGTCGTCGTGCGAATCGACGTCCCACGCCGGGAACGGATCGTCGAACGCCGCCCATCCCGTCGCGCCGAGCGCAAACTCCGCATCGGTCAGCAGGCACGCGTCGAGTTTCGCGCGCCACGCGTCGGCGTCGAGTGCGATGCCGATCAGCACGAGTTCCTGCCGGCGATCGCCGACCGTGCGATCGTCGAGATCGCCCAGCCATTCGGCGCGGATTTCGGCGAGCAGCTCGTCGTCGTCCGGCCATTCCGCGCGATCCTGCGCCGCCCACCACGAACCGGCCGGCCCGTGCCGGCATACGCCGCCCGCCTGCGACAGCGAACCCGCGATGTCGTTGCGCGTCGCGAGCCAGAAGAAACCCTTGCTGCGCAGCACGCCCGGCCACTCCTGATGCAGCAGCGCCCAGAGCCGTGCCGGGTGAAACGGCCGGCGCGCGCGGTAAACGAAATTGCCGATCCCGAATTCGTCGGCTTCGCCGTGCACGTGCGCATGATGGTCGTCCTGGCAGTCGGGATCGTCGCAATGCGCGTGATCGCGGTCGAGCGACGCGAGCCAGCCCGGCGCATTCGCGGCTTCGTCGAAATCGAAGCGGCCGGTGTTCAGCACTTCGTCGAGCGGCACGTTGCCGAACGTCGACACGACCTGGTGCGCGCGCGGATTGAGGCGCGCGAGGATGTGCTGCAGGCGCGCGAGATCGTCCGCGCCGACCAGGTCGGCCTTGTTGATCACCAGCACGTCGCAGAATTCGATCTGCTCGATCAGCAGCTCGACGAGCGTGCGGTCGTCGTCTTCCGACGCGGCGATGCCGCGCGTCGCGAGCGCGTCGTCGGAGCCGTAGTCGCGCAGGAAGTTGTACGCGTCGACCACGGTGACGAGCGTGTCGAGCCGCGCGATGGCCGACAGCGACGTGCCGTCGTCGTCGACGAACGTGAACGTTTCGGCGATCGGCATCGGCTCCGCGATACCGGTCGATTCGATCATGATCGCGTCGAAGCGGCCTTCGGACGCGAGGTTGCGGATCTCGACGAGCAGGTCGTCGCGCAGCGTGCAACAGATGCAGCCGTTCGACATTTCGACGAGGCGTTCCTCGACGTGCGACAGCGCCTGCGCATCGCGCACGAGCGACGCGTCGATGTTGACCGCCGCGAGATCGTTGACGATCACCGCGACTTTCAGGCCCGCGCGGTTCGCGAGGACGTGGTTGAGCAGCGTGGTCTTGCCGGCGCCGAGGAAGCCGGACAGCACGGTGACGGGCAACGGCTGTTTCATTGCCGGATTCATGATGATATGCACCAACGGAAAAGATGAAAAAGCGGCCGCGGCGCCCTGCCGGGGCGCGATCGGCCCGCACGCGGACGAAACGGCGGCGTCAGCCCGCATTGTGCATCAAACGCGCGCCGGCCGGCCGGCGCGGTGTCAGCCGGCGATGCCGCGCGGCATCACTGCGCGGCCGGAGCAGCCTGAGTGGCCTGAGCGGTCTGCGTGGGCGGCAGCAGCTTCCATTGCGTCAGGATGCCGGCGATCTGCCGCGCGTATTTGTCGCGCAGCGACGGCGTTTCCGAATGATAGGCGCCGACCGCCTGCCACGTGTTGCCGTAGCGGTTCATCTTCTGTCTGAGATGCCACGCGGCGATGTACACGTTCTTGCACGGTTCCATCAGCGTGTCGCGGCCGATCCCGTAGCGCGACAGCGTCGGCAGGTGGATCGAATTGATCTGCATCAGGCCGTAGTCGACCGAGCCGTTCGTATTCTTGTTCAGCGCATCGGGCCGGTTGCGCGACTCCTGCCACGCGATCGCGCGCAGGATCAACGGATTGACCTGCTGGTATTTGGCCGCTTCGTCGAAACAATCCGCGCGTGCGTTGCCGCTGGCGAACCATGCGCCGGCGGCGATCAACGCGATCGAAGCGAACCGTTTGTCCATCGTGCGGAAACGAAAAGGAATTGCGCGGAGCTCGGGGAAAACCCGTGGCCGTTATTCGTGCGACGAGAAACGCGCCGCCCGTATCATACCGGCAGACCGCCGGATTGCGACAGGCAGGAATACGACAGGCCGGTTATACCGCATTTCCGTGTCGGTTCATCGCGAAATGGAAGCGACGGCGGAGGCGACGGCCGGCATGCGGAGTGTGACATCGATCCTTACATATTGCATACGGTTCGCCGGATACATGTCGTATGTGAGACAGTCTTCGGATCAATGTGATATTTCGGACATGAAAAACTGCTAATGTCGCCTCTTTCGGACCTGGATCCCAGCACTACCGCCGGAAGTGGCCTGAGCCGGCATCGACCCATTCATCCATGACAAGAAATCGCTTCGTTATGCGGCGTATCGCCACGACCCTGCTCGTGGCCGGCATCATCGTCTCGCAGGCCGCCTATGCTCAGGTCACGCTCAACTTCGTGAATGCGGATATCGACCAGGTCGCGAAAGCGATCGGCGCCGCGACCGGCAAGACCATCATCGTCGACCCCCGCGTGAAGGGGCAGCTCAATCTCGTGGCCGAACGGCCGGTGCCGGAAGATCAGGCGTTGAAGACGCTGCAGTCCGCGCTGCGCATGCAGGGCTTCGCGCTCGTGCAGGATCACGGCGTGCTGAAGGTCGTGCCGGAAGCCGACGCGAAGCTGCAGGGCGTGCCGACCTATGTCGGCAATGCGCCGCAGGCGCGCGGCGATCAGGTGATCACGCAGGTGTTCGAGCTGCACAACGAATCGGCGAACAACCTGCTGCCCGTGCTGCGGCCGCTGATCTCGCCGAACAACACGGTGACGGCCTACCCGGCGAACAACACGATCGTCGTGACCGACTATGCGGACAACGTGCGCCGCATCGCGCAGATCATCGCGGGCGTCGACAGCGCCGCGGGCGCGCAGGTGCAGGTCGTGCCGCTGCGCAACGCGAACGCGATCGACCTCGCCGCGCAGCTGCAGAAGATGCTCGACCCGGGCGCGATCGGCAACAGCGACGCGACGCTGAAGGTATCGGTCACGGCCGACCCGCGCACCAACTCGCTGATGCTGCGCGCATCGAGCGCGTCGCGCCTCGCGGCCGCGAAGCGCCTCGTGCAGCAGCTCGACGCGCCGAGCGCGGTGCCCGGCAACATGCACGTCGTGCCGCTGCGCAACGCCGATGCGGTCAAGCTCGCGAAGACGCTGCGCGGGATGCTCGGCAAGGGCGGCAACGACAGCGGCTCGTCGGCTTCGTCCAACGATGCGAACAGCTTCAACCAGAACGGCGGCTCGTCGGCGAGCGGCAACTTCTCGACCGGCACGTCGGGCACCCCGCCGCTGCCGTCGGGCGGCCTCGGCGGTTCGTCGTCTTCGTCGGCGTACGGCGGCGGCTCGTCCGGCGGTGGCGGGCTCGGCACGGGCGGCCTGCTCGGCGGCGACAAGGACAAGAGCGACGACAACCAGCCGGGCGGGATGATCCAGGCCGACTCGGCCACCAACTCGCTGATCATCACCGCGTCCGATCCGGTTTACCGGAACCTGCGCTCGGTGATCGACCAGCTCGACGCACGGCGTGCGCAGGTCTATATCGAAGCGCTGATCGTCGAGCTGAATTCGAATACGTCCGGCAACCTCGGCATCCAGTGGCAGGTGGCGAGCGGCCAGTTCCTCGGCGGCACGAACCTGAATCCGCCGGGCGGTCTGGGCAACAGCATCGTCAACCTGACGGCCGGCGGTTTGACCAATGCCGCTGGCGGGATCACCGGCGGCGGGCTTGCCGCCAATCTCGGACAGTTGTCGCAAGGGCTCAACATCGGCTGGCTGCACAACATGTTCGGCGTGCAGGGGCTCGGCGCGCTGCTGCAGTATTTCGCGGGCGTGAGCGACGCGAACGTGCTGTCGACGCCGAACCTGATCACGCTCGACAACGAGGAAGCGAAGATCGTCGTCGGCCAGAACGTGCCGATCGCGACCGGTTCGTATTCGAACCTGACGAGCGGCACGACGAGCAATGCGTTCAATACGTATGACCGTCGCGACGTCGGCCTGACGTTGCACGTGAAGCCGCAGATCACCGACGGCGGGATCCTGAAGCTGCAGCTCTACACGGAGGATTCGGCAGTCGTCAGCGGCACCACGAACGCGCAGACCGGCCCGACCTTCACGAAGCGCTCGATCCAGTCGACGATCCTGGCCGACAACGGCGAGATCATCGTGCTCGGCGGCCTGATGCAGGACAACTACCAGGTGTCGAACAGCAAGGTGCCGCTGCTCGGCGACATCCCATGGATCGGCCAGTTGTTCCGCTCCGAAACGAAGCTGCGTCAGAAGACCAACCTGATGGTATTCCTGCGCCCGGTGATCATCTCCGATCGCAGTACCGCGCAGGAAGTGACGGCCAACCGCTACGACTACATCCAGGGCGTGACGGGCGCATACAAGTCGGACAACAACGTGATGCGCGACAAGGACGATCCGGTCGTCCCGCCGATGCCGATCGGCCCGAGCCAGGGCGGCACGGCCGCGGGGAACCTGTTCGATCTCGACAAGATGCGTCGCCAGCAGTTGCAGCGCCAGGTGGCGCCGGTGCCGGCCCAGCCGTTGCCGGAGGCGACGCCCGCGCAGCCGCAGAGCGTGCCGCAGCAGGCGGTGCCGCAACAGCCGCTGACCACCGCGCCGGGAGCCTCGCAGTGAGCGACGTGCTCGCGTCTTCCACTCACGACGGCGCGCCGGGCGAACGCCAGCCGCCGTCGCCGCTCGCCGCGCGCCTGCTGCCGTACGGCTTCGCGAAGAGCGGCCAGGTGCTGATCGCGCATCAGCTCGACGACACGCTCGAGGTGTGGATCAGCGAACGCACGAGCGACGCCGCGCTCGCGGAAATCGCGCGCAACTTCGGCTCGATCGCCGTGCATCGCGTGCCGGCCGACGAGCTCGCGCAGGCGATCAACCAGGCCTATGCGCGCCAGGACGGCAGCGCCGCGCAGGTGGTCGGCGAGGTCGAAGGCGAAGTCGACCTGTCGCGGCTGATGCAGGATATCCCCGAGGTCGAGGATCTGCTCGAATCGGAAGACGACGCGCCGATCATCCGGATGATCAATGCGCTGCTCACGCAAGCGGCGCGCGAACAGGCGTCGGACATTCACATCGAGCCGTTCGAGAACGCGTCGGTCGTGCGCTTTCGCGTCGACGGCACGCTGCGCGACGTCGTGCGCCCGAAGAAGGCGCTGCACGGCGCGCTGATCTCGCGGATCAAGATCATGGCGCAGCTCGACATCGCGGAGAAGCGCCTGCCGCAGGACGGCCGCATCACGCTGCGCGTCGGCGGCCGGCCGGTCGACGTGCGCGTGTCGACGCTGCCGACCGGGCACGGCGAGCGCGCGGTGCTGCGTCTGCTGGAAAAGGATGCGCAGCGCCTGAACCTCGAAGCGCTCGGGATGGGCCGCGACACGCTCGTGCAGTTCGACAAGCTGATCGCGCGCCCGCACGGCATCGTGCTCGTCACCGGCCCGACCGGTTCGGGCAAAACGACCACGCTGTACGCGTCGATGTCGCGGCTCGAAACCGCGACGACCAACATCATGACCGTCGAGGACCCGATCGAATACGACCTGTCCGGCATCGGCCAGACGCAGGTGAACGAGCGGATCGGGATGACCTTTGCCCGCGCGCTGCGCTCGATCCTGCGCCAGGACCCGGACGTGATCATGATCGGCGAAATCCGCGACCTCGAAACCGCGCAGATCGCGGTGCAGGCGTCGCTGACGGGCCACCTCGTGCTCGCGACGCTGCACACGAACGATGCGGCGTCCGCCGTCACGCGCCTGACCGACATGGGCGTCGAGCCGTACCTGCTCGCGTCGTCGCTGCTCGGCGTGCTCGCGCAGCGCCTCGTGCGCCAGCTCTGCCCGGTCTGCAAGGAGGAGCGGCACGAGGACGGCCGCACCGTGTGGCATCCGGTCGGCTGCGACAAGTGCGGGCATTCGGGCTACGCAGGCCGGCGCGGCGTCTACGAACTGCTGCTGGTCGACGAGTCGATCCGCACGCTGATTCACCGCAACGCGGCCGATGCCGAGATCCTGGCCGCCGGCCGCGCGCAAGGCATGCGCACGCTGCGCGACGACGCGGAGCGCTGGCTCGCGGCCGGCGCGACGTCGCTCGAGGAAGTGCTGCGCGTGACGGGAGGCGCATAGCGCGATGCCGGCATTCCGTTTCGAAGCGATCGATGCAGCGGGACGCGCGCAGAAAGGCGTCATCGATGCCGACAGTGCGCGCAGCGCGCGCGGCCAGTTGCGCACGCAGGGGCTCACCCCGCTCGTCGTCGAGCCGGCCGCGAGCGCGACGCGCGGCGCGCGCTCGCAGCGGCTCGCGTTCGGCCGCAAGCTGTCGCAGCGCGAACAGGCGATCCTCACGCGCCAGCTCGCGAGCCTGCTGATTGCGGGGCTGCCGCTCGACGAGGCGCTCGGCGTGCTGACCGAGCAGGCCGAGCGCGACTACATCCGCGAACTGATGGCCGCGATCCGCGCGGAAGTGCTCGGCGGCCATTCGCTCGCGAATGCGCTGGGTCAGCATCCGCGCGATTTTCCGGAAATCTATCGCGCGCTGGTCGCGGCAGGCGAGCACACCGGCAAGCTCGGCATCGTGCTGTCGCGCCTTGCCGACTACATCGAGCAGAGCAATGCGCTGAAGCAGAAGATTCTGCTGGCGTTCACGTATCCGGGCATCGTCACGCTGATCGCGTTCGGCATCGTCACGTTCCTGCTGAGCTACGTCGTGCCGCAGGTCGTCAACGTGTTCGCGAGCACGAAGCAGCAACTGCCGATCCTCACGGTCGTGATGATGGCGCTGTCGGAATTCGTGCGGCACTGGTGGTGGGCGATCCTGATCGCGGTCGCGCTCGTCGTGTGGTTCGTGAAGGCGACGCTGTCGCGCGCCGGGCCCCGGCTCGCATTCGATCGCTGGGTGCTGACCGCGCCGCTCGCGGGCAAGCTCGTGCGCGGCTACAACACGGTGCGCTTCGCGAGCACGCTCGGCATTCTCACCGCGGCCGGCGTGCCGATCCTGCGCGCGTTGCAGGCGGCCGGCGAGACGCTGTCGAACCGCGCGATGCGCGCGAACATCGACGACGCGATCGTGCGCGTGCGCGAAGGCTCCGCGCTGTCGCGCGCGCTGAACAACGTGAAGACGTTTCCGCCGGTGCTCGTGCACCTGATTCGTTCGGGCGAAGCGACGGGCGACGTGACGACGATGCTGGATCGCGCGGCCGAAGGCGAAGCGCGCGAGCTGGAGCGCCGCACGATGTTCCTGACGAGCCTGCTGGAGCCGCTGTTGATCCTCGCGATGGGCGGCATCGTGCTCGTGATCGTGCTGGCCGTGATGCTGCCGATCATCGAGCTGAACAACATGGTGCAGTGACGCGGCGGCCCGCTTGCCGGGCCGCCGCCGTTCAGCGCATGTAGATCGCGGGGGACGGCGTGTTGGCCGGGAGCTGGATTTCGGCGCGGGCGCCGTTGCGGTCGACGATGATCGAGCGCGGGCGCACTTCGGCGAGCTTCGCGCCGGGCGTGACTTCCGCGCCGAGCGACACGGCGCGCGGCGGTTCGCCGCCAATGCCGACGATCGCCGCGCCGCCGTGATCGAGCGCGAGAATGCCGAACAGGTGGATGTCCTGGACGGGATTCTTGTCGAGCTGACCGCCGAAGAGCGCGGCGGCGTCCTCGGTTCGGATCGGCAGCCGCGCGGCGGCGGCAGGCAGCGGCGCTTCGCGGGCCGACAGCGTGACGACCCAGTAGGTGGCCGTCGCGCACAAACCCGCGAAGAGGGCGAGGGATAGGATCCGGATCGAGAGCGCGTTCATGCGCGCTATTGTACGGATGTATATGAAATTTGCGTTGGGTGAAAGCCCTCGGCGATGCGCGCCTTACAATGCGTGCTCCGCGCCCGCCGGTCCGGAAGGTTGCTGTCAGGCGACCGTCCGGTGCGCCGGGTGCGTCACTCAATCGACGACATTTTTTTGGAAAGAGGTAGTCAGTCATGCAAACGTGGATCACTCGCCGCAACGCGGCCGTGCGTCGTCAGCGCGGTTTCACGCTGATCGAGATCATGGTGGTGGTCGCGATCCTCGGGATCCTGGCGGCGCTGATCGTGCCAAAGATCATGAGCCGTCCGGACGAGGCGCGCCGCATCGCCGCGAAGCAGGACATCGGCACGATCATGCAGGCGCTCAAGCTGTACCGTCTGGACAACGGCCGCTATCCGACCCAGGAGCAGGGCCTGAACGCGCTGATCCAGAAGCCGACCACCGATCCGATCCCGAACAACTGGAAGGACGGCGGCTATCTCGAGCGCCTGCCGAACGATCCGTGGGGCAATGGGTACAAGTACCTGAACCCGGGCGTGCATGGCGAGATCGACGTGTTCAGCTACGGCGCCGACGGCAAGGAAGGCGGAGAGAGCAACGACTCCGACATCGGCTCGTGGCAATAAGCCGGCGCTGATCGACCCGACGTTTCATTCCCGCTCTTCATGCTCGCCATTCGCACGACCTCCCGCTGCGGCCGCGATCGCCGTGTGCGTCGCGGTGCGGTGCCGTCCGTACCGGCAGGCGCCGATGGCGGCTTGACGGAGCGCCGCGCGGCGCGGCGTCGCGCGCGCGGCTTCACGCTGCTCGAAATGCTGGTCGTGCTCGTGATCGCGGGGCTGCTCGTGTCGCTCGCGTCGCTGTCGCTGACGCGCAATCCGCGCACCGACCTGCGCGAGGAAGCGCAGCGCATCGCGCTGCTGTTCGAGACGGCCGGCGACGAAGCGCAGGTGCGCGCGCGGCCGATCGCGTGGCAGCCGACCGCGCACGGTTTCCGTTTCGACGTGAGCTCGCCCGACGGCTGGCGCACGCTGCGCGACGACCTGCTGCGCCCGCGCGACTGGGACGGCGGCGTCACCGGCGCCGACATCGATTACCCGGGCTCGGACACGCACGCGAATCGCGTCGTGTTCGGCACCGAGAGCATCGACACGCCGGTGCGCGTGACGCTGCATTCGGCCGCCGGCAGCGCGACGATCGTCGGCACCGGCAACGGCCGCTACGAGGTGCAATGACGATGCGTCGTCGCCTGCCCTCCCCCGTTGCTTCATCCCGCGGCTTCACGATGATCGAGGTGCTGGTCGCGCTCGCGATCATCGCGGTCGCGCTCGCCGCGTCGATCCGCGCGGTCGGCACGATGGCGACCAACGCGTCCGACCTGCATCGCCGGCTGCTCGCCGGCTGGAGCGCCGACAACGCGCTCGCGCAGTTGCGGCTCACGCATGCGTGGCCGGAGGTCGGCGAACAGAGTTTCGACTGCTCGCAAGGCAACGTGCAGCTCGTCTGCACGCAGCGCGTGAACACCACGCCGAACCCGGTGTTCCGACGCGTGCGGATTTCGGTGAGCATGCCCGGTCGCGCCGGCGTGCTCGCGCAGATGGTGACGGTGGTCGCGAATGAAACCAGCCGTCCGCTCTGACGCGCCGATGCGCCGCCTGTCCGCTCCCCCGGCCCGGCCCGCCCGCGGCTTCACGCTGATCGAGCTGATGATCGCGATCGCGATTCTCGCGGTGGTCGCGATCCTCGCGTGGCGCGGGCTCGACCAGATCATGCGCGGCCGCGACAAGGTCGCGTCCGCGATGGAAGACGAGCGCGTGTTCGCGCAGATGTTCGACCAGATGCGCATCGACGCACGGCTCGCCGCGACCGACGACGAGGCCGGCCAGCCGGCGATCGGCGTCGCCGGCAATACGCTGCAGATCGTGCGGGAACTCGACGTGCCGGGCGTCGCGCCGCGGCTGCAGGTGGTCCGCTACCGGATCGCCGGCGGCCGGGTCGTGCGCTATGCATCGCCGCCGATCGACGACACGAACCGGCTGCGCACCCTGCTGAAGGACAGCAGCGTCGAAGGCTGGAGCTGGGTCGCGCTGATGGGCGGCGTCGGCGCGATCGACGCGAAGCTGTACGTGCCGCGCGTGGGCTGGACCACCAACCTGCAGACGGCCGACGAAGCGCTCGCGCAGAACAACGACGCGCTCAAGGTGCCGCAGATCGGCAACGCACCGCCCGCGCGTGCGGTGACCGGGCTGCAGGTCAGCATCGGCGCGACGTCGCTGCGCGTGCCGGTCACGCGCATCTTCCTCGTCGGGGAATGACGATGCGTGCGCGCCCTGCCCGCCGAATGCCCGCCCGCCGCCAGCGCGGCGCCGCGATCATCACCGCGCTGCTCGTGGTCGCGCTGTCGGCGATCCTCGTGTCGGGGATGCTGTGGCGCCAGCAGGTGCAGATCCGCCGCATCGAGAACCAGCGCACGATCGCGCAGGCGCAGTGGGTCGCGCGCGGCGCGCTCGACTGGACCCGGATGATCCTGCGCTCCGAAGGCGATACGGCGCCCGGCATCACGTATCTCGGCGGGATCTGGGGCGTGCCGATCGCGAAAACGAAACTGTCGGATTTCCTCGGCCGGATCGGCTCGCCCAACGATGGCGGCGGCGAAGACACCTATATCTCCGGCTCGATCGAGGACGCGCAGGCGAAGTTCAACCTGCGCAACCTCGTGTCGTCGCCGGCGCCCGGCGTGCTGCAGTTGAACGTCACGCAGATGCAGGCGTTCCAGCGCCTGCTGACGACGCTCGGCTACGACAGCGCGTTCGCGAAGCGCATCGCGCTCCAGGTGCGCGCGGGCCTGCTGCATTCGGCCACGCGGTTCCAGATGCCGAACCTGCCCGGCGGCGGCGCGACCGCCGCGAATGCCGCGACCGCACCGGTGACGAGCGGCGACATGCAGGGTAGCGGCTTCACCGACGATCCCGGCATGGCCGGCGGGGACCGAGGGCCCGCGCCGCTGATGATGACGCGCGTGGACAGCCTGCTCGACGTCGACGGCGTGACGCCCGAGATGGTCGCGCGGCTGCGCCCGTTCGTCACCGTGCTGCCGACCACGACGCCCGTGAACATGAACACCGCGCCGGCCGAAGTGATCGCGGCGCTGATGCCGGGCATGAGCGTGTCGTCCGCGCAGGCGCTCGTGTCGCGCCGCGAGACGGTGTTTTTCCGGAACGTCGGCGACGTGCAGCTCGCGCTGCGCGGCGCCGGCGCGCCGCCGAACGTGACGATCGACTCGAGTCTCGTCGACGTCAATTCGAGCTATTTCATCGTGCACGGCCGGATCCAGCACGAACGCGCGGAGGTCGACCGCACCTCGCTCGTGTATCGTGATCCGACCACGCACTCGACGCGGGTCGTGCGCATCCGCGACCAGCTATAACGACGCCAATCGGGAGAGGAGCTCTTGTGAGCACGTTGATTGTTTCTTTGCCGCCGCGCGAGCCTGCCGTGCCGTTGCAGGAATGGCAGTGGCCCGAGCTGCCGTTCATGCTCGTCGACAAGGCCGGCCAGGTGCAGCGCGCCGGCCGCGCCGCGCTGGCGCTGCTGCCGCGGGCGAACGCGACGGTGCTGATCGTCGCCGCGCGCGACGTGCTGCTGCTGGCCGCGACCGTGCCGCCGCTGAAGGGGCCGAAGCTGCGCCAGGCGCTGCCCAACATCGTCGAGGATCAGCTGATCCAGGATCCGCTCGGCTGCCACATCGCGCTCGACCCGGCCGCGCTGCCGGACGGGCGCCGCGTGCTGGCCGTCGTCGATCGCGCGTGGTTCCGCACGATCTGCGATGCGTTCACGGCGGCCGGCCACCGGCACCTGAGCGCGGTGCCCGCGACCCGCTGCCTGCCGGCACCGCGCGCGCCGGCCGAAGCGGCATCCGTCGCGCCGGCGGCCGACGACGAGGCCATCGACACCGCTCCGCTCGCCGCGGCCGAGCCACCTGCCCGCCCGACGACGGTCGCCGCGGTGCTCGGGCTCGCGACGGCGGTCGAACCGGCGCTCGTCGAAGCCGGCGCGCTGCCGGCGGCGGCCGGTGCGCCGCGCCTCGAGCTGGCCGTCGCGCGCGGCGCGCTCGGCGAAGGCTTCGCGGCGCCCGCGTCGCGCGCGGCCGGCACGCTGGCCGCGCTCGCCGGCGGCGGCGACATCGAACTGTACGAACTCGGCGAACCGGGCGCGGAGCCGCGGCTCGCATCGGTCGGCCGCACCGACGGCCCGCTGCTGCCGGGCGCCGCGCCGCTGTCGTTCGACACGTTCGCGCGCCGGGCGCTGACCGAGCCATTCGATTTGTGCCAGTTCGAATTCGAATCGCAGCCGTGGCGCTTCGACCGCGCGACGCTCAAGCGCCTGCGCGTGCCGATCGCGCTCGCCGCGGCGACGCTCGGCGTCGCGGTGATCGGGATGAACCTGCACTGGTGGAAGCTGTCGCGCGAGCGCGATGCGCTGTCCGCGCAGATCACCGAGACGCTGCTGTCCGCGTTCCCGAAGACGACCACCGTGCTCGATCCGCCCGCGCAGATGCAGCGTCAGCTCGACCAGCTGCGCCTCGCGGCCGGCGAGCTGTCGCCGAACGATTTCCTCGCGCTGTCGAGCGGCTTGTCGCGCTCGATGGGCGCGCTGCCGCTGAACGGCATCGCGTCGCTCGACTATCACGACCGTCGGCTCGACGTCGGCTTCAAGCCGGAGGTCAAGGTCGATCCCGATTTCACGCAGCGCCTCGCGCGTAACGGACTGTCCGGCGAAGTCGACAGCAACACGGGCAAATGGACGATCCGGAGCCGCTCATGAAAACCGAACAACTGAACCAGACGCTGACCCAGTTCTGGGGTGAGCGCTCGCCGCGCGAGAAGATGCTGCTCGGCTGGGGCGGCGCCGTGCTGGCGGTCGCGATCGCGTATTCGGTGCTGTGGTCGCCCGCGCAGGAAGGCCGCGCCCGGATCCAGCGCGAATTGCCGACGATGCGTCGCGAACTCGCGCAGATGACCGCGCAGGCGAACGAAGCGAAGTCGCTGACGGCCGCCGCGCAGGGCGTCGCGCCGACCGGCCTCGCGCTGAAGGACGCGCTGACCGCGTCGCTGTCCGATCACGGGTTGCAGGGCGCGCAGGTGCAGATCGTCGGCAACGGCGTGCAGATCCAGATGAAGAACGTGTCGTTCCCGGCATGGACCCAGTGGCTCGACGATGCGCGCCGGCAGTTCAAGGTGCAGGTCGGCGAAGCGCACGCGACGGCGCTGAAGGAAGACGGCCAGGTGGACCTGACGGCCGTGATGCAACCTTCCGTCCAGAAGTAGATGACGGCAGTGGATGAGGCAAACGAAGGCCGGCCGATGCGGCCGTGGGCAAGGTGGCTCGTCGCCGTGTTGCCGTGGGTGCTGGCGGGCGGCCTGGCGACGGCGGTGACGCTCGTCGCGCTCGCGCCGGCCGCGTGGATCGCGCCGCAGTTCGCGCGTGCGACCGGCGGCCACGTGAATCTCGTCGATCCGGACGGATCGCTGTGGCATGGCTCGGGCACGCTGATGCTCGCGCCGGGCGCCGATCAGAGCGCGGCGACGCTGCTGCCGGGCCGGGTCGAATGGACCACGCGCTTCTGGCCGCTGCTGACCGGGCGCGTGCAGATGCGCATGCGGCAGACGGAAGCGATGCCCGATGCGGTCACGCTCGATGCGACGTGGCGCGGCGCGGTGCTGTCGGCGGGCACGATGGCCGTGCCCGCGTCGCTGCTCGCGGGGCTCGGCACGCCGTTCAACACGCTCGACCTGCAGGGCGACGTGCGGCTCGGCTGGAGCGACTGGCGGCTCATCGGCAACAACGCGTTCGGCCAATTGACGGTGACGATCGATTCGATGAGTTCGCGCGTGTCGCGCGTGAAGCCGCTCGGTTCGTACCGGGCGGTATTGCAGGCGAAGGGTGCGGGCGCCGATCTCGATCTGTCGACGACGCAGGGCCCGCTGTTCCTCGACGGGCACGGCAGCTTCGGCCCCGGTCAGGGATCGTTCCGCGGGACCGCGCATGCGGCGCCCGAGCAGCAGGCGAACCTCGCCGGGCTGCTGAACCTGCTCGGGCATCCGATCGGCAACAACCAGGTGTCGCTGATCTTCGGCGACGCGCAGCGCTGAACGCGCGCGTCGGCCGCTTCCCTTCCTACTTCTGCGCGAGCGGCGCGGCCGCCGACGGTGCGGTGGCCGCAGGCGCGGCCGCACCGGACGCCGGCAAAGGCGCCGGCGCCGCCATGTCGCCGTTCTCGCGCGCCATCTCCGCTACGTTCCAGCCGCCGCCGAGCGCCTTCACGAGCCCCACCGACGACACCATCCGCTGCCCGGCGATCGTCGCGAGCTTTTGCTGCGCGGTAAACGCGGTGGTCTGCGCGGTCAGCACGTTCAGGTACGCGACCGTGCCGGCCTTGTACTGGTTCGTGACGATCGCGAGCGCGTGCTCGGCGCTGTCGACGGCCTGCCGCTGCACGTCGATTTCCTGCGCGAGGATGCGCTGCGACGCGAGGTTGTCCTCGACGTCCTGGAACGCGGTGAGCACCGCGAGGCGATAGGCGGCGACGTCCTGGTCGTAGGTCGCGCGCGCGGCGTCGGTCTGCGCGGCGCGCAGGCCCGCGTCGAACAGCGTGGCCGCGAGCTGCGGGCCGACTGTCCAGAAGCGCGCCGGCAGCGTGAACAGCTGCGACCACACCGAGCTCTGGAAGCCGCCGCTGGCCGACAGCGTCAGGGTGGGGAAGAATGCAGCGATCGCGACGCCGATCTGCTCGTTCGCGGCCGCCGCGCGGCGCTCGGCCGCCGCGACGTCGGGCCGGCGCTCGAGGATCGCGGACGGCACGTCGACCGGCGTGATCGGCGGCTCGGCGGCGAGCGGGGCCGGCGGCAGCGAGAAGGTCGACGCCGGCTCGCCGATCAGCGTCGCGATCGCATGCTCGTACTGCGCGCGGGCGACGCCGTTGTCGATCTGCGCGGCCTGCGCGCTCTGCAACTGCGTCTGCGCCTGGATCACGTCCGCGCGCGCGGCGACGCCCTGCGCGTACTGGTTCTGCGTGAGCTGCAGCGACCGTTCGTACGACTTCACGGTGTCGTCGAGCAGCTTTTGCAGCGCGTCGGACGTGCGCAACTGGAAATAGGTCTGCGCGAGCAGCGCCTGCTGCGACAGCCGTGCGTTCGCGAGATCGGCCGCGGCGGCCGCTTCGCCGGCGCGCTGCGCGCTGACGGTGCGGCTCACCTTGCCCCACAGGTCGGGTTCCCAGCTGGCGTCGAGGCCGATGCTGTAGCTGTTGTTGATCGACCCTGTCGATCCGCTGCCGAAATTCGACGACGAGCCCGACGACAGCGACGTGCGCGGCGTCCGCGCACGCGAGCCCGATGCGCTCAGCCCGACGGTCGGGAAATACGCGGCGCGCGCCTCGGTGACGAGCGCGCGCGCCTGCCGGTAGGCGGCCGCCGATTGCGCGATGGTCTGGTTCGACGCGTTGAGCTTGCCGATCAGCGCATCGAGCTGCGGATCGTTGTAGACCGTCCACCACGCGCCGCGGTCGGCGCGATCGGCGGGCTGCGCGACTTTCCAGCCGGCCGGCGCTTCCTTGAAGGCGGCGGGGATCGACGTGTCGGGCCGGTGATAGTCGGGCCCGACGGCGCAGCCGGCGAGCAGCACGGCCGTCGCAATGGCGACGGCGGCGCTCAGCGGGCGAACGGCGCGCGGGAGGGAAGCGTACGGCATGGTGGTTTTCCTGTCTGGGCGTGGCGGCCGGCGAGCGGCGCCGCGCGATGCGGTCGTCATGCCGCTGGCGGACAAATGGTAACTGACGGCGAGAAAGCTGCGCAGCCCTAAGGGTACGGTGCGCGGCGGCCCGGATGTGTTACCGGCGCGGCCGGCCGGGTTACCGGCTATTACGGCTTGCTTGCGGGACGGCAGGTGGGCAAACGGGCGTACGACGCCGGCCGCGCGTGACGCGGCCGGCGATCAGACAGGCCGGAATCGGGCGGGATAGGTGGCGCGCGGAAGCGGTGCGGCGTCAGTGGCAGCGCACGGGCGCCGGGACGGGTTCGGCGGCGGCCCGCCATGTCGACGGCTCCGTCGCGGCCGGCTGGCTCGTGCGGCGGGCACCGCCCTTCGCGTTGCGCTGCCGGCGATGATCGAACCACGCGAACCCGAGCGCCGCGAGCGAGCCGCCAGGCACGACCAGCATCGTCACGTACAGCGCGATTTTCCAGCCGCGGTGCGGCCCGGAAAACACATGATGAGCGGTATCGGTCAGGTTGCGGCGCAGCGCGCCGGCGGCATTTTTCAGGAACAGCATCGCGAACATCCTCGGGTGCCCGGCAGCGCGGGCCAATCGGTCAGAACATAGTCTCCGGCAGTGCAACATGCACGTCGTAACTGGTTGACTCAAATAATATTGACTAAGCAATCATTTTTCAAGATACTGGACGCGTTTTAACCCGAAACGCACTATTGCTGCGCGCGCAATCGTATGACCGGCGGCCTCTACGATCCCGAGAACATCGCGCTGGAAACGAGCCTCGGCTATTACCTGTCGAAGGCGAAGCAGGCGCTCGTCGAGCGGATGGATCGTGCGCTCGAGCCGCTCGACCTCACCGCGCAGCAGATCGGCGTGATCCTGCTGCTGTCGCGCGGCTACGCACGCACGCCGTTCGAACTGTCGCGCAAGATGTCGTACGACAGCGGGTCGATGACGCGCATGCTCGACCGGCTCGAACGCAAGGGGCTGATCGCACGCACGCGCAGCGAGCAGGATCGCCGGATGATCGAGCTGACGCTGACCGAGCGCGGCATCGAAGCCGCCCGCGCGCTGCCGTCGCTGGTCGCGACCGTGCTCAACGCACAGCTCGAAGGCTTCTCGGCCGACGAACTCGCGACGCTCACCGGCCTGCTGCAGCGCTTCATCGCCAACGGGCTCGGCTCGACCGGCTGCCCGAAGCCTGACGAAGCCGACTGCTGATGCGTGCGGAGCCTCTCATGTCTCAGTTAAACGTTCGCTTATTTCTCTGTCTGGGCAGAAGATGACGAGGCACGCGCTCCGCTTTTCCCCTTTTTCATTCCACCCGGCCGGGCCGCGCTGCGTCGCGCGTCCGTGCGTTGTGCCGGCGCGTCGCGCGCGCCGCGTCTAGGAGATTCCGATGTCCGCCACCACGGCATCCGCCCCCTCCCCCGCTGCCGAACCGGCACCGCTGACCGGCGGCGCGCTCGCGCTGCTGACCGTCGGGCTCGCGCTCGGCACCTTCATGGAGGTGCTCGACACGTCGATCGCCAACGTCGCGGTGCCGACCATCTCGGGCAGCCTCGGCGTCGCGACGAGCGAGGGCACGTGGGTGATTTCGTCGTACTCGGTCGCGTCCGCGATCGCGGTGCCGCTCACCGGCTGGCTCGCGCGGCGGGTCGGCGAAGTGCGGCTGTTCACGCTGTCCGTGCTCGCGTTCACGATCGCGTCGGCGCTGTGCGGCCTCGCGACCAACTTCGAGACGCTGATCGCGTTCCGGCTGGTGCAGGGCCTCGTGTCGGGGCCGATGGTGCCGCTGTCGCAGACGATCCTGATGCGCAGCTACCCGCCCGCGAAACGCGGGCTCGCGCTCGGGCTATGGGCGATGACGGTGATCGTCGCACCGATCTTCGGCCCGTTGTTGGGCGGCTGGATCAGCGACAACTACACGTGGCCGTGGATCTTCTACATCAACCTGCCGATCGGCGTGTTCTCGGCGACCTGCGCGTACTTCCTGCTGCGCGGCCGCGAAACGAAGACGTCGAAGCAGCGGATCGACGCGATCGGCCTCGCGCTGCTCGTGATCGGCGTGTCGTGTCTGCAGATGATGCTCGACCTCGGCAAGGACCGCGACTGGTTCAACTCGTCGTTCATCGTCGCGCTCGCGCTGATCGCGGTCGTGTCGCTCGCGTTCATGCTCGTGTGGGAGGCGACCGAGAAGGAGCCGGTGGTCGACCTCACGCTCTTCAAGGACCGCAACTTCGCGCTCGGCGCGCTGATCATTTCGTTCGGCTTCATGGCGTTCTTCGGCTCGGTCGTGATCTTCCCGCTGTGGCTGCAGACGGTGATGGGCTACACGGCCGGCAAGGCCGGCCTCGCGACCGCGCCGGTCGGGCTGCTCGCGCTCGTGCTGTCGCCGCTGATCGGCCGCAACATGCACCGGCTCGACCTGCGGATGGTCGCGAGCTTCGCGTTCATCGTGTTCGCAGGCGTGTCGATGTGGAACGCGACGTTCACGCTCGACGTGCCGTTCAACCACGTGATCCTGCCGCGGCTCGTGCAGGGTATCGGCGTCGCGTGTTTCTTCGTGCCGATGACGACGATCACGCTGTCGAGCATCTCCGACGAACGGCTCGCGAGCGCGTCGGGGCTGTCGAACTTCCTGCGCACGCTGTCCGGCGCGATCGGCACCGCGGCCAGCTCGACGTTCTGGGAGAACGACGCGATCTACCATCATGCGCGGCTGTCGGAATCGGTGAGCGTCTACGCGCAGAACACGACCGACTACCAGGGCGCGCTCGCGCAGCTCGGCATCGTCGGGCAGACGGCCAATGCGCAACTCAACCAGCTCGTCACGCAGCAGGGCTTCATGATGGCGACCAACGACTTCTTCCATCTGTCGGCGGTGATGTTCATCGCGCTCGCGGCACTCGTGTGGATCACGAAGCCGAAGAAGGGCGCGGGGCCGGCGATGGGGCATTGACGGCCAGTCCTGTATGCAGGCGACCGCGGTCTTGCGGGCAGACTCCATATAAACTAAGCCAATATATCAATTGAACTTAGTTTATTTGAGGGATGCCATGCAGACCTACAACATGCATGACGCGAAGACGAACCTGTCGCGTCTGATTGACGAGGCAGTTCATGCGGGTGAACCATTCGTGATCGCGAAGGCCGGCAAGCCGCTCGTCAAGGTCGTGCCGATCGATGCGCCCGAGGCACCCCAGCCGGCGCGGATCGGCTTCATGAAGGGGCAGATCGTCGTGCCGCCCGACTTCGACACGATGGGCGACGAGGCCATCCGGAAGCTGTTCGAGGGCGACGCGTGAAACTGTTGCTCGATACACACCTGATCCTTTGGGCGGCGGCGGACGCGACCGAATTGCCGGATCGTGCCCGCACGCTCATCGAGGATCCCGCCTATACCCTGTTGTTCAGCGTCGCAAGTCTGTGGGAGATCATGATCAAGCGCAGGCTCGACCGCAATGATTTTCAAGTCGATCCGCACGTGCTGCGTCGCAATCTGCTCGACGCCGGCTACGTCGAATTGCCGATCACGAGCGAGCATGTTCTCGCCGTGGAACAACTGCCGGCAGTGCATCGTGATCCGTTTGATCGGGTCCTGATTGCTCAGGCGATTTCGGAAGGCGTCACGTTGCTCACGCACGACCATACGCTTGCCCGGTATCCGGGCCCGATTCGGCACGTCTGATCGCGCCGAGCCTGAGCGCGACCCTCAATCCCTCGCCCGCAGCCCCCCGAACGCCAGATCGTCGCCCGCCGCGAGCGGCAGCGTCGCCCGCGCGACGTCGAGCCATGCCCGCGCCGCGTGCGACAGGTAGCCTTTCTTCAGCCAGCCGAGCGCGATCGCCCACGTGATTTCGGGTTCGACGATCGGCCGGCACGTGAACTGGCCCGCGTCGAGCCGCCGGCAATACGGCTCGGGCAGCAGCGCGATACCGACGCCCGCATGCACGAGCGCGGCCATGAAATCCCAGTGGCCGCTGCGGCTCACGATCGACGGCGTGAAGCCGGCCTGCCGGCACGCATCGAGCACCGCATCGTGCAGCGCGAGGCTTTCCGCATAGAACACGAACGATTCGCGTGCGAGATCGGCGAGCGGCACGGCCGCGTGCTCCTCCCAGCGCGATTCGCGCGGCGCGACGAGCCACAGCGGCGCGCGCACCATCGGCAGCCGCTCGAACGTGCCGGGATCGACCGGCTCGAGCAGCCCGCCGAGTTCCAGCTCGCCCGACGTCAGCGCGGCCTCGATCATCCGCGCGCCTTGCTCGAACAGCTTCAGCTCGATGTTCGGATAGCGCTGCTTGTATGCGGCGATGATCGGCGTGAACAGCGAACCGCCGAGCGGCGGAATGCCGATGGTCAGCTCGCCGCGTCCGAGCGTGCCGAGATCGTTCAGCTCCGATTGCAGCTGCGCCTGCGCGGCGAGCACGTCCTGGCCGCGCTGGAACACGATCCGCCCGGCGTCGGTCAGCACCATCTGCCGGCCGTCGCGCAGCAGGAGCGGCGAACCGATCTCGTCTTCCAGCGCCTTCACCATCTTGCTGATGGTCGGCTGCGTGACGAACAGCTTGTCGGCCGCCGCGGTGAAGCTCTGCTGGCGAACCACCTCGACGAAGTACCGCAGCGCGCGCAATTCCATCGATCACTCCCCAGATTGGTGCGGCAACATCAAAACGAATTCCGAATTGGAATGATAAGGATAGAGACAAGTCATTTTATTTATGGTTAGGGGAAACCCTATACTGACGCCATCGACAGAAACATCCGTATGGAGCCCGTCATGAACAAGCCGACCGCCACTGCCGCCGCCCGCCCCGCCGCTTCGGGCAGCCTTGCGCACACGGGCCGGATCGTGCTGCAGGCCGCCGCGCTCGGCGTGCTGTGGATGGCGGTCGACTGGGCCGTGCGCAAGGTCGGGCTGCCGATTCCGTCCGGCGTGATCGGCCTCGCGGTGCTGCTCGTGCTGCTGTTCTCGGGCCGCGTCGCACCGGCGTGGGTGAAGGACGGCGCGAACTGGCTGCTGTCCGACATGCTGCTGTTCTTCGTGCCGGCCGCCGTCGCGGCGGTGCAGTACGGCGGGCTGTTCCGCGAGGACGGCTGGCGCATCGCGCTGGTGATGCTCGCCGGCACCGCGTTCGTGATGGTCGCGGTGGCCGTGGCGGTCGATCTCGCCGCGAAGCTCGAACGCCGGCTCGCCGCGCAGCGCGTATTCGCCGAGCGCCGCCGTACGCGCCTGAGCGCCGTCGCTCACTGAGCCGGAGCCGCCCATGCTCGCCGCGCTGTCGAACCTGCCCGCCGACCGCGTGAATACCGCGATCTCCGTCGGCTGCTTCGTGCTGACGGTCGTGCTGTATTTCGCGTCGAAGCGGCTCTATGCGTACAAGAAGACGCTGCTGTTCTCGCCGCTCGTGTTCGTGCCCGGCGTGCTGGTGCTGCTCGTGCTGCTGACCGGCATCCCGTATTCGGTCTATTTCCGCGACACGCGCTGGCTGATGTGGCTGCTCGGCCCGGCGACGATCGCGTTCGCGGTGCCGATCTACGAGTATCGCGAGCTGATCCGCCGCCACTGGCTGTCGCTGTCGGTCGGCGTCGCGGTCGGGATCGCCGCGGGCGTATGCGGGTCGCTGCTGCTCGCGAAGCTGCTGCACCTGTCGCCCGAGCTGCAGCGCTCGCTGATGACGCGCTCGGTGTCGACGCCGTTCGCGCTCGCCGTGTCGGACAAGATCCACGCGCCGAAGGATCTCACCGCCCTCTTCGTGATCGCGACCGGCATCTGCGGGATGCTGCTCGGCGAACTGGTGTTGGCGCTCGTGCCGATGCGCACCCGGCTCGCGCGCGGCGCGCTGTTCGGCGCGGCCGCCCACGGCGTGGGCACCGCGAAGGCGCGCGAGATCGGCAGCGAGGAAGGCGTCGTGTCGAGCCTGACGATGATGATCGCGGGCGTCGCAATGGTGCTGATCGCGCCGCTGCTCACGCTGCTGCCGATCTGACGATGCACGGGCGGGCGCCGCCGCCCGCCTTGCCGTCGCGCCCGCTCGCTTCGTCCGGCGTGCCCGGTTCCCGCCCGCCGCACTCTACCCTCGCCCCGTTGCTCGTTTTTCCCGCCGTTGCTGCCCGGCGTCGAGCCGACACCCGGCCGACCGTCGGGACAATCGGCTGAGATAGCCGCAATTCCCCCCTCTTTTCCGCCCATCGGCCTCGGCCCGGATGCCGAACAATGCATGCTACGAGACATCACGCACGCATTCACATGGCCACGACCGCAACCCCGACCGCCGACAAGCCGGCTTCGTCCGGCAAGATCAAGCGCATCGCGCTCATCGCCGTCATCGCGCTGGGCGCGGCTGCCGCCGCCGCCGGCGGCATGTACGTGTTCCTGAGCAAGGCAGGCGTCGGCCATGCGAGCGCGCCCGCCGAGCCGGCGCCGCTCGCCGCGCCGACGTTTTTCGCGCTCGACCCGCTGACCGTGAACCTGCAGTCCGACGACGGCGCACAGCACTACCTGCGCGTCGGCCTGTCGCTGAAGCTCACCGACCCGAAGGCGCAGGAACAACTGACCGCGCGGATGCCGGAAATCCGCAGCCGGATCCTGCTCGCACTGTCGAACAAGCATCCCGAGGAACTCGCGACGCCGGACGGCAAACGTTCGCTCGCGAACGAGCTGCGGGATCTGATCGAGCAGCCGACGCAGCCGGGCAACCAGCGCGCGAAGGTCGACGACGTCCTGTTCACCGAGTTCGTCGTCCAGTAACGCGGCCGCGAAAGGAGCGCGTATGGGTCACCAGGAGTTCATGTCCCAGGAGGAGGTCGATGCCCTCCTCAAGGGCGTCACGGGCGAAACCGATGCGGTCGACGAGCAGCGCGACACGTCGGGCGTCCGCCCCTACAACATCGCGACGCAGGAGCGCATCGTCCGCGGCCGGATGCCCGGCCTCGAGATCATCAACGACCGTTTCGCGCGCCTGTTGCGGATCGGCATCTTCAACTTCATGCGGCGCACGGCGGAAATCTCCGTCAGCCAGGTGAAGGTGCAGAAGTACAGCGAATTCACCCGCAACCTGCCGATTCCGACGAACCTGAACCTGGTGCACGTGAAGCCGCTGCGCGGCACGTCGCTGTTCGTGTTCGACCCGAACCTCGTGTTCTTCGTCGTCGACAACCTGTTCGGCGGCGACGGGCGCTTCCACACGCGCGTCGAGGGCCGCGATTTCACGGCCACCGAGCAGCGGATCATCGGCAAGCTGCTGAACCTCGTGTTCGAGCACTACACGACCGCATGGAAAAGCGTGCGGCCGCTGCAGTTCGAATTCGTGCGCTCGGAAATGCACACGCAGTTCGCGAACGTCGCGACGCCGAACGAGATCGTGATCGTCACGCAGTTCTCGATCGAATTCGGACCGACCGGCGGCACGCTGCACATCTGCATGCCGTACTCGATGATCGAGCCGATCCGCGACGTGCTCAGCTCGCCGATCCAGGGCGAGGCGCTCGAAGTCGACCGCCGCTGGGTGCGCGTGCTGTCGCAGCAGGTGCAGGCCGCCGAGGTCGAGCTGACCGCCAATCTGGCCGAGATCCCGTCGACGTTCGAGAAGATCCTGAATCTGCGCGCGGGCGACGTGCTGCCGCTGGAGATCGAGGACACGATCACCGCGAAGGTCGACGGCGTGCCGGTGATGGAATGCGGCTACGGAATTTTCAATGGTCAATATGCGTTGCGCGTGCAGAAGATGATCGGCGCGAGCGATTCGATGAAGGAAGGTGGATATGAGTGAGCTGAACCAGACGCCCGACGACGACATGCAGGCGATGGCCGATGCGGCCCTCGCGGCGTCGGCCGCCGACGCGCAGGCGCCGGCCGCGGCCGACGAGGATCCGGGCATGGACGACTGGGCGGCCGCGCTTGCCGAGCAGAACCAGCAGCCGGTGCAGGCGGGGGCGACGGGCGCCGGCGTGTTCCAGCCACTGTCGAAGGCCGCGGCGAACTCGACGCACAACGACATCGAGATGATCCTCGACATCCCGGTCAAGATGACCGTGGAGCTCGGCCGCACGAAGATCGCGATTCGCAACCTGCTGCAGCTCGCGCAGGGCTCGGTCGTCGAGCTCGACGGCATGGCCGGCGAGCCGATGGACGTGCTCGTGAACGGCTGCCTGATCGCGCAGGGCGAGGTCGTGGTCGTCAACGACAAGTTCGGCATCCGCCTGACCGACATCATCACGCCGGCCGAACGCATCCGGAAGCTGAATCGATGAACGTCGCGATGCCCGGCCAGCGCGCATGCGGCGCGATCGCGGCGCCGGCGCTGGCCGCCGTCGCGGCGCTCGCGTGCGCGCCGGCCGGCGCCGCCGACATGAACGCGGTGAACCACGCCGGTTCGATCGCGTCGAGCGTGACGGTCGGTTCGGCCGCGCCGTCGCTCGGCATCGGCGCGGTGCTGCAGACGCTCGTCGGGCTCGCGGTCGTGATCGGCCTCGTGTTCGCGTGCGCATGGCTCGCCCGCCGCTTCGGCTTCCAGCCCGCACGGCGCGGCGGCCCACTGAAGGTCGTGTCGAGCGTCGGGCTCGGCGCGAAGGAAAGCGCGACGATCGTCGAGATCGGCGACACCTGGCTCGTGCTCGGCGTCGCGCCGGGCAACGTGCGCCTGCTGCATACGCTGCCGGCCGGTTCGACGGCGGCCGCCGCGACCGCGGGTTCGGCCCCGGCCGACGCGGCCGCGGGCGGCGATGCGTCCGACGCCGGCCTGCCGGGCACGTTCGGCTCGCGGTTTCGCGACGCGCTCGCGGGCGAAGCCGCGAAACGCCTCGGTCGCGGCAAGGACCGCTGACATGGCGCCGCGCCCTCTTTCCGACCTCGCATTCCGATGAAACACGCATTCCTGCGGCGCGCGGCGCGCGTCGCGCCCGTGCTGATCCTCTGTCTCGCGCCCGCGCTTGCCTGCGCGCAGGCGAACGGCCTGCCCGCGTTCAACGCGAGCCCGGGCCCGCACGGCGGCACCACCTATTCGCTGAGCGTGCAGACGATGCTGCTGCTCACGATGCTGTCGTTCCTGCCGGCGATGCTGCTGATGATGACGAGCTTCACGCGCATCATCATCGTGCTGTCGCTGCTGCGCCAGGCGCTCGGCACCGCGACCACGCCGCCGAACCAGGTGCTCGTCGGCCTCGCGATGTTCCTCACCTTCTTCGTGATGTCGCCGGTGCTCGACCGGGCGTACAACGACGGCTACAAGCCGTTCTCCGACGGCTCGATGCCGATGGAGCAGGCCGTGCAGCGCGGCGTCGCGCCGTTCAAGACCTTCATGCTGAAGCAGACTCGCGAGACCGATCTCGCGCTGTTCGCGAAGATCTCGAAGGCCGCGCCGATGCAGGGCCCCGAGGACGTGCCGCTGTCGCTGCTGGTGCCCGCGTTCGTCACGAGCGAGCTGAAGACCGGCTTCCAGATCGGCTTCACGGTGTTCATCCCGTTCCTGATCATCGACATGGTCGTCGCGAGCGTGCTGATGTCGATGGGGATGATGATGGTGTCGCCGTCCACCGTGTCGCTGCCGTTCAAGCTGATGCTGTTCGTGCTGGTCGACGGCTGGCAACTGCTGATCGGCTCGCTCGCGCAGAGCTTCAGTTAAGCGGAGGAACACGCGCGATGACGCCCGAACAAGTGATGACGCTCGCGCATCAGGCGATGATGGTCGGCCTGCTGCTCGCGGCCCCGCTGCTGCTGGTCGCGCTCGCGGTCGGCCTCGTCGTGAGCCTGTTCCAGGCCGCGACGCAGATCAACGAAGCGACGCTGTCGTTCATCCCGAAGCTGCTCGCGGTCGCCGCGACACTCGTGATCGCCGGCCCGTGGATGCTGACGACGATGCTCGACTACCTGCGGCAGACGCTGCTGCACGTCGCGACGCTCGGCGTCGGCTGAGCCGCGCACAGCGCCGGCGGCGATGTTCTCGGTTACCTACGCGCAGCTCAACGGCTGGCTCACCGCGTTCCTGTGGCCGTTCGTGCGGATGCTCGCGCTCGTCGCGACGGCGCCCGTCGTCGGCCACGCGGCGGTGCCGGTGCGCGCGAAGATCGGCCTGGCCGCGTTCATGGCGCTGGTCGTCGCGCCGACGCTCGGCGCGATGCCGGACGTCACCGTGTTCTCCGCGCCGGGCATCTGGATCCTCGTCACGCAATTCCTGATCGGCGTCGCGATGGGCTTCACGATGCAGCTCGTGTTCGCGGCCGTCGAGGCGGCCGGCGACTTCATCGGGCTGTCGATGGGCCTCGGCTTCGCGACCTTCTTCGATCCGCACACGAGCGGCGCGACACCGGCGATGGGCCGCTTCCTGAACGCGGTCGCGATGCTCGCGTTCCTCGCGGTGGACGGCCACCTGCAGGTGTTCGCGGCGCTCGCCGCGTCGTTCCAGTCGCTGCCGGTGTCGGGCGACCTGCTGCACGCGCCGGGCTGGCGCACGCTCGCCGCGTTCGGCGCGACCGTGGTCGAGATGGGGCTGCTGCTCGCACTGCCGGTGGTCGCGGCGCTGCTGATCGCGAACCTCGCGCTCGGCATCCTGAACCGCGCGGCGCCGCAGATCGGCGTGTTCCAGGTCGGCTTTCCGGTGACGATGCTCGTCGGGCTGTTGCTCGTGCAACTGATGATCCCGAACCTCGTGCCGTTCGTGTCGCACCTGTTCGACATGGGGCTCGATGCGATAGGGCGCGTGCTGATCGGCTGGCGCTGACGGGTTGCGCGGACTTTAAGTCGCCAGGAGACGACTCGGCCGGAACGGTGGCGGCGCACCCAATGGGATAGCGGCAAGCGCCAGAACCGGCCGGCTACCGAACACGCCGGCGCTTTGCGCCGACCGTGCCCTTTTTTCCTTCTTGCCGGACTGCCGCCGGACGCCTGCGCAACGGCCATCGGCCGGCCGGGCGGCAACCGGCCCGAACCCGCCCGCGGCCCGTCCGGCGGGCGATCGCGGCCGATGGGCGCACGCTCGACGCATATCGGCGCTTGACCTGCGCCGACCGACTCGCTAGCGTTTCGGGTTTGCCCGGGCGGCCATTGCCGCCGGTGCCGTGAGCGCGCCCGACGTCCTGGCGCGCGCGGCCGGGCTCCGATGGAAAAGACGATGCAGAAACTCGATGCGGCCAGCCCGCAGGCGATGTCGACGGATTTCACCGCGGACAACGTCGCGTGCCTGAAGGCGCTGTTCCCCGAACTCGTGACCGAAGGCCCGGACGGCGCGTCGGTCGACGTCGACGTGCTGAAGGCGCTGGTCGGCGAACGCACGGTCGGCGACGCCGACGAGCGCTACGGCTTCCACTGGCACGGCAAGCGCAGCGCGCGCCAGGCCGCGCTCACGCCGTCGACGGGCACGCTGCGCCCCTGCCCCGACGACAGCGTCGCATGGGACGACACGCGCCATCTCGTGATCGAGGGCGACAACCTCGACGTGATGAAGCTGCTGCACAAGAGCTACGCGGGCAAGGTGAAGCTCGTCTACATCGACCCGCCGTACAACACCGGCAGCGATTTCGTCTATCCGGACGACTTCAGCGACAGCATCCGCCACTACCTGGCGATGACCGGCCAGACCGAAGCCGGCGTGAAGCGCAGCACCAACACCGAGGCGAACGGCCGGTTCCACACCGACTGGCTGAACATGATGTATCCGCGCCTGAAGCTCGCGCATGCGCTGCTGTCCGACGAAGGGCTGATCGCCGTGCACATCGACGAGCACGAAGTGCATGCGCTGGTGCTGATGCTGCGCGAGATCTTCGGCGAGGAAAACGAGCTCGGCGTGGCCGTGTGGGACAAGCGCAACCCGAAGGGCGACGCGCGCGGCATCGCGTACCAGCACGAATCGCTGGTGCTGTTCGCACGCAACGCCGAGACGCTGCTCGAACGGGCGCCGCTCAAGCGCCCGAAGCGCAACGCGCAGCGCATGCTCGACGCCGCGCACGACGCGGTGTACCGCAGCGGCAACCCGAAGGACGCGCAGAAGGCGTACCGCGCGTGGCTGAAGGCGCAGACCAACCTGTCCGGCGGCGAGGTGATGTACGACCGGCTGTCGGCGGAAGGCCGCGTGTACCGCCTCGTGTCGATGGCCTGGCCGAACAAGAAGAAGGCGCCGGACGAATATTTCACGCCGCTGATCCACCCGGTCACCGGCAAGCCGTGCGCGATGCCGGCGCGCGGCTGGCGCAACCCGCCCGCGACGATGCAGGCGTTGCTCGAGCGCGGCCAGATCGAATTCGGCCCGGATGAAACCACGCAGCCGCAGCGGATCTACTACCTCGACGAGAACATGTACGAGAACGTGCCGTCGGTGCTGCCTTTCGCGGGCTCCGACGACGCGCTGCTGAAGTCGCTCGGCATCCCGTTCGACCTGCCGAAACCGGTCGACTTCGCGGCGGCCGTGATTGGCTGGTGCACGCGCGGCGACGACATCGTGCTCGACTGTTTCGCGGGCTCCGGCTCGACCGGCCACGCGGTGATGCAGGTGAATGCGACCGACGGCGGCGCGCGCCGCTACATCCTCGTGCAACTGCCCGAGGCGCTCGACCGCCGCGACAAGACGCAAGCCGCGGCCGCCGATTTCTGCGCGAAGCTGAAGAAGCCGCTCACGCTCGCGGAAATCACGAAGGAACGCCTGCGCCGCGCCGCGCAGCAGGTCGCGCGCGACTATCCGGAAAGCTATGGCGACCTCGGCTTTCGCGTGTATCGGCTCGACACGACCAACGTGATCGAGTGGGACCCGCGCCGCGACGACTTCGACCATGCGCTGTTCGCGTCCGTCGAACACGTGAAGACCGGCCGCACCGAGGACGACCTGCTCGCCGAGCTGACGCTGAAGCTCGGCCTCGACCTGTGCACGCCGGTCGAGCATCACCCGGTGGCCGGCAAGACGGTGCACCTGATCGGCCGCGCGATCGTCGCGTGCTTCGACGCGCGCATCTCGCGCGCCGACGCAGGCCCGCTCGCCGACGGCATCGTCGACCTGCTCGATGCGACGGGCGCGTCGCGCGACGTCACGTGCTTGTTCCGCGACAGCGGCTTCGTCGACGACGTCGCGAAGCTCAATCTCGCCGCGCTGCTCGAACAGCACGGCGTGAAGCGCGTGCGGAGCCTGTGATGCGGCTGCATTTCGAGGCGGATCTCGACTACCAGCGCGAGGCGATCGACGCCGTCTGCGACTTGTTTCGCGGGCAGGAATCGTATCGCGGCGACTTCAGCGTGCTCGCGAACGCCGCGCCCGGCACGACGGCCGCAGCTCAAGGCTCGCTCGGCTTCGCGGTATCGGAGCAAGGCGTCGGCAACCGGCTGTCGCTGACCGACGACGCACTCGCGCGCAATCTCACCGACGTGCAGTTGCGCGGCGGGCTGCCGCCGTCCGGCCTGCCCGGCTCGCGCGACTTCACCGTCGAGATGGAGACGGGCACCGGCAAGACCTACGTGTACCTGCGCACGATCTTCGAGCTGAACCGCCGCTACGGCTTCACGAAATTCGTGATCGTCGTGCCGTCGATCGCGATCAAGGAAGGCGTGCACAAGACTTTGTCGATCACCGAGGATCACTTCCGCGCGCTGTACGCGGGCGTGCCGTACGACTACTTCCTGTACGACTCCGCGAAGCTCGGCCAGGTGCGCCACTTCGCGGCGAGTGCGGCGATCCAGATCATGGTGATGACGGTCGCCGCGATCAACAAGAAAGAGATCAACAACCTCTACAAGGACAGCGAGAAGACCGGCGGCGAGAAACCGATCGACCTGATCCGCGCGACGCGGCCGATCGTGATCGTCGACGAACCGCAAAGCGTCGACGGCGGCCTCGAGGGGCGCGGCCGGGAAGCGCTCGCCGCGATGGCGCCGCTCTGCACGCTGCGCTATTCGGCCACGCACGTCGACCGCCACCACATGGTGTACCGGCTCGACGCGGTCGACGCGTACGAGCGCAAGCTCGTCAAGCAGATCGAGATCGCGTCGGCGATCGTCGAGGATGCGCACAACAAGCCGTACGTGCGGCTCGTCGGCGTGTCGAACCGGCGCGGCGCGATCAGCGCGCGCCTCGAGCTCGACGTCGCGACGGCCGCGGGCGTGAAACGCCAGATCGTGTCGGCCACCGATGGCGACGATCTCGAGCGCCTGACCAGGCGCGCGCTGTACGCGGGGCTGCGGATCGGCGAAGTGCATGCGGTCAAGGGCGCCGAGTACGTCGAGCTGCGTCATCCGGAAGGCGAGGCGTTCCTGTCGCTCGGCGAGGCGTTCGGCGACATCGACACGCTTGCCGTGCAGCGCGAGATGATCCGCCGCACGATCCGCGAGCATCTCGACAAGGAGCTGCGCCTCGCCGAGCGCGGCGTGAAGGTGCTGTCGCTGTTCTTCGTCGATTCGGTCGAGCGCTATCGCCGCTACGACGAGAACGGGATGCCCGTGAAGGGCGACTACGCGCTGATCTTCGAAGAGGAATATGCGCGCGCGGCGCGTGTGCCGGCTTACCGTGCGCTGTTCGACGGCGTCGACGTGGCCGTCGAAGTCGAGCGTGCGCACAACGGCTACTTCTCGATCGACCGCAAGGGCGGCTGGACCGACACGAGCGAGAGCAGCGCGGCGGCCCGCGAGAACGCGGAGCGCGCGTACGGCCTCATCATGCGCGAGAAGGAAGCGCTGCTGTCGTTCGACACGCCGCTGAAGTTCATCTTCTCGCACTCGGCGCTCAAGGAAGGCTGGGACAACCCGAACGTGTTCCAGATCTGCACGCTGCGCGACATCCAGACCGAGCGCGAACGCCGCCAGACGCTCGGCCGCGGGCTGCGCCTCGCCGTCGACCAGGACGGCGAGCGCGTGCGCGACCCGGGCGTGAACACGCTCACCGTGATCGCGACCGAGCGCTACGAGTCGTTCGCGGAGAACCTGCAGAAGGAAATCGAGGCCGATACCGGCATTCGTTTCGGGATCGTCGAGGAGCACCAGTTCGCGGCGCTGCCGGTGCAGGAAGACGGCGGCCCCGCGCATGCGCTCGGCGTCGAGCTGTCGCGCGTGCTGTGGAACCATCTGCACGAACAGGGCTACGTCGACGCGCAGGGCAAGGTGCTCGACCGGCTGAAGGATGCGCTGCGTCAGAGCGCGCTCGTGCTGCCGGACGCGTTCGAGCGGCTGCGTGCGCCGATCGTCGCGACACTGCGCAAGCTGTCGGGCCGCTTCGCGGTGCGCAACGCCGACGAGCGCCGCGCGATCGCGTTGCGGCGCGATGCGTCGGGCAAGGCCGTCGTGTTCGGCGAGGATTTCCGCGCGCTGTGGGATCGCATCCGCCATCGCACCGTGTACCGCGTCGAGTTCGACAACGCGAAGCTGGTGCGCGACTGCACGGCCGCGTTGCGCGCCGCGCCGGACATCGCGCGGGCGCGGCTGCAGTGGCGCAAGGCCGAGATCGACATCGGCAAGGCCGGCATCGAGGCGATCGAGGTGGCCGGCGCCGGCACGGTGCTGCTCGACGAAGGCGAGTTGCCGCTGCCCGACCTGCTCACCGAGTTGCAGGACCGGACGCAGCTCACGCGCCGTTCGCTCGCGACGATCCTCGCCGACAGCGGCCGGCTCGACGATTTCCGCGTGAATCCGCAGCAGTTCATTGCGGTGGCGGCCGACGCGATCAACCGCTGCAAGCGGCTCGCGCTCGTCGCGGGCATTGCGTACCGCAAGCTCGGCGAGCGCCACGTGCATGCGCTCGAATCGTTCGAGAGCGAAGCGCTGACCGGTTACCTGCGCAATCTGCGGCTGGACGCGCGCAAGTCGATCCACGAAGCGGTCGTATGCGAGACGGACGCCGAGCGCGCGTTCGCCGATGCGCTCGAAGCGCACGAAGGCGTGAAGCTCTACGCGAAGCTGCCGGCGTGGTTCCGCGTGCAGACGCCGCTCGGCAGCTACCATCCGGACTGGGCCGTGCTCGCGGAACAGGACGGCGGCGAGCGGCTGTACTTCGTCGTCGATACGCCGAATGCCGACGGCCACGTGCCGAGCGAGCTCGAGCGCGCGAAGCTCGCGTGCGGCGAAGCGCATTTCCGTGCGCTGACCGATGGCGACGGCGCGGCGCGCTTCGTGCGCGTCGGGCAGCCGGATGCGCTGTTCGAACCTGCGGCGCCGCCGGCGGGCGCGGGGCGGTGACACGAAGGGCGGCGACGAGCCGCCCTTTTTATCGGCATGGCCCGGCCGTTATCGATCGTGCCGGGTACCCGCGCATCGCCCCCTCCGTCATCCGCATGAAAGCATTCGCATTACTCGCGTGCGGGCGACGCCGTTACGGCTGGTTGCAAATCGGGTCGACACGATGTTTTCGCTCGCCCGACACGTTACGTTTTCGCCATGAAAAAAGGGCGCCGAAGCGCCCTTCCCGTGCATTCACAGGCTGCGCTTACAGCGTACGGCCGAATGCGTTGCGATGCGAATGATGCGTGGACGTCGACGCATGCGCGGTATGGCCATGCGCGTGCGAGTGACCGCGGCCCGGTTGCGTGCCGGCGCGATCGGCGATCGTGTCGGAACGGTCGGCCGCGCGCGACAGGCCCTTGTCCCGATCGCCGGCATGCATGCCGTTCGAGTTGCTCAGCGCCTGGCCGCTCATGTGGCCGCCCGACATGCCGCCTGCGTTGCCGCCCGAGCCGCCTGCGCCATGACCGCCGCCATTGCCCCCGCCGTTGCCGCCGGCCGCCGCATGGGCAGACACCGAGCCGAGCGCGAGCAGCGCGGCCGCCAGGACGGACAGATATCGTTGCTGTTTCATTTGGTGCTCCCTTGAGCGCGTTTGCGTGACTGCATTTTATGAATGCGAGAAATTCGCGCAGCACGACGTTGTAAATGATCGTAACGACGCGTGCGGCACGCATTCGTCGGATCAATTGCGGGCACGCATGAACGCGGGGGCGAAGCACCTGGGCGATGCCGCGACGTCGCCCAGGTGACGAGGTGCTTACTGCGGCGGCTGCATGCCCTGCGCGGCGGCCTTGTGTTGCGCGGCCTGCTCTTGCGCGTGCTGCTTCGCCATGTGATGGCCGACGATACAGCCGCCCACGGCGCCGACCACCGCGTGGTGCCCCGCATAGTGACCGGCCACACCGCCGACCACCGCACCCTTCATGCAGCCCGCCGCGTGCGCGCTGCCGATCGTTGCGAGCGCAACGACAGCGGCGGCGGCACGTAGTCCGATGTATCGAACGGGCATCATGTTTTCACTCTCCTCTCGAATGATCGATCGAGCCGCTTAGTCCCAGCGGCCGCCACGCCAGCCGCCGCGCTCGCGCCACTCGTGCTCGCGCCATTCACGGCGGCGCCACTCGTGTTCGCGCCATTCGCGCTGACGCCAGCCGTCGCCGCGCCAACCGTCGTCGCGATAGCCGACCGGCGCGTACATCACGGGCGGAGGCGGCGCCACGTAGACGGGCGCCGGCGCCGCATAGACGCCCGGCACGCCGATGCCGACCGACAGGTCGACGTGGGCCGATGCGACGCCCGAGGCTGCCAGCGCCGCTACACCGAGAACTGCACCGAGAATAAGTTTCTTGCTCATTTCGCGACTCCCTGCACGTGTCGTGCGTCGTGTGACTACGGTTCGGAGTCTAGGCACCGGACGCCGACACAGGTGAAACGGGTCTGCGAGAGCAGTAACGGACGTTTACGGGTGCCCGCAAAGCCTGATGGAGCATGGGAGAGGCGGCATGCCGGACATCGTTGCGGCGATGCATCGGGTCGGTAAAAAGGGAATTTTCGGTACGAAACCGGCGATCGGATCGAACACGCCGGGGCACGGGGAGCGAACCGCCGTGGCCTTGCGGCGCGAGCGGTTCGCCGCAGCGCGCATTACGCGCGGATATCGTCGACACTGCGCAACCAGTGCACGCTGAACAGCTTGTCCGCGTCGGTCCACACGGTATCGGGTTCGAACCCGGCGCGGCGCGCGATCGCATGGAAGCCGTCGATCGTGAACTTGTGCGAGTTCTCCGTGTGGATGCGCTCGCCGGCTTCGAAGCTGAACGCGTGGCCGCGCACGTGTACGGTCTGCGCGACGTCGCTGACGAGATGCATCTCGATGCGTTGCCGCTCGCGGTCGTAGAACGCGCAGTGCGAGAACGCATCGACGTCGAAATCCGCGCCGAGTTCGGCGTTCGCGCGCGCCAGCAGGTTCAGGTTGAACTGCGCGGTCACGCCCTGCGCGTCGTTGTACGCGTCGTGCAGCGTGCGCTCGTCCTTCACGAGATCCGCGCCGACCAGCAGGCCGCCGCCGCGCAGCAGTCGCGCCGCGTCCCGCAGGAACGTGTCGGCCTCTTCCGGCGAGAAGTTGCCGATCGTCGACCCGGGAAAGAAGCCGATGCGCCGCCGCGGCGTTTCGGTCAGCTCGGCCAGTTGCTCGGCCTTCGTGTAGTCGGCCGCGAGCGGCGCGACGTCGAGCCACGGATACGCGGCGCGCAGGCGTGTGGCCGCGCCGTGCAGATGGTCGGCCGAGATGTCGATCGGCACGTAGCGCGCCGGCGCGTTCGTGTAGTTGTTCGCGAACGCGTCGAGCAGGATGCGGATCTTCTCGAGCGAGCCCGCGCCGAATTCGACGATGTCCGCATGCGGGCCGACACGCTGCGCGATCTCGGCCGCGCGCTCGCGCAGGATGCCGAGCTCGGTGCGCGTCGGGTAATACTCCGGCAGTTCGCAAATGCGGTCGAACAGCGCGGAGCCGGCCGCATCGTAGAAGTATTTCGGCGAAATGCTGCGCGGCGTGCGCGACAGTCCGTCGATCAGGTCGCGCTCGAACGCGCTCGGCCGCGCATCGCGGGCGGGTTGCAGGCCACCGCTCGTGGCCGTCAGGTCAGACGTCTCGCGCAAGTCGCACTCCCGTGAATTGCCAGCGTGCCGCCGGCGGAAAGAAATTGCGGTACGTCGGCCGTTCGTGCCCGGGCGGCGTCGCGATGCTGCTGCCGCGCAGAACCTGCTGGCCGACCATGAACTTGCCGTTGTATTCGGCCGCCACACCCGCGAGCGGCCGAAAGCCCGGATACGGCTCGTAGGACGAACGCGTCCACTGCCATACATGCCCGAGCATCTGCCGGATGCCGTCGGCCGCGAACGCGGTTTCCCATTCGAATTCGGTCGGCAGCCGCGCGCCGGCCCATTCCGCATACGCGGCCGCCTCGTAGAAGCTCACGTGACACACCGGCGCGTCGGGCGCGAGCGGTTCGACGCCGTGCAGGCCGAAGGTGCGACGCACGCGCGTGGCGGCCGCATCGTCGTCGTCCGGCATCCAGTACGCGGGCCCTTGCCACCCTTCCCGCTGCACCGTGGCCCAGCCGTCGGACAGCCAGAATTCGGGGCGCGTATAGCCGCCGTCCGCGACGAACGCCGCGAATTCCGCGTTCGTCACGAGGCGATTCGCGATCTCGTACGGCCGCACGAGCGCCGTATGACGCGGCCGCTCGTTGTCGAACGAGAACGCATCGCCGTCGTGGCCGATCTCGACGAGCCCACCCGGCTGACGCAGCCAGCGCAACGGGCCGGCGTCACCCGCAGCCAGCGCGCGTTGCGCATCGGCGCCGGTGCGCGGCCGGAACGCCGGCCGCAACGGGTTGCACGAGAACGCATGCAGCATGTCGGTAACGATCAGTTCCTGATGCTGCTGCTCGTGATGCAGGCCGAGCACCAGCTCGGGCGCGATCGCCTCGAGCTGCGCCGCATCGGCCTCGGCCAGCGCGCGCAGCGTCGCGTCGTCGACGTATTGCCGGTACGCATGCACGTCGTCCAGCGACGGACGCGTGAGCAGCCCGCGCTGCGGTCGCGGATGGCGCGGGCCGAGCGCTTCGTAATAGGAATTGAAGAGGAACTGGAATGCGTCGTCGAACGGCGCGTAGCCGGGCACGCGGCGCATCAGCACGACGGTTTCGAAGAACCAGGTCGTATGCGCGAGGTGCCATTTCGTCGGGCTCGCGTCGGGCATCGACTGCACGGCCTGGTCTTCGGCGGACAGCGTCGCGGTCAGCGCGACGCTATGGGCGCGCACGTCCTGGTAACGGCGCTGAAGCTGTGATGCAAGGAGGCTCATCGGTTTACCGTCCACGTCGCGATTTGCTGCGTTGCGTTGCCGGAAAAGGGAAAGCCTTGCGCTGGCATGCGCGCGGCTGACGTGCAACCTGCTGCTGCGTCGTCGGGCAGCCGGCGCGCGCGCCGGGCCGCGGATGCGGCGTCACTTCGTCTGCCCGTGCAGAACAGTATGGTCCAGAAATGTGAACGTCGCGAATCGGATTTCCGATGAAACGAAGCAGAAAGAAAAATGAAAGCATTTTCGATGAGGGCGTCGCACGCGTGACGAACCGTCGGCGGCCGTCGCGGCCGGGTTCGAGCCGACGGACGCAATGCACGTGCCCGCGACTGCACACTGCTGACGTCCGGTGACAACCGCACGGCATGCATGAAAGGTCGATGACGCGCGTTCGTCGGCGGAACGGCGCGATGCGCCCCATTCGTCCGTCGATATCGCGTCCTGTGGCGCCCTGCTCGACGGCTTCGCCCTTCGCTTGCCGCTGCCCGCTTCGACGGTTCCGAAAATTTTTTTGCATCGATGTCACACACGCGGGGGGCTCGCTCGTCATATCGGCGGAACCCACACGAAAGGAGAAGCCACCATGACTGCGAAACTCAATCCGTTTGCCGCCGCCCCCGCGCTGATGAAGCACTGGATGACCGTGTCGGTCGCCGCCGCCGGCAGCCTCGAGCCGACGCTGATCGAGTTGGTCAAGATCCGCGCGTCGCAGATCAACGCGTGCGCGAACTGCATTAACATGCACACCGCCGAGGCCCGCGAACAAGGCGAGACCGAGCAGCGCATCTACCTGCTGTCCGCGTGGCGCGAAGCGCCCTGCTACACCGACCGCGAGCGCGCGGCGCTCGGCTGGACCGACGCGCTCACGCGGCTGTCGGAGGGCCACGCTGCGCACGAAGCGGCCTATGCGGCGCTGAACGACCATTTCAGCGAGGAGGAACAGGTGAAACTCACGGTGATGATCAACGTGATCAACGGCTGGAACCGGCTCGCCGTCGGCTTCGGGCTGTGGGTCGACCCGGCCGACGCGAAGGCCGCCGCCGCGAAGATGGTGGCCTGATGCCGAACCTCGACCCGGCCAACGGCGGCGCCGACGAACGGGCCGACGCGGCGGCGAGCTTCGATCCGCTGCGCCGCACGCTGATCCGCGTCGCGTACCGGATGCTCGGTTCCGTTGCGGATGCCGAGGACATGGTGCAGGAGGCGTTCATCCGCTGGATGGACGTCGACCGCACCGACGTACGCGTGCCGGAGGCGTTCCTGCGCCGCATGGTGATGCGCATGTGCCTCGATCAGTTGAAGTCCGCGCGGCACCAGCGCGAAACCTATATCGGCCCGTGGCTGCCCGAGCCGGTCGTCGAGGAAGATCAACAGGACGACGTCACGCTGCCGCTGCTGCTCGCGCTCGAACGGCTCTCGCCGCTCGAACGCGCGGCGTTCCTGCTGCACGACGTGTTCGGCCTCGAATTCGACGAAGTCGCCACGACGATCCAGCGCGACCCGGCCGCGTGCCGGCAGCTCGCCGCACGGGCACGCACGCACGTGCGCGAGGCGCGGCCGCGTTTTCATGTCGACAAGCAGCGCGGGATCGAGCTGGCCGAAGCATTCTTCGCGGCGTCACGCAGCGGCGACATGCGCGCACTCGGCGCGATGCTCGCCGAGGACGTGAGCCTGCATTCGGACGGCGGCGGCAAGCGTACCGCGGCCGGCAAGCCGGTGTTCGGCTTCGAACTCGTGATGCGGGTGCATGCGCACCTCGCCGAGCTGTTCGCGACGCAAGCGTCGAAGCTCATCCGGGCCGGGTTCATCAACGGGCTGCCGGGTTTCGTCACGCTGGAAGCTGATGGCGAGCTGCAGACGACTGCGCTCGAGATCGACGACGGGAAGATCGTCGCGATCTATGTCGTGCGCAATCCTGACAAATTGAAGCATCTGCATTGAGGATGGTGGCGCGAGCATGCGCCGTGTGTCATGCGCATGCATGCCGCCGGCGCCGCCCGCCCGCTTCTTTCCGCCCTGCGTTCCGTTCGCCGGCTACCGCGATCAGTACATCCCGCCTCCGGCGTTGCCGACCATGTACAGCAGTACGCCGAGCAGCGGCGTCGCGACGGCGAAACCGGCCGCCGCCAGCCAGTTCGTGCCGCCTTGCGCGTCGAGCAGCGCGAGAAACGATTCGCGGGACGTCGCGTGCGGGCGCAGGTTTTCGATCCTGCGTGCGATGTGCGTCTTGTAGAGGCCGTTCCCGTACCAACCGAGCGACACCGCGATCGCGATCGTGGCCGGGTCGAGCATGCTCGATTCGAAGTATCCCGGGAAGTACAGCAACTCGATCAGCGTGATGCCCAGCGTGCCGGCGAGCACGGCGGCCGCCTGCCAGTACATGCATCGATACGCCATCCAGACCGGGCCGAGGAAGCACGCGGCCCAGTTCCACGACTGCCGGCTCTTGCGCGATTCGGCGATCGCCCACTTTCGTTCGTACCAGTCGGCCTTCTTGCCGACGTAAGCGGCGATTTCGTCGTGGCTTGCGCGCGGTGCGGCGGTCGTGACCTCGGACATGTCGTGTGCTCTCAGGCGCGCGAAGCGCGCGTCGTTGTTTTGATGCGGTGGAAATCGGGCGACGAGCGAAGCTGCCACGTCGATGCGCAGACGATTCTACGCGCCGTGCAGCGGCCGTTGTGTGGCAGGTCGGGATGTCGAACGGAGGATGCGATGCCGCGGTTCGCACGACATGACGCATCGGGGCGTCACGCATCGTTTCGGACCGGAAAAGAAAAACGCCACGCGAAGTTGCCGCGTGGCGTTCGTATGTTTGGCGAGCCGTGTTGCCTGTAGGCAAGTCGTGCTGCCGGACCCCTTCATTTTGTTCGTTGGTAGGCTCGATTGGATTCGAACCAACGACCCCCACCATGTCAAGGTGGTGCTCTAACCAACTGAGCTACGAGCCTAAGAAGCCGCGAATTATAGAGAGGGTTTTAGGGGAGCACAAGCCCCTTCGTGAAAATTTTTTGAAACGCTCGCACGGCGGGCTGACGATCGATGTTGCGCGGCTGGCGATGCCGGCAACGTTGGCTTCATCCGTTCGCCTCACAGCAAAACGCTTCGATATGCGACGGTGTTATCCACATTCCCCTTTGGATAACCATTCGGCAAGCCTCTGGATTCACAGTGGAACGATTGAGGATATGTCGGCGCGGTTGTGAATCGACGAAAAGTTGTTCTGTGCTGCCGGGCGCTGTTCACGTCGCGCACCCAGGGTTATGCATTTCGCTTCGCGCCGAGAATTCAGTGCGTTACGGATGTTATCCACTGTGGCGCACAGGGTTTGTTAACTACCACTACGTATATATACGAATGCTGTTAACACCTTTGGATAAGCACAGTCCGTCGACTGTGATCCGCTCGGGATATGCACTGAGTGCAGCGACTGGATGAACGAAGCGGAACGCTGTGAAGCGCATCGATCGATGCGTAAGCCTTCATGTCTGTAGAATCGCCGGCATCCAGGATGCAAAGCCCGACGGACAAGCTCACGGCACGTGACCGATTCTTCGTTGACCCGCCTCCACGCGCTCGATATCGACGCAGTCGTACACCGGATGCAGCGACATCCGGGCGACATTATGTTCGAGCAACGCGTGTCGATACCGGAAACCGAAGTCCTGTGTTGCCGCTACAAGGGCGAGCGATTCAACGTGAAGTTCGATCTCGACTACGGTGTTTCCGTCGAGCGTATCGGGCAGCTTTCCGACGCAGATATCGCGGCGATCGTCGGATGGCTCGGGAAGGAGGCAGGGTGATCACGGCAGACGACACCGGGCGAAGCGGTCGATACCACCACGCACCAGGTCGTGATCGCGACGATCACCGAGTATTTCTCGTCGCGACGGACGACGCATCGATGACGACGAGCGATAAGATGAAATCGAAGCAAGACCCCGGCGATACCAGTACTGCCCGCCACCGGAGCCGGTAATGGGACCGATCATGTGCCGTCGGCACGGACGCGATAACGGGATCGCGACATCGGCGGGCGTTGCCGTGTGCATTCGGCAGCGCGGACAGTTTTCGCCCGGCGAACTCGTGAAGGTTTCGCTCGACCGGCCGAAGTACAGCCGTGAAATGTGGATGCTGCGTGCCGAACTCGAAGAACACGAGGTCGATGCAACTTTCGTCGACAACGTTGCGCACGTGAAGGCGTTTCCGAAGATTGCGGCGCTGGAGCGTTTGCGTGCGCATCTGTGTTCGGCATGCCTGGACGAACTGCTCGTGCGCTCCGGCGAGGTGCCCTATAAACCGACGACGAAGGAACAGGCGTTCGACACGTCCGTCGTCGCGGCGAATGCGAATTGGCCGCGCGGCGTCGCGCGCTGCGAGTTGCACGGCTTGATCCGGCCGACGCGGACGTCACCGGATATCGAGGCCGCGATCTTGTCGATCGACGTGATCCGCGATTGTCCCGTCGTGCGGGTAACCGATGCCAGCGTGAAGCATGGCGCCACGCATTGGTTCGACGAAACGTTCTTGCGCAAGGTGCTCGGGCCGGATATCGACATCGTTGAATCGACGTTCCGCATCGACGATGAGGCCATGTTCGTGCAGCTGTGGGACGCCGGTGAGCTCGTGTGCCCGGTATGCCTGCGGGAGGTGTTGGAACGTAGCGGCCTGTGCAACGACGACACGCCGACATGAGCGTAGCGGAGCCATCGTGACGGACACGATCGAACAGCACGACATGACGGACGACGCCACTCGGCGCAAGATTTTCTGGCTGCTTCAACGTGTGACGAGCTTGTCGCACTGGACGCGCAAGCGCGAGGGGTTCGCGCGATTTGCGAACGCGTATGGACATGCGGCGAATACGTGGCTCGATGACGATCCGGAGCCGATCCGCTACCTCATCGCGCCGGAAACCGGCGCGGTTCTCGGGATAGTCGGAACGAAGTGACCCGAAGCGCGAGCGGCAGTGTGTGGATAACTGGCGCACGATCCAGTTGAAACCCTGTGCACCCGACAGGTGAGCATTCCGGTTTCGATGGGCTCGTTGACCTGAATGTCTTGCCCGACAAGGCTTTGCCGACAATGAAAGAGGGCGGCGAACAAATCGCGTGCGACTTCCGGAAGTCGAATGTCTTGTGGATATCGTTGACTCGAAGCCACTCGAAACCCTGTGCATTCAACGGGTGAGCGCAGTCGAATCTGGCGAAGACGCTTGGTCAATCACCCGGGTTGTGGATATCGGCGCCCAAAACAACCCGAAACGCTGTGCATGCCAAAGGTGAGCGAACCCATCGAAGTCGGCATGCGGCACCGTCATGATCGATGTGGATATCCTGTTCCGCGGCGACTCGAAACCCTGTGATTTTAAAGGCGAGGGCGCCGGCGCGGACTGGATGTGAATAACAGCCGATGAAAGTCAGTCGAAACGCTGTGCATTCGAGCGGTGAGCGTGAGCCGGTTCAAGCCCGCCGAGCCGCGCCGGAAAAGGCGCTGGCGGCCGCCACCGACCGCCATCCGGGCGCGCATCGTATCACTTCAAGTCTGCTGATCGAGAGCCTGCACGACTGCTTTCTCCCCGAGACTCCCGGCCGGCCCGACCACCGCATAGTTGAGGCCGTTCACCGATCCATACCGCGCCAGCAGCGCGCCGTCCACGCGTTGCCCGGCCGGCAGCAGCCGATGTTCCGATTCCGCCGGCCGGAGATAGAAGCTCAGCGTTTGCCCCGCATCATCCTGATAGAGCACCATCGCGGCCGTGGCCCCGCTGTCCGTCGTGAACAACCGTCCGCCGACTGGTGTGAACCCCGCCGCGCTCAAATCCGGCAGCTTCGCCGACGCACCGACGCGCCTGGTGAGCCACTCCTGCAAATCGCCCGCACCGGTCGGCCGGTAATCGACCTTCGCCGTTTGATCGACCACCATCATCCGGTAAGCCTTGACCGCATCGCTCATCGGCGCGATGGGCGGCGGCGCGTTCCAGCCGCGCGCCTGCCATCCGCCGAACGTCCCGAGCCCGACGCAGAACACGAACGAAGCCGCCATCGCGAACCGCATCCGCGTGCGCTCCGCCCGCCGGCCGCGAATCGCCGCCGGATCGAGCGCGGGATTATCCGCCGGCATCCGCACGCTCTCCAGCGCGGCCCGCAACCGCTGCGTGTCCTGCTGCCATTGCTTCACTTGTTCCGCGCGCTCCGGATGTAGCGCGAGATAGCGTTCCACCGAGGCGCGCGCATCGTCGTCGAGCTGGCCGTCGACGTAGGCCTGAAGGTCGTGTTCGTTTGGAGGCGTGTTCATTTCTTCATCAACCGCAAGGAAGGAGCAGGCAGTTCGCCGTCGCTGAGCTGGCGCAGCGCCTGGCGCGCACGCGAGAGCCGCGACATCACGGTGCCGATCGGCACGTCGAGCAGGTCGGCGACTTCCTGATAGGTGAAACCTTCGACCGCGACGAGCAGCAGCAGGCTGCGCTGTTCGTCGGAGAGCTGGCCGAACGCCTCGAGCGTCGCGCGCGCCGCGAATTCGCGTTCGGCGGACGGCCAGTGCGCTTCGTCGTCGTCGTGGATGCGGCCAAGCAGCCACGCGTAGCGCTTCGCGCTGCGTTTGCCGTCGAGAAACTGCCGATACAGGATCGTGAACAGCCAGCTGCGCAGCGACGCGTCGTCGCGACGGCTCGTCCAGCGCGACAGCGCGCGCTCGAGCGTCGACTGGACGAGATCGTCGGCCGCGTGGACGTCGCGCGCCAGCCACAGCGCGAAGCGCCGCAGCCGGGGGATGAGTTCGCGCAACGCGTCGTCGTCGAGGGCGGTGGAGGGCATGGCCGGGCCGGTTGCCGAAAGGGTCGTGGATGCCGCGTAGGACGCCGGTCGGCACCGATTATTCCCTCCAGCATACGAAAAAACTTTTCGTGGAATAAAGCGGCGCGGGCGGCGTCCTACGCGCGTTCGACAATGATCTGACGATCGGGAGTGCATTCATGAAGCAATCTTCGTCTTCTTCGCCGCAGCGCGAGCCCGGGCGCGGGTGGTGGCGCTGGGCCGTGATCGGCGGCGCGGTGGCCGGCGTGGCCGCGGCGTTCGGGTATGCCGGCGGGTGGCTCGCGCCGGCGCGCCTGACCCCGCACCGGCTCGTCGACGCACTGCAGACCAACAGCGGCGTCCACCCGGGCTTTCGGCGCAATCACGCGAAGGGCGTGTGCGTGACCGGCTACTTCGAAGGCAACGGCGCCGCGAGCGCGTATTCGGTCGCGCCGTTCTTCAAGGCGGTGCGCACGCCGGTGGTCGGGCGCTTCGCGTTGCCGGGCGGCAACCCGTACGCGCCCGACAGCAGCGTGCCGATCCGCAGCCTCGCGCTGAAGCTCACCGCGCCGGACGGCGAGCAATGGCGGACCGGGATGAACGCGATGCCGGTGTTTCCGGTGGCGACGCCGCAGGCGTTCTACGAGCAGACGCTCGCGACGCGGCCCGATCCGAAGACAGGCAAACCGGACCCGGCGAAGGTGAAGGCGTTTTTCGGCGCGCATCCGGAGGCGGGCGCCTTCCTGCAATGGGTGAAGGGTGCGAAGCCGAGCGCAAGCTACGTCACCGAAAGCTATTACGGGTTGAACGCGTTCTACTTCGTCGACGCGGCCGGCAAGCGCCAGGCGGTGCGGTGGCGCGTCGTGCCGGAGCAGACGGCGGGCGCCGGCGACGTCGCGACGGCCGCCGATCCGAACGTGCTGCAGCAGGACGTGACGCAGCGCATCGCGGCCGGTGCGCAGAAGTGGAAGCTGCTGGTCACGCTGGCCGAGCCCGGCGACCCGGTGGACGACGCGACGAAGATCTGGCCCGCGCAGCGCACGACGATCGACGCCGGCACGCTCGTGCTCGATCGCGTGGCGGCGCAGGACAGCGGCCCGTGCCGCGACGTGAATTACGACCCGACGGTGCTGCCGCAGGGGATCCAGGTGTCGGGCGATCCGTTGCTGGCGGCGCGCTCGGCCGCGTATGCGGATTCGTATCTGCGCCGCACGAGTGAAGAGGCCGGCGTGGCGGGCGTGGCGCGATTGAGTGGGGAGGGACGATGATGAAGGCTTCGACGACGTTTAGCTGGCCGGCGCGGGTGCTGCATTGGGTGATGGCCGCGATGATCCTCGCGATGCTGTTCATCGGGGTAGGGATGGTGGCGTCGGTTTCCGCGCGGCACGAGGTCCTGGTGGCGATTCACAAGCCGCTGGGTGTGGCGGTGCTGGTGCTGGTGTGTGTGCGGATCGTCGTGCGGATTCTGTCGAAGCCGCCCGCGTTGCCCGACGATCTGCCGGGGTGGCAAAAGGTGGCCGCGCACGGGTCGCATCTCGTGCTGTATGCGCTGATGGTCGCGATGCCGCTGATCGGCTGGGCGATGCTGTCGGCGGGCGGATATCCGGTGACGCTGGGCGGCGGCGTGCAATTGCCGGCGCTGGTGTCGGCCGATCCGGTGACGTTCGCGTGGCTTCGGGTTGCGCATCGCGTGCTGGCCTATCTGTTCTTCTTGACGTTCCTCGCGCACTTCGCGGCTGCGCTGTATCACGGGCTGATTCGGCGCGACGGCGTGGTGAGGGCGATGGTGGGACGGTGAGTGACGCAGGTTGCGTTCGATGCGGCGGCGGTTCGCGGGCGAGCGCGGCTGCTGCTGCCGCGCTCGCTTATATATGACCAATCGAGAGGCTCGACGGCCGCGGGCACCGCATGTCAAAAATATTTCACGAAGGGGGTTGCGGAGACGGGGGCAGGTGCTTAGAATCTCGCCTCTTTCGCGCTAACGGAAACGCGGCGCGGGAGGAAGGGAAGCGGTGCTGTTGAAGTCGGTTCTAGCGACTCCAGCGCATATGAAATTAAACCGCAGTCGTCGCAACGAAGTAGTTAAAAAAGTTGTTGACGAGTTTCAAAAAACGGTTAATAATCTCGCTTCTCTGCTGCTGAAAACGCAGCGCTGCTGAGGGGTTCAAGATCCCTAGCAGAATGCTCTTTAAAAATTAACAGCCGATAAGTGTGGGCGCTTGATTGAAAGCGAGCTGATCCTCGGATCAGATAGCAAAAGTATCAAGAGTCTCACACTAAAGTAAGTCAGGTTTATGAAGCAAT
>NZ_LOVM01000048.1:0-141926 GCF_001523445.1 Burkholderia sp. ABCPW 11 | reverse complement strand
CATGGGCAAGTGCGTTGCCGACGTCGGACGCGAAGGGCTTCTGGGGCGCGTTCGGCTGTTCGTGCTGGGCGGTCTGAGATGGCGATGCATACCACGTGCGACTCCGCGGCATGGGTCCGCACGCGGGTGTCGCCGCCGTGGGCGCTGCCGGCGGGCCGCCGAGTTCTGGAACATGACACGCATCGCGCGCTTCATGGCCCTTGACGCATTTTTCGACGATCCGGGACCGATCGGCGGGCTCGTCCTCGTCACCGTGCTCGACGATGGACGAGACCCCGCTCGCAGCGGTCCCGCCATGCGGTGATGTCGCGACGACCGTGTGGAAGCGATGCGTCTGCTCCGTCTGCCGCCGCGCGGCAAGCCGCGCGCGTCCGCTTGCGTCGCACGCTGCCGCGCGCGATGCGCGTGTTTCCCGCCTGTCGTCCGGGCCGCCCGGACGAGCAGCCTGCATCCCGCTGAATCCGAATCCGCGCGCGGCGCCGGGCCGCGCGCGTCACCATCAAGGAGAAAATCGATGAGTTCACTGAATCTGCGCAACCTGCTGCGCATGACCGCCGCGTCGTCGGCCGTGCTCGCCGCGCTGCTGGCCGGCGTGCCGGCGCTCGCCGACGAAACCCACCTCGACGACATCGCGTCGCCGGCCGCCGCGGCGCGCTTCCCCGCGATTGCGGTCGGCCCGCAGTACGACACGACGCACGTGTGCGTCGCACCCGAAGACTTCGACCGCTTCACCGACAGCTTCGTCGCGACCTTCGGCGGCAAGAAGTCGAAGCAGGGCGTGTTCCAGGTCACGCCGACGCCGAGCCAGACGATGTCGCAGCTCGTGCTGACGCCGGTCGGCACGATCTCGGTATTCGGTTTCAAGACGCCGATCCCGTATCCGTTCTGCGAGGAACGCACCGGCTATCTCGTCACCGACATGGACGTCGCGGTGAAATCGGCGCGCGCGCATGGTGCGGACATCGTCGTGACGACGTTCCCGGATCCGATCGGTCGCGATGCGATCGTCCGCTGGCCGGGCGGCGTGAACATGCAGCTGTACTGGCACACGCAGGCGCCGAACTACGACCCGCTGCAGACGGTGCCGGAGAACCGCGTGTACGTATCGCCGGAAAGCGCGAGCAAGCTCGCACGCAACTTCGCCGCGTTCTCGCATGGCAAGATCGTGTCCGACGTGCGCCATGCGCCGGGCATCGAGATCGGCCGGCCGAACGATACCTACCGCCGCATTCGCATCGAATCGGGCTTCGGCAAGATGACCGTGCTCGCGACCGACGGCCACCTGCCGTACCCGTTCGGGCGCGAAATGACGGGCTATGAAGTCGCCGATCTCGCCGCGACGCTGAAGCAGGCCGAAGCCGCGGGCGTGACGGTGCTCGTGCCGCCGTTCAAGTCGGACGGTCGCGACGCGGCGCTCGTGCAGTTCCCGGGCGGCTACGTCGCCGAAATCCACGCGCGGTCGAAATGACGGTGCGCCGGCCGATGAAGCGATCGTTGCGCGGCGCGTTGCCGTGCGTCGTGCTGGCGGGCGGCGCCGCGTTGCACGCGGGGGCGGCCGTCGGCGCCGATGCCGATGTAGCGGCGGCCGGCGCGGCCGCGTCGCCGGCCGCTGCCGCGGCGTCGTGCACCGCGAAACGTCCGACGGTGTCGTTCAACCGCTGGCAGGAGGACTGGTCGGCGCTCGCGAATCCGTGCGTGCCGCGCAAGCCGTTCGACGCGCTGAAATACATACGGCTCGGCGACGACCCGTCGACCTACCTGTCGCTCGGCGTGAACCTGCGCGAGCGCTTCGAGCTGAACAATGCACCGCTGTTCGGCCTCGGCGCCGCGCACGACGACAACTACGTGATCCAGCGCGCGAACGTACACGCGGACCTGCGCTATCGCGGGCATCTGCAGGCATTCGTGCAGTTCGTCGATGCGCGGCCGTTCGGCAAGGACACGGTCGGTCCGGTCGACAAGGATCAGCTCGACCTCGAGCAGGCATTCGTCGCGTACGTCGACCAACTGGGGCCCGGCACGTTCAAGACGCGGATCGGCCGGCAGGAGATGGCGTTCGACTTGCAGCGTTTCGTGTCGGTGCGCGACGGCCCGAACGTGCGGCAGGCATACGATGGACTGTGGACCGATTACGAAATCGGCAAATGGCGCTTGATCGGCTATGTGACGCGCCCGGTGCAGTATCGCAATGCGGCCGTGTTCGACGACGTGTCGAACCGGCACCTGCGATTCGACGGCGTGCGCGTCGAGCGCAACGGAACCGGGCCCGGCGATCTGTCCGCGTACTGGTCGCGCTATACGCGCGACAACGCGCGCTATCCGGATGCATCCGGCACCGAGCGGCGCGACGTGTTCGACATGCGCTACGCAGGCAAGACCGATGGGGTCGACTGGGACGTCGAGGCGATGCTGCAGACCGGCCACGTCGGGCAGGACACGGTCGGCGCATGGGCGTTCGGCGCGCTGGGCGGCTACACGTTCGCGAAGACGGCCGGCACACCACGCATCGGCATCCAGGTCGACGGCGCATCGGGCGACGCGCATCCGGGCGACCGGCGGGTCGGCACGTTCAACCCGCTGTTTCCGAACGGCTATTACTTCACGCTCGCCGGCTACACCGGATACAGCAACCTGATCCACGTGAAGCCGTCGCTGACGTTCAAGCCGGCCAGCTCGGTGACGGTGCTCACCGCGGTCGGCTTCCAGTGGCGGCAGACGACCGCCGACGCGATCTACGGGCAGGGGATGTCGGCGGTGCCGGGCACGGCCGGCAAGGGCGGCGCGTGGACCGGGATGTACGCGCAGGCGCGCGTCGACTGGCTCGTGAACGCGAACGTCGCGCTCGCGCTCGAGGCCGTGCACTTCCAGCTCGGCTCGTCGATTCGCACGCTCGGCGCGCGCAACGCCGACTATCTCGGGATGGAAGCGAAGTTCGGCTGGTGACGCGTCACGCCGCGCGGCGCGTGTCGGGGCCGCGCGCGGGCAAGCGATGCGACGAAATCGATGAGCGCGGTCACAACGCGGTCACGCGCTTCGAGCCGCGCCGGTTCGGCAGGTACAGCGCGGTGATCGCCGCGCGTGCCGAGCGCGGCGTCACGTCGTACCGTTCGAACAGCCGCTGCGGGCGGCCTGCTTCGACATCCGTACCGACCAGCCAGTCGGGCGGCAGCGCGATGCCGGCGCCGTCGAGCGCGGCCGCGCTCGCGCGCCGTGTCTTCAGGACGATTCAGGCGCCGCTCAGGATTTTCGCCGCGGCGCCCGATAAGCTGCGCGGCATCGCGTGTCGTGCGGGTCGTTCCGTTCATGGCCGGGCGCGCGCACGGTTCGTCACGGAGATCGCATGAAGACCCTGTTCCGGCACGCGTGCGTTGCGCATGCGGCCCGTTTGCTGATCGTGGCCGGGTGCGCGGGCCTGTCGATGCCCGCGGTGCTTGCGCAGGCCGGCGTGCAGCCCGAAGCCCACGCCAACGCGCAACCCGAAGCGCAATCCACGGCGCCGGCCCCCGCCGCCGGCCGGCAGCCTCCCGGCTTCTATCGGCAGAAGATCGGCGACTTCACGGTGATCGCGCTGTCCGACGGCACCCATCCGTTTCCGATCGACACGGTGTTTCGCGACGTCTCGAAGGACGAGATCCGGCGCGACCTCGACCGCGCCTTCCTGAAGCCGCCCGTGCAGGGCTCGATCAACGCGTTCCTGGTCGATACAGGATCGAAGCGGATCCTCGTCGATGCGGGCGCCGGCACGCTGTACGGCGACTGCTGCGGCAAGCTGCTCGACGATCTGCGCGCGGCCGGCTATGCGCCCGAACAGATCGACGAAGTGCTGCTCACACATCTGCACAAGGACCATGTCGGCGGCATTGTGTCGAACGGCGCGATGACGTTTCCGAATGCCGTCGTGCGGGTGAACGCCGTCGAGGCCGCGTATTGGCTTGACCCCGCCAACAAGGCGCAGGCGCCGGCGTTCCTCGCGTCGTTCTTCGATGCGGCCGCCGCGGCGGTCGCGCCTTACGTCGCGGCCGGCCGCTTCAGGACGTTTCGCGGCGAAGCGACGCTCGCGCCCGGCATTCGCGCGGTGCCGATGCCGGGCCATACGCCGGGCCATACGGCTTATTTGATCGAGAGCGGCCACGCGGGCATGCTCGCGTGGGGCGACATCGTGCACGTCGCGGCGATCCAGTTGCGCGACGTCGACGCGACGGTGCAGTACGACAGCGATGCCGGCGCCGCCCGCCGCACGCGGCGGGCCACGCTGAAGCGCGTCGCCGATCGACGCTATCTCGTCGGTGCCGCGCATATCGCGTTTCCCGGGCTCGGGCACTTGCGCCGGGACGGCGCGCAATACGACTGGGTGCCGGTCAACTACGACGCGACGCCGGTGCGGTAACGGCCCGACGTGCGTCCATGCCGCCGGTCAGCGCGATCGGGCGCGCCGCCACGCGCCGGGCGGATGGCCGACGATCCGCGCGAATACGCGGTTCAGATGGCTCTGATCGGCGAAGCCGCACGCGACCGCGATGTCGGCCAGCGTCATGTCGGACGTCTCGATCAGCTCGCGGGCGCGCGTCACGCGTTGCTCCAGCAGCCACTGGTGCGGCGTGCGGCCCGTGGTGCGCGAGAACGCGCGGATGAAATAGCCGCGCGACAGGTCGCATTCGTTCGCCACTTCCTCGATCGACACGCCGAGGTCCGCCTTTTCCATCAACAGCTCCTGGGCGCGCGCCACCTTCGCGGGAGACAGCACGCCCTTGCGCTCGAGCTCGCGCGTGCGCGCGTTGCCGTAGCGCCGCACGAGATGCGTGCCCATCGCGAGCCCGACCTGCTCGATGAACAGCGCGTTCAGCGGGCCGGGTGCGTCGAGGCTGTCCGCCACCGCGTGCGCGAGATGGCCGAGTACCGGGTCGCGTACGTCGGGGCGGCACGCGAGGCCGCCGATCGGCTGGCCGCCGTGCTCGGGGCCGACGCGTTCGAGATACGCATGCGGCAGCTCGACCAGCACGAAGTCGAAGTTGCCGTACAGGTCCGCGTGGAAATGACGGGAAAAATCGCGAATGTAGATCGAGTGATGCTGGAACCGGCGTTCGCTCGCGCCGGTGCGCCCATAGAGCGTGCGGCGGTGGCCGCCGCCCAGCGACACGCCCACCAGGAAGCCTCGGTCGCACGGCGGCATCTCGATGCGCTCGACGTGCGCTTCGCGCATGCATTTGCGGTGGAGCTTCAGGCCGCCGGACGTCGTTTCGACATCCTTTGCCAGCAGGCTCGACACGCAGCCGAGCGTATCTTTCGGCCGCCGCGGAGACGATGCCACCGGCGCGGCGATGACGGAGTCTGACATGGAATTCCCCAGCGAGGGACTCGGAGCGTGAAATGACGAGTCCAGTTTAGATGCGCACGCGAACGTTCAAAATGAATTTGCATAAACGTCCGCTGGCAATCGTTACAAATTGCTTTCAACGCGTGTGCGCGGTGCGTGCGCAGCCCGGCTCGACGCCTGCGCGGGCGGCCCGGCAGAGTATAGCGCCCCACTTTTACACGCAAGCGATCGTGCCGATCGCGCCCGACCGACAGCCGCGGGCAGAGCGCATTTTCTTTCAAGATTTTCAGCGGCCACCCGTCTACACTCGGTCCGGAATTCGACATTTTCCGTCCGGCGCAAGGGTGCGCCGGACGCGGACTTCCCGCCAGGTGAACTGCCGCGTTCATCCGGCGGTCATCCCGAGGGACCGGAGGCGGCCATGATTCAGATCGGAACTTTGTCGGTGGATTTCGAGCAACGCGACATTCGCCGTCACGGCGCGTCGCTGCGCATCGGCGGGCGCGCGCTCGACATTCTCGAAGTCCTGCACCGCGCGAGCGGTTCGGTCGTGTCGAAGGACGACATCATGGACGCGGTCTGGCCGGGCCTGATCGTCGAGGAAAACCGGCTCCAGGTGCATGTGGCGACGCTGCGCAAGGCGCTCGGCGCGAGCCGCGATCTGATCAAGACGGTGCCTGGGCGCGGCTACCTGCTGGTGGCGAGCGCGTCGCCCGGCCCGGACCCCGTGTCGGCCGCCGAAGCGCCGGCCGTCGCCGTCCCGCCCGATGCCGCCGTGTCGTCGCCGATCGCGCCGCTCGTCGGGCGCGACGCCGAACTCGCGCAGATCGTCGACATGCTCGAATGCACGCCGGTCGTCACGCTCGTCGGCGCGGGCGGGATCGGCAAGACGAGTCTTGCCGTGCGCGTCGCGCACCGCGTGCGCAGCCGCTCGCGCGAGCGCGTGCTGTTCGTGGAGCTGGCGCGCGCGTCGACGCGCGACGACATGCTGATCGCACTCGCCGCCGAGCTCGGCCTCGATACGCCGGGCGTGCCCGCCATCGACCGCATCGCCGACGCGTTCGCGACGTCGCGCTGCCTGCTCGTGCTCGACAACGCGGAGCACATCGTCGATCTGGTGGCGAGCCTCGTCGAAACGCTGACGTCGAGCGCCGGCTCGCTGCGCGTGCTCGTGACGAGCCGCGAGCCGCTGCACATCTCGGCCGAAGCGGTGCTGCGCATGAGCCCGCTCGCGGTGCCCGACGGCGACGCGTCCGCCGACGAAATCGTCCGCTGTTCGGCCGTCGAGCTGTTCCTGGAGCGCGTGCGCGCGGCCGCGCCGGATTGCACGGTCGACGAAGCCGGCATGCGGCTGATCGGCGACATCTGCCGGCGCCTCGACGGGCTGCCGCTTGCCATCGAACTGGCCGCGGCGCGCGTGGCGACGCTCGGGCTCGCGGTCGTCGCGTCGCGTCTCGACGACCGGCTGAACCTGCTGACGGGCGGGCTGCGCTCGGCGCTGCCGCGTCATCAGACGCTGCGCGCGACGTTCGACTGGAGCTACGTGCTGCTCGATCGGGCCGCGCGCGCGCTGTTTCGCCGGATGGGGTGCTTCATCGGGCCGTTTTCGTTCGATGCCGCGTACGCGGTCGCCGCCGAGCCCGGCACGTCGGCCGCGGACATGATCGCGGTGCTCGGCGAGCTGGTGGCGAAATCGCTGGTGACGGTCGAGTTCCATGGCGCATCTGCGCGCTACCGGCTGACCGAATCGACGCGTGCGTACGCGCTGGAAAAACTGCACGACGAAGGCGAGTTCGAGCGCATCGTCGCGCGCCACGCGGAGTATGAGCGCGAGCGCGCGCCCGTGCGGCTCGTGGCGCCCGCCGACGTGCCGCCTGCCGATGCGCCCGCGTCGGCCGCGGACGAACCGGCGGACGCCGCCGAGGCCGCGGGCGTGCCCGAGCCCGACCGGCTGGCGCGCGCGCTGCTGGAGCCGGCGCGGATGCGCGCGTGCACGGCGCGCGCACGCCAGGTGCTCGACGAACTCGACACGCGCGCCGCGGGCCCCGTCGACGCCGCGCGCGAGATGCGGCTGCGGGCGGCCTGCGCGTCGGCGCTGCTGCATACCGACGGCGACGCACCGGCCGCCGCCGCGATGTGGGATCGCACGCTCGGTCTCGCCGCGCACATCGGCGACGATGCGTTCGACGCACGCGCGCTGGTCGGGCTGTGGAACACGATGCTGACGCTGTCGGACATTCACGAATCACTGCGCTATGCGACGCGCTTCGAGCGGGCGGCCGAGCGGCGCGGCGACCGGTCGCAGCGGTTGCTGGCGAACGCGATGGTCGCGACGTCGCTGCATTACTTCGGCGAGCATGCGCAGGCGCGCGAGCGGCTGGAAGCGGCGACGGCCGAGCTCGCCGACGCAGGCGAATCGCCGTGCGCGCAGGCCGCGCTGGGCGTCGACATGGCGACGCTGGGCCGCACGATGTTGATCCGTCTTCTGTGGATGCAAGGCGAGCCCGAGCACGCGATGCGCGTCGCCGCACAAGCGGTCGAGCATGGGCGCCGCGGCCCGTCGCCGCTCGCGCTGTGTATCGTGCTCGGTGCGGCCGCCGTGCCGATCGCGCTGCGCTACGGCGATCACGACATCACCTCCGACTATCTCGCGACGCTGCGCGCGACCGCCGACGCGCACGGTTTCGACATCTGGCGCAGTCACGCGGAATGCCTGACCGGCCAGTTCGACATCCAGGCCGGCCATCCCGGCGCCGGCCTCGCCCGGCTCGAACCCGCGCTGCGGCGCATCGAGGCGAGCGGATTCCGGCGCGTGCTCGCGCCATTGACCGTCGCGTATGCGGAGGGCCTCGTGCGGACCGGCCGCGCAGACGAGGCGCGCATCCGGCTCGATGCGACGCTCGCGCGCTGCCGCGCGCACGGCGAGCACCTGTTCGTCCCCGAGCTGCTGCGCGTGCGAGGCGTCGCGATGCTCGAGCAGGCGCGTACCGTCGGCGCGAATCTCGCGGTGGCGTACGAGGCCGACGGGCATCGTCATCTGCAGATGGCGATCCAGACCGCGAACGCGCAGGGCGCCGCGATGTGGGCGCTGCGCGGCTCGCTCGATCTCGCCGATCACCTGATCGAGCGCGGGCATACCGCGCAAGCGTCGGCGCTGGTCGCCGGGGTCGCGCGGCACTTCGATCCGCATTCGCGCGCACACGACGTGCGTCGCTTGCTGCGCGTGCAGAACTTCGTCCGTCAGGATGCGCCGCCCGCGCCATGCCTGACCCGCGCGCGGCGCGATGCCGCCGACGCGGCCCAGCAGGCGGCATGACGATGCGCGAATCCGGTACGGCAGTGCGGCCGCGCAATCGCAGCATGCGTGCCGACGCGTGCGCTGCGGGGGCTTGCCGGTGCGTGGCGGGAAGCCGCGCGTATCGTGCGGCGTCGCGTGCCGGCGCGCACGGGAGGCCCGACGGTGCTTAGAGCGACGGAACCCGCGCGTTCGGCGGACCTCGTCGTCTTCAACGGCAAGATCGCGACCCAGGACGAACAGCGCTCGTTCGTCCGCGCGCTCGCCGTGAAGGACGGGGCCATCGTCGCGACCGGCGACGATCGCGACGTGCTGCGCCATGCTCACGACGGCACGACCCGGATCGATCTGCACGGCCGTACCGTGATTCCGGGCCTGATCGACGCGCACCTGCAGGCGATCCGCGGCGGCATGAACTTCAACCTCGAGGTGCGCTGGGACGGCGTGTCGTCGCTTGCCGACGCGCTCGACCTGCTGAGCCGGCAGGTACGACGCACGCCCGCGCCGCAATGGGCGCGCGTGGCGGGCGGCTGGACCGCGCTGCAGTTCGCGGAGAAGCGCGGACCGACCGCGGCCGAGCTCAACGCGATCGCGCCCGACACGCCGGTATTCATCCAGCACCTGGGCGACTGCGCGTGGCTGAATGCGGCCGCGCTGCGTGCGCTCGGCTACGGACGCGACACGCCCGATCCGCCGGGCGGCGAACTGCGGCGCGACCGTCACGGGCGGCCGACCGGGCTGCTGCTCGCGCATGCGGACCCGGCGGTGCTGTTCGAGGCGCTCGCCCGCGCACCCATGCTCGATGCGGACGACCGGGTCAACTCGACGCGGCAGTTCATGCGCGCGCTGAACCGCGTCGGCGTGACGAGCGCGATCGACGCCGGCGGCGACGGCCTCGCGTACCCGGACGACTATGCGGCGGTCGCGACCCTCGCGCGGCGCGGCGAATTGACGACGCGCATCGCCTATGCGTTGGGCGCGCGGCATGCCGGCCGGGAACTCGACGACTTCGCGAAATGGATCGCGCTGACGGCGCCCGGCGACGGCGACGCGTTTCTGCGCGCGAACGGCGCGGGTGAGCGGCTGCTGTTCTCGGCGGTCGATCTCGGGAATTTTCTCGAGCCGCGCGTCGACCTGCCCGCGTCGATCGAGATGGAACTGGCGGCCATCGTCCGGCTGCTCGTGCACCACCGCTGGCCGTTCCGGCTGCATGCGACCTACGACGAATCGATCGGCCGCTTCCTCGACGTGTTCGAAGCGGTGGATCGCGACACGCCGTTCGACGGGCTGCGCTGGTGCTTCGATCGCTGCGAGACGATTTCGGATGCCAATATCGCGCGGGTCGCGGCGCTCGGCGGCGGCATCACCGTGCAGCCGCGCATGGCGTTCCTGGGCGAAGCGTTCATCGCGCGCCACGGTGCGGCGGCGGCCACGCGCGCGCCGCCGATCCGCGCGATGCTCGCGGCCGGGCTACCGGTCGGCGCCGGCTCGGGTGCGACGGTCGCGGCGAGCTACAACCCGTTCGTCGCGCTGTACTGGATGGTGTCGGGGCGCTCCGTCGGCGGCACCGCGCTGTATCCGGCGCGCAACCGGCTTGGCCGGATGGAGGCGCTGCGCCGCTACACGGTCGGCAGCGCGTGGTTCTCCGCGGACGAGCATCGCAAGGGCGCGCTGGTGCCCGGCCGGTACGCCGACTTCGCGGTGCTGAGCGACGACTACTTCACGGTCGACGCGCGGCGTATCCCGGCGTTGTCGTCGGTGCTGACGGTCGTCGACGGCAAGGTCGTGCATGCGGAGCAGGAATTTTCGCCGCTCGCGCCGCCGCCGCCGCCCGTCAGCCCCGCATGGTCGCCGGTCGCCGCAGGCGGCGTCGCCGATGCGGCGGGTGCCGGAGGGCGCGACGCGCCGCACGCATCGGCGGCGGGCGACGCGTGCGCGGCTGCCGGCATCGACGCGTGCCGGGCGCACGGTCACGGACGCCGCTTCGCTCGGCCGCGCTATCCGACGGCAAGTGCGGCGGCCGAACGCTGCGAAGCCTTCGGCCGCTGCTGCGTCGCGTTTTGAGCGGCGCGTGCCGGTGCGCGCCGCACGCCGCCGTGCATTGAACGATTTTCCGCCCCGGGCACGGGGCATGAAGGAGACAGGATGAATGCTGCGCACCCGCGCGCATCGGCCACCGGCGACGAAGTGGCCGGCGTTCGCATTCCGCGCACGCCCGTTACGGTCGAGGCAGCCGACGCGGCCCGCGCGTCGTTGCCCGCCGCGCTCGTCGATCACGCGGCGCGCGTGTTCGTGTTCGCGTCGCTCGCCGCGCGGCGCGCCGGCGACGCGTGCGACGCCGACGCACTGTACGTCGCCGCGATGTACGCGAACATGGGGCTGAGCCCCGCGTATTGCCGTTCGACCGGACGCTACGAGCTCGACGGCGCGGACGCCGCGCACGCGCTGCTGCTGCGGCATCGCCGGTCGCGGCGCATGCGCGACGACGTGTGGCAAGCGATCGCGCTGCATACGACGCCGGGCGTGGCCGTCCGCGCGTCGCCGCTCGCGCGTGCGTTGGCGTGCGCGGTGTCGACGGACCTGATGGCGACCGACTTCGACGCCTATACGCCGGACGAGCGCACGGCGCTGCTCGCGACTTACCCGCGCGGCAGCGGCTTTCGCGAAGCGTTCCTCGACATGGTCGCGCGCGGCGTCGAGCATCGGCCGCAGTCGACGTTCGGCACGTGGAGCGCGGACGTGCTCGAACGCGCGGATCCGGATTTTCATCGGCCGAATTTCTGCGGGCGCGTGCTGGGCGCGCGGTGGAGCGACACGTGACGGCGCCGGTCCGGCGTGCGGCGGCCGGCGTGCGACCGATTGCATCGCGCCACCGCGCGCGGACGAGATGCGCTCGACGAGATCCGGGTTCGCGATATATGCGCGCGTAGCGCATGGACCTCGCGCCGATCGATAAAGCCGGAAGCGAGACGCCGCGCAATCGAGCGTTGCGCGGCACGCAAAGGTGCCGCGCCGTGCGGGTTCAGCCGCGTTTGCCCTGCAGCGTCGGAATCTGCTCGAACAGGCCCGCGAGCCAGTCGACGAACACCTTCAGCTTGACCGGGATGTGGCGATTGGGCGGATACAGCACCGAGATCGGCTTGGGCGGCGCGTTGAAATCGGTCAGGACCTCGCGCAGCCGGCCCGACTTCAGGTAAGGCTCGACGAGGTACAGCGATGTCTTGATCAGGCCGATGCCGGCGACGCCGCACTCGATGTAGTTGTCCGCGTCGTTCACGGCCACCGTGCCGCACATCTGCACGATGCGCGGCTCGCCGTCGACGACGTAATCCCACACGCGCGGCCGCCCGGTGTCGGCCGAGATGTGGCTGACCGCCACGTGCTGCGCGAGATCGTCGACGGTCTCGGGCTCGCCGCATCGCGCGAAATACGCGGGCGATCCGCAGGTGCAGGTGGTCAGGCTGCCGATGCGCCGCGCGATCATCCCCGAATCGTCGAGCGCGCCGATGCGCACCACGCAGTCGACCCCTTCGCCGACGAGGTCGATCTGCCGGTCGGTCACGCCGAGTTCGATCATGATGCCCGGATGGGCGTCGAGAAACGCCGGCAGCGCGGGCACCACGACCTGCTTGGCCATCGCGGGCGGCAGGTTCACCTTCAGCCGGCCGCGCGGCACGTTGCGCGCCTGCGAAACCGATGCCTCCATGTCGTCGATCTCGCGCAGCACCGCGACGGAGCGTTCGTAATAAGCCTGACCGTCCTCGGTCAGCGAGATGCGGCGCGTGGTGCGGTTCAGCAGCCGGCAGCCGAGATGCTGCTCGAGTGCGCTCAGCAGCGCGGATACGCGCGGCGTGGTGAGGCCGGTCGTGTCGGACGCGCGCGTGAAGCTGCCGGTTTCGACGATGCGCGTGAACACGCGCATCGAAAGCAAGGTATCCATCGTCGGAAGTTCTCCAGCCTGTCGGCATGCGGCGCCGGTGCGTGCCGGCGCCGTCCGGTCGGGTATCGGGATCGCGTAGCGGGTGCGGCCGAATCGCTATGCGTCGATGCGCTTTCTCAGCGCGTCGCCGGCGAACGGCATTTCGCGCATGCGCTGGCCGGTCGCGTCGAAGATCGCGTTGGCGAGCGCGCCGGCGGTCGGCCCCATCGACGCCTCGGCCGCCCCGAGAAACGGCGCGCCGGGGCGATTGATCAGATGGACCGTCACGTTCCGCGGCACGGCCGAGAAGCGCAGGATCGGGTAGCTGCTCCAGTCGAAGCTGCGGATCCGCTCGGTGTCGTACTGCAGTGCCTCGTACAGCGTCCAGCTCGCGGCCTGCACGATGCCGCCCTCGATCTGGTTGCGGATCCCGTCCGGCGACACGATCTGGCCCGCGTCGACGGCGGCTTCCGCGTGTTCGAGCGTCACCTGGCCGGTTTCCGGCACGACCGACACCTCGACCGCGATCGCGACGTAGGCCATCAGGTTCTTGTACTTGCCGAACGCGAAGCCGACGCCGCGGTTGCGCGCGCGCGGCGGCCTCGGCCAGCCGAAGTGCTTCGCGGCGAGCCGGATCACCTGGCTCGCGCGATGGTCTTCCATGTGACGCAGCCGGAATTCGACCGGATCGACGCCGGCCGCGCGCGCGAGTTCGTCCATGAAGCTTTCGATCGCCCAGATGTTCGTGTGCGCGCCGAGCGAGCGCATCGCGGACGTCTGCAGCGGCATCGTCGGCGAGAAGTGGTTGACGATGTGCTGGTTCGGCAGCGCATACAGCGGAATCGCGTTGCGGTCGGCGCCGCCCTCGGGCTGCAGCATCGGCGTGGACGGCGCGGGCACGAACGGCGGCTCCAGCATGCGCGCGGGCAGCAGCCGGCCGGCGTTGACGATCCGCTCGTTGTGCGAACTGCTCCACAACGCGTAGTTCCAGTCGACGATGCGGCCGCTCGCGTCGAGCGATGCGCTGACCTCGGTCACCATCGCCGGCGTGAAGTGATCCCACGTGTGTTCCTGTTCGCGCATCCATTGCACGCGGATCGGCTTGCCGGGCATCGCGGCGGCGATCAGCGCGGCATGCGCGGCCGCGTCGTCCGCCCCGTTGTGTCCGTAACAGCCCGACCCTTCGGTGTGAATGCAGCGGATGCTCGTCTTCGGCATCGACAGCATCTCCGCGAGCGCGTCGCGCAGCGGGTAGACGCCCTGCGAGTGGGTCCAGACCGTCATCGTCCCGTTCTCGAGATGCGCGACCGAACACGACGGCCCGATCGACCCGTGCAGCAGGTAGTTCTTCAGGAACGTCGCGTTCAGCGTCTTCACGGCCGGCGCGGTGGCCGCGTGCGTGTTCGCGATCTCGATGCGCTGCGTCGCGATCCGCTTCAGATCCGCGTGCACGGTGCCGCGCTCGGGCAGCGCGCGGCCGGGTGACCAGCGGCAGCCGGCGGCGAGCGCGCGTTGCGCGACCACCGCTTGCCATTCGCCTTGCGCGACCACCGCGAGCATGCTGCCGTTGCGCACGATCCGCACGACGCCCGGCAGCTTCAGGATCGCGGCTTCGTCGAACGACAGCAGCTTCGCGTCGTATACCGGCGGCATCACGACGCGCGCGTGCAGCATGCCGGGCAACTGCATGTCCTGCACATAGCTGACGCCGCCCGTGACCTTGTTCGGGATGTCGACGCGCGGCAGCGACGTGCCGATCACGGCGAACGTCGCCGGGTTCTTCAGCGGCGACGTGGGCGCAGCATTGCGGTGCAGGTCGACGGTGCGAATCGCGTCGCCGTAGGTCATCGTGCGGCCGTCCGGCGCCTTGATCACCGCGTCGGCGGTCGTCAGCGTGCGCGGATCGACGCCGAAGCGTTTCGCCGCGCCCTCCACCAGCAGCGCGCGCACCTGCGCGGCCGCGTTCAGCAGCGCGGAGCCGCTGTCCGCCATCGTATGGCTGCCGGCGGTCAGGCCTTCGTCGGGCGACGCGCCGGTGTCGGCGGTCAGGAACGTGATCAGCGACGGCTGCATGTCGAGTTCCTCGGCGGCCACCTGCAGCAGCGCGGTGCGTACGCCGGTGCCGAGCTCGACCTTGCCGGTGAACACCGTGACCTTGCCGTCCGGCGCGATCTTGATCCACGCGTCGAGCAGCGGATTGGTCTTCAGGCTGCCGGCGAGCGTCTGAGTGGCTTTCGCCACATGCACGGCCGCGCCTTCGTCGGCGATCACCAGTTGCGCAGCCGCGCGCGAGGCAGGCGCAAGACTGAACGCGACGAACAGCGCCCCGGAGACGATGAAGTGCCGGCGGCCTTCGTCGATGTCGTCGTGGGAATTCATCACAGCCCCTTGCTGATCGTGACGGGAGCGGAGGCGGGCTCGGGAGCCGGCAGCCCCGCGACCGAGCGCACCGCCGCGAGAATCCGCATGTGCGTGCCGCAGCGGCACAGGTTCGGTTCCATGTGCGTGCGCAGTTCCTGCTCGCTCGGCTTCGGATTGCGTTCGAGCAGCGCCTGCGCGCGCATGATCATTCCGGCGATGCAGTAGCCGCACTGCGCGGCCTGGTGCTCGATGAACGCGCGTTGCAGCGGGCCGGGATGCTCGGCGGTGCCGAGGCTCTCGATGGTGCGCACGCTGCGCGCGCCGAGCGCGGCCACCGGCATCAGGCACGAGAAGGTCGGCTTGCCGTCGACGATCACGGTGCAGGCGCCGCATTGTCCGAGGCCGCAGCCGAACTTCGCGCCGTGCAGGTGCAGGTCGTTGCGCAGCGCGTACAGCAGCGGCGTGGACGGATCGATGTCCAGCGTGTGCCGCACGCCGTTGACGGTGAGGGTGATCATCGTGCGGTGTCCTCTTTTCTGAGCTTCGCGGCCAGCGCGTCGACGCCCGACCATGCGGGACGATCGGTATAGGTCTCGCGCACGTATGCGGCGAGATCGGCGATCTGCGCGTCGTCGTACTGGTCGATGAACGACGGCATGTAGTTCAGCGTGTCCTCGCCGTGCCAGCCGATGCCGTTGAACATCATCTGGATCGCGTTGCGCGGCGTATCGGCGTTGACCGCCGTGCTGAACGCGAGCGTTGGCCGTTCGCCGATCGACTGCATCGGCGCGGCCGGCCCGTGGCACTGCGCGCACGACGCCTGGAACAGCGTCGCGCCGCGCTGCGCGGCCGGCGTCGTCGCGGCGCGCTCGACCGGATGCGCGGCCGCCCGCGCGTCCGCCGGTTTCTGGATCGACAGGATGTACGCGGCGATCGCCTCGACGTCCTCCACCGGCACCGTCGCGAGATCGCGCGTGACCGGCAGCATCGGCCCGGCCGCCGCGCCGTGCTCGCTCGCACGGCCGGTGCGCAGGTACGCGACGAGCTGCGCCTGTGTCCACGGCCGCACGGCTTGGCCGAGCGCATTGAGCGGCGGCGCTTCCCAGCCGTCGACGATGCCGCCGTCGAACGCGCGACCGCGTTGCTCGCCGCCGATCGCGTTCAGCGGCGAATGGCACGACGCGCAGTGGCCGAGCCCGTCGACGAGCATCCTGCCGCGGTTCCATTGCGCGGACTGCGCGGGGTCCGGTCGATACGCGCCTTCGCGCAGGAACAGCACGTTCCAGAACGCGACCAGCGGCCGGAAGTTCAGCGGGAATATCAGGTCGTTGGCGGGCGCCGTCGCGTGTACCGGCTCACGCGTCATCAGGTACGCGTACGCGGCGGCGATGTCGTCGTCCGACATCCGCGTGAAATGAATGTACGGAAACGCCGGGTAAAGCGGCTGGCCGTTGCGTCCGATGCCGGTGCGCAGTGCACGCGTGAATGCATCGCGCGACCAGCGGCCGATCCCCGTTTCGGCGTCCGGCGTGATGTTGGTCGCGTAGATCGTACCGAACGGCGTCGCGAGCGGCAGCCCGCCCGCGAACGGCTTGCCGTCCTTCGCGGTGTGGCACACGACGCAGTCGCCGAGCGCGACGACGCGCGCGCCGGCGCGCACCAGTTGCGGATCGAACGAAGCGGGGGCGGGCGGATCGATCGGCGCGATCGACGGCCGCACCATGATGCCGATTGCGACCGCGACGCCCACGATCGCGATGCCGGCCGCGCCGAACCAGAGTCGTTTGTGCTTCATGCGCGCTCCAGGCGACGCGGTGCGCGGCAAGCGATGCGATGCGCGGCAACACCGGACGATGCGTGTCGGCCGTGCGTGGCTGTCCGATGCGGCCGCGACCGTCTTGCGGCGAGGCGGTAATTGGCGACGGGGATCATATGTCACTCCAGCAGTCGATAACGGGCGCAAGCGCCGTCCTGCGCGGCAGCTCATGAACGCAGTCTACGCAGAGGCCGCGATCATTGCCTGAAGCGGCGCTGAAACGTTCTGAAAGGTGTGCGGCCCTCGACCGGCCCGGTTCGGCCGGAAGGCGCCGGCGGCGTCCACCCGCCGCCCAGCGCACGCACGAGGCTCACCGTCGCGACGGCCAGCGCCTGCCGGCTGTGAATCAGTTGGCGCCGCGCATTCAGCGCATCGCGATCGGCGTCGATCACTTCCAGGTAGCTGACGTAACCGTGCGCGTAACGGCTCAGCGACAGCCGCGCCGCGGCGTCCGTCGCGCGCGCCGCGTGGTCGTAGCGAACGATCCGCTCCTTTTGCGCGGCGATGTCGTTGAGCGCATCCTGCACGTCGCGCAGTGCACCGATCGCGGTCGCGCGATAGTTTGCGTCGGCGATCTCGGTGCCGGCCCGTGCGGCGGCCACCGCGGCATCGCGCTTGCCGCCGTCGAACAGCGTCAGCGCGACGTTCGTGCCGAGACCCCACAGCGAACTGTTGCGGTCGAGAAACGACCGCAGGTCGCGGGTGGCGAAACCGCCGTCGGCGGTCAGCGTCAGCGTCGGCAGCCACGCGGTGCGTGCGATGCCCAGTTCGAGCGATGCGGCATCCGCGCGCCGTGCCGCCGCGAATACGTCCGGGCGTTGCGCGAGCAGTGCGGACGGCAGCCCTGCCGGCACATCCGGCACCTGCACGGGCACGACGCCTGTGTCGACGCCGAACGCGGTCGGCGACACGCCGGTCAGCACCGCGATCGCGTCGACGAGGTTCTCGCGCAGCCGGCGGCTCTCCGCGAGATCGGCATGCGCGGTATCGAGATCGGCCGACGCCCGCAGCCCGTCGAGATCGCTCGCCGCGCCGGCCCGCACGCGTGCGGCGATCACGTCGAGCGCGGTACGCCGCAGCCCGATCGCGCGCGTGAGTGTCACGAGATCGTCGTCGACGTAGCGCAGCGTCAGGTAGTCGACGGCCACTTCGGTCGCTACGCGCAGACGCACCGCGTCGCGGTCGGCCGCCGCCTGCAGCACGTTCTGTTCGCCGACGTCGGCGTCGCCGCGCAAGCGCCCCCATAGATCGATTTCGTAGCGCGCGGCGACCGGAACCGACCAGTTGTGCATCGTGCGCTTCGGCAGCGCGTTGTCGACCGTGCCGGAGACGCGCGTGCGGCTGAACGACGGATCGACGCGCACGGTCGGCGCCAGCGCGGCATCGCGCACGCCGAGCAGCGCTTGCGCCTGGTCGACCCGCGCGGCCGCCGCGCGTAGATCGAGGTTGTGCGCGAGCGCGGCGTCGACGAGGCGGCCGAGCTGCGGATCGCCGAACCAGGCGGGCCATGCCGCGAGCGACGGCGCACGCGCATCGGTCGACGGATCGGCATGGCGGAAACGGTCGGATCCGACCGGGACGGGCGCGAGCGGCTGCGGCGCGATCGAGCATGCGGCCAGCAGGCTCGCGGCGAGCACGGCGAAGGCGCGCTTCATCGCGCTGCGCCGCCGGGTTGCAGCGTGACGACGACCGACAGCCCGGGCCGGATGCGCGGCTCCGTCGCGGCCGGGCCGTCGAGCAGGATCTTCACGGGGACGCGCTGCGTGACCTTCGTGAAATTGCCGGTCGCGTTGTCGGGCGGCAGCAGCGCGAACTGCGCGCCCGTCGCGGGCGACAGGCTGTCGATGCGGCCGGTGAACGCGTGCTGCGGCAGCGCATCGAACCGCAGTTGCACGACGTCGCCGGCGCGCACGTGCCGCAGTTGCGTCTCGCGGAAATTGGCGACGATCCACGGATGCGGCTCGACCAGCGTGAGCAGCGCCTGGCCGGGCGCGACATGTTCGCCGGTCTCGACGGTCTTCTTGCCGACGTAGCCGTCCGACGGCGCGACGACCGCCGTGTAGCCGAGTTGCAGCAGTGCGTCGTGCAATTCGGCATCGTTCTGGCTCGACGCGGCGTCGGCGGCCTGGGCGGCGGCGATCGCGCTGCGCCGTTGCGCGTCGGCCGCCGCGACGCGCGCGCGGGCGGACTTGCGGGCGGCATCGGCCGCATCGAATTCCTGCTTCGACAGGCCGCGCGGCGTCTCGCGGGTCAGTTCGCGTGCACGCGCGTAATCGAGTTCGGCCTTTTCGGCATCGGCGTGCGCCGACACGAGCGCTGCGTCCGCCTGTTCGATCTGCGCGCGGGCGCGGGTCGCGTCGGCATGCGCCTGCGCGACGCGTGCGCGCTGCGCCGCGACGCGCACGTCGAAGTCGCGCCGGTCGATCTGCACGAGTGCGTCGCCCGCGTGCACGAACTGGTTGTCGTCGACGAGCACGCGCTCGACCGTGCCGGCGACGCGCGGCGAGATCACGTGCAGGTGGCCGGTCACGTATGCGTCGTCGGTGCCGCGATCGCGTGCGTCGAACGCGTACACGAGCAGCGCGACGAGCAGCAGCGCGATCGCGGCGATCGCGACGATGGCCGGCTTGCGGGAACGCACGGGCACGGCGGGCGACGGCGCGGGGGAAGGTGGGGTCATGATCGGCAAACTCCATCGTACGGGCAGGATTCGACGCACCGCGTTATGCTTGCGCCAGCTTGACAGGCGGGAGCCGCTCGACGATGAACACGACGTTCGCCACCGGCAGTGCCGTGCCGGCGCCGGCCGCAGGCCCGGCCTCCGACATCCCGACGTTTCGGTCGATCGCCGCGATCGCGGCCGTGCTGCTCGGCGCGATCGTCGCGACGCTGACGTCGCGCATCACGTCGCTCGGGCTGGCCGACGTGCGCGGCGCGCTCGGCGTCGGCGTCGACGAGGGCGCGTGGATCAACACCGCGTTTACCGCGTCGCAGATGTTCGTCGGGCCGCTCGCGATCGCGGCGGCCTTCATGTTCGGCACGCGCCGCGTGCTGGTGGCGGGCGCCGTGGTGTTTCTCGGCGCGGAAAGCGTGCTGCCGCTCTGCACGCAATTCGGCGCGTTCATCGTGTGCCAGGCGATCGCGGGGCTCGCCTCCGGCGTGTTCGTGCCGTTGACGGTCGGCTTCGTCGTGCGCACGCTGCCCCCGCGGCTGATTCCGTTCGGCATCGCCGCGTATGCGATGAATCTGGAGATGTCGCTGAACCTGTCGGCCACGCTCGAAGGCTGGTACAGCGAACACCTGAGCTGGCGCTGGCTGTTCTGGCAGAACGCGGTGCTGACCGTGCCGTTCATCGCGTGCCTGATGCTGTCGCTCGCCGACGAGCCGATCAAGCGCTTCGCGTCCGGCATCGACGCGCGTGGGATGCTGCTCGGCGCGAGCGGGTTCGCGTGCCTGTGCATCGCGTTCGACCAGGGCGAGCGGCTGTTCTGGCTGCAATCGCCGCTGATCGTCGCGTTGCTGGCCGCCGGCATCCTGATGATCGCCGCGTTCCTGATCCACGAACTCGCGTCGCCGCGCGCGGGCCTCGATCTCGGCTACCTCGTGCGGCCCAACGTCGCGCTGCTGATCGTGCTCGTCGGCCTCGTGCGCTTCACCGTGCTCAACACGAGCTTCATCCCGTCGCTGTTTCTCGCCAGCACGTACGGCCTTCGGCCGTTGCAGATCGGCGATACGCTGCGCTGGATCGCAATGCCGCAACTGCTGTTCGCGCCATGCGTCGCGCTGTTGCTGCAGCGTGTCGACCCGCGCCGGCTGATCGTCGCCGGCTTCGCGATGGTGGCGATCGCGTTCGCGCTCGGGGCGCGGCTCACGCCGGTCTGGGCCGAGCCCGACTTCATTCCGTCGCAGTTGCTGCAGGCGCTCGGTCAGACGATGGCGCTCACGTCGGTCATATTCTTCTTCGGCAAGCACGTGTCGGCCGAGCATGCGTTGACGTTCGGCGCGGTCGTGCAGACGACGCGCCTGCTGAGCGGACAGCTCGGCACGACGTCGATCGCGGTGATTCAGCGCATCAGGGAAGCTACCCATTCGAATCTCGTCGGTCTGCATGTGTCGCTGTCGGATCCCGAGACGCTCGAGCGGCTGCGGGGCAGCGGGGCGTCGCTGGTCGCGCACGGCGCCACGTTCGCGACGGGCAACCAGGCGGCCTATGCGCTCGTCGATCGCGCGGTGCGCGTGCAGGCGACCACGCTCGCGCTGGCCGACAACTACCGCGTGGCGATGGCGTTCGCGCTCGCCGGCGCGCTGCTCGGCATCCTGCTGCGCCCGGTGCGGGCGCCGTAAGCGCCGTATCGCGCGGCTGAAATAATCTGAAAAGTCCTGAACGACGCATCTGCCGCGACGACATGTGCGCCGCCGCGGCAGACGGCACGCTTACGCCTGCAGGAACGCGAGCAGTTCGGCGTTGATGCGATCGGCGTTCACGACGCACATTCCGTGCGAGCCACCCTCGATCACCTTCAGCACCGCGTGCTTCACGATCTTCGACGACAGCCGGGCCGAATCGTCGATCGGCACGATCTGGTCGTCGTCGCCGTGCAGCACGAGCGTCGGCACGTCGATTTTCTTCAGGTCGTCGGTGTAGTCGACTTCGGAAAATTCCTTCACGCACAGGTATTGACCGTGAATGCCGCCCATCATCCCCTGCGACCAGAAGGCGTCGATCGTGCCCTGCGACGGCTTCGCGTTCGGGCGATTGAAGCCGAAGAACGGCACGGCGAGATCCTTGTAGAACTGCGAACGGTTCTCCGCGACGTTCTTGCGGATGCCGTCGAATACGTCCATCGGCAAGCCGCCCGGATTGGTCGGCGACTTCACCATCTGCGGCGGCACCGCGCCGATCAGCACCGCCTTCGACACGCGCTTCGTGCCATGGCGGCCGATGTAGCGCGCGACTTCGCCGCCGCCGGTGGAGTGGCCGACGAGGGTGGCGTCGCGCACGTCGAGCGCGTCGAGCAGCGCGGCGAGATCGTCCGCGTACGTGTTCATGTCGTTGCCGTGCGACGGCTGGCTCGAACGGCCGTGGCCGCGGCGGTCGTGCGCGATCACGCGATAGCCGTGCTGCACGAGGAACAGCATCTGCGCATCCCAGGCGTCCGCGCACAGCGGCCAGCCGTGCGAGAACACGACCGGCCGGCCGCTGCCCCAGTCCTTGAAGTAGATCTGCGTGCCGTCCTTGGTGGTGATCGTGTTCATCGTGTGCGCTCCTGGGTGGGCTGAAGAGGTGCTGCGGGAAGGCGTGCCGGCCGCGGCCGCCATCGCGGGCAGCGCGGCTGCGGCGACGGCCGTCGCGCCGGCGAGCAGCATGTCGCGGCGGCGGGCCGAAGCGACGGCATCGGTCTGTTCGGAATGCATCTGGACTCCTGAGGTATGCGGCGGCGATGCCGCACGGGATGATGGATCGGTAGCGGCCGGCCGCGGCCATCCCGCCCGGCAGCCGTTCGGCATGCGACGCCGCGCGGCGAGGGGCGCGCGCGGACGAACGAATGCCGTCGGGAGCGTATCGCGGCGCGGGGCGCGCCGTACTGAAATCCGGCTGAATTTTCTTGAACGCCGCGGCGCCGCGAGCGGATTTTGTCGCGCTGCAGAAAAATTAAGCGCGCGACCGGGACTCTTCAGCGAACGGCGACTATCGTCAGCATCGGGTCATCGGCACACGTTGCGCACCATGCGAACGGCGCCGCCCGGCCCGCGCCGCCCGTCACCTGCCTGGATATGCCGCCATGGACGCCTTCAATCGTTGGGAGCACATGATCACGTCGCTCAGGCCGTCGCCCGCCGCGAGCCTCCGGATGATGCCGCGCGAGCGGGGGGCCGACGGCTCGCGTCGCCCGCATCGGGACGACGCGCCGACGCCCTCGAGCGGCGACGTGCGTCGCCGCTGCGCGATCGTCGCGGTCGAGCGGCAGACCGATTCGTCGATGCTGGTGTCGTGGAGCGACCCGACGCGCTGCCGCTACGACGAACAACGCTGGATCAGCGCGAAGGCGCGCGGCCGCGGGCTCGGCCGTTGCGCGCTCACCGGGCAGCCGATCCGGGCCGGCGACGCGATCTACAAACCGCAGTGGCGCGGCGAGAAACGCCCCGCGAACTGCCGCGAAATGATTCTCGCGGCGGCGCTCGAGCAATTCGTCGCCCGGCAGTCCCGCGCATGACGTGCGGCGCCGCACGCTTCGGCCGCGTCCGTGTACGCGGCTTCCCTACTCCAAAGGAACCCTCATGAGCACGTTCACCACCCGCGACGGCGTATCGATTCACTACAAGGACTGGGGCAGCGGCCGCCCGGTGGTGTTCATTCACGGCTGGCCGCTGAATGCCGACATGTGGGACGTGCAGATGCATCATCTCGCGTCGCACGGCCTGCGCTGCATCGCGTACGACCGGCGTGGCTTCGGGCGATCCGGTCAACCCTGGAGCGGATACGACTACGACACGCTGGCCGACGATCTCGCGACGCTGCTCGAGACGCTCGACCTGCACGACGTGACGCTCGTCGGCTTTTCGATGGGCGGCGGCGAGGTGGCGCGCTACATCGGCCGGCACGGTACGCGCCGCATCGCGAAGGCGGTGCTGATCGGCTCGGTGACGCCGCTCGTGGTGCGGCGCGACGATCATCCCGACGGCGTGGACGTCGCGGTATTCGACGGCATTCGCGCCGGCATCGTGGCCGATCGCGCGGCGTTTTTCGACGCCTTCTGGCCGCTGTTTACCGGATCGAACCGCGACGGCTCGACGGTTTCGCGCGCGGCGCTCGACTGGACGTCGTTCATGGCGCTGCAGGGCGGGATGAAGGGCACGCTCGATTGCGTCCGCGCGTTTTCCGAGACCGATTTCCGTGCCGACCTGCTACGGTTCGACGTGCCGACGCTCGTGATTCATGGCGACGACGACCAGACGGCGCCGCTCGCGCTGACGGGCGCCGCCACGGCGAAACGCGTCCCGCATGCGACGCTGAGCGTCTACGAAGGCGGCCCGCACGCGCTCTACCTGACGCACGCGGCCAGGCTGAACGACGAGCTGCTGGCGTTCGCACAGGCCTGATCGCGCGATGCATGCCGGCGGCGGAACGGGCGTGCGCCCGTTCCGCGCGTCGAATCGCGCCGCAGAGGCAGGCAAATAAGCCGACGGATATTCGGCCGCCGCAATAGCGGGGCCGAAAATAAACCGGCCGGTCGAATCAAAACGAAAATGCGCCGTATTGCTCCGACCGAAAAACGATTCGCCTGATATATCGGAATCGTATTCATGGACGCATGCACGATTTGCACATGAAACGTGCGCGGCCCCGCCGTATTTCGGTGCATGCGAAAGGCTGCGCCGCGCCTCGCGGCGGGGTTTTTCGTCATTTCAAAAAATTCGAGTCGTTCATTCTGATAATTTGAATCATTCGACCATGCAAATACCGTAGCATTGATGCCGAACCGGCGCGCGATTTCAGTCGAGCGTCGTTGAATGTCACTCACAAGAAATTCCCATGATCCGGATTGGAACACTTCACGTTTTTCTCGACAGACGTGAAATTCGTTCGAACGGCAAGCTGCTGCGCATCGGCAGCCGCGCATTCGAAATTCTCGAGCTGTTGATTCGGGCGAACGGTGCGCTGGTATCGAAAGACGACATCATGCAGCGCGTATGGCCGCACACCGTGGTGGAGGAAAACAACCTGCAGGTGCACATCGCTTCGCTGCGCAAGGCGCTGGCCGGCGACCGGAACCTGATCGTGACGGTGCCCGGCCGCGGCTATCGGCTGGTCGTCGGGCAGGACGACGGCGACGCGCCCGTGCGGGCCTCGACGTGGCGGCCGTCCGCGGCGCCGAGCGCGTTGTTCGGCCGCGAACAGACGGTCGCCGACGTGCTGGCCGCCCTGCAGGGCGCGCGCGTCGTGACGCTGGTCGGCGCGGGCGGCATCGGCAAGACACGGGTCGCGATCGAAGCGGCGGCGCGCGCCGCCGAGCACTTTCCGGAAGGCACCGTATTCGTTTCGCTCGCCACCGTCACGTGTCCGCGCTTCGTGCCGGACGCGCTCGCCGGCGCGTTCGGCATCACGCAGCCGACCGGGTCGCTGACGCTCGAGGCAGTGCTTGCCAGCGTCGCGCGTCGCCGGATGCTGCTCGTGCTCGACAATTGCGAGCACCTGCTCGACGCCGCCGCGCAGATCGCGAGCGCGCTCACCGACGCGGACGACGGGCTGTGCGTGCTCGCGACGAGCCGGGAATCGCTGCGCATCCACGGCGAGCGCGTGTGCCCGGTGCCACCGCTCGACGTACTCGACGAAGGCGCCGACGATCGCGAGGCGATGCGCGCGAGCGCGGTGCAATTGTTCGCAGCGCGTGCACGGGCGGCCGATCCGCGGTTTCCGCTCGATGCGCGCAGCCTGTCGTTGATGGCATCGGTCTGCCGTCGCCTTGACGGCCTGCCGCTCGCGATCGAGCTGGCCGCGGCCCGTGCCGCCGTGCTCGGCATCGACGTGCTGGCTGCCCATCTCGACGATCACTTTCGGCTGCTGACCGGCGGTTTTCGCACGGCGTTGCCGCGCCATCAAACGCTGCAGGCGATGTACGACTGGAGCTATCGGTTGCTCGGCGATGCCGAGCGCCTGCTGCTGCGATGGCTCGGCGTGTTTCGCGACGGCTTCTCGATCGAGGCCGTGCGCGAGGTCGTCGGCGCCAACGGGCCGGCCGGCGCCGACCTGCTCGATACGATCGCCGGCCTCGTGTCGAAGTCGCTGCTGATCCTCGAGACCGCGCACGGCGCGCCGCGCTACCGGCTGTTGACGACCACGCGGGCCTATGCGCAACAGCAGCTCGACAGTCACGGCGAGGGGCCGGCTGCCGCGCGCGCGCATGCGACCTACTTCCTCGCGTTGTTCCGGCGTGCGACCCACGGCGGCGACGAGCCGGGCGGCACGGCCAGGCTCGATGTGGTCCGGCGCGAGCTCGGCAATCTGCGCGCCGCGCTCGACTGGGCGTTTTCGGCGCAGGGCGACGCGGCGCTCGGCATCGCGCTCGCGGCCGTCGCGGTGCCTTGCCTGTTCGATCTGTCGCTCGTCGACGAATGTCGCGAACGGGCGCGCGTCGCGCTCGATGCGATGCGCGACGCGGGCGCGAACGCGATGTCCGGCGATGCGCGCGTGCGATTGCTGGCCGCGTATGCGGCTGCGCTCGCGCATACGGCAGGGTCGACCGAGGTCGCGCACGATGCGTGGTCGGAAGTGCACGCACTCGGACTCGACGCGGCCGAGTCCGAGCTGCCGTCGCGCGAGTCGTGACGCCGGGTTCGTGCGCGTCGGTCACGTTTCAGAACGATTCAGCCCGGTTACAGGACAGCGGCAGGCGGCACGCGTAGATTGCCTGAACGGAGGGCGCCGGCACCTCGTCGGCACGCGTGCGCGCCGGCGCCGAGCGCCCGTCGACCTCGCGCGACCTCACTGAACGCCGGCGCGGCGCAATGCCCGGCGTGCGCGTCGCCGCGCCTCCCGCTCAACCGACGAACCGCCGCATGAAACCTGACCAATCCGACCTTTCCCGTCACGCGACCGACCTCGGCCTGCTGTTCCTGCGCGTCGCTGCCAGCGTGCTGCTGCTCGTGGTGCACGGCTTGCCGAAGGTCGTCCACTACACGGCCGAAGCCGCGGCGATCGAAGACCCGTTCCATCTTGGCCGCACGCTGTCGATCCTGTTCGCGATCTTCGCGGAGGTCGTGTGCCCGATCTTCATGATCGTCGGTCTGTACGCGAGGCTGGCGGCGCTGCCGGTGATGATCGTCACGCTCGTCGCGCTGGTGTTCGTCCACCCGGACTGGCCGCTGCGCGATGCGCAATTCGCGTGGATGCTGCTGATCCTGTTCGGCACGATCGCGATCGCGGGCGCCGGCCGCTATGTGTTGCGGCTGCCGCTGCGAGGCGTCGTGCAGCGGCGCGGCTGATCGCAGCCGGCGCATCGGCGGCCCGCACGCGATGTGCCCGACGATGCCGTCCGCGCGGCGGCCTGCGTGCCGCCGTCACCACTCTTTCGCGCGCCGCGCTTGCGTTCCGCTATGTTGAATTTCTCCGATACGGCGCTCTACGGCGCGCCGATCGTGCTGGCCGACCTCGCCGCGTGGCGGCTGCTCGGGCACGATCGCCCCGTGGCTCGCGCCATCCGTCGCTGTGCGGCGTTCGCAGCGCTGAGCGCCGTGCTGTTCGCGACCGGCGTCAGCCCGCTCGCCGTTCCTGCGTCGCTCGGCGGGCTCGACCGGATCGTGGTGCAGGCCATCTGCATCGCATGGTGGCTCCAGTGCGCGATCGTGTTCAGCCTGCTGATCAATCATCTGCTGCTGCCGCGTGCGTGGCGCAGCCAGCGGCTCTTTCACGACATCGCGGAAGGCATCGTGTTCGGCGCGGCCGCGGTGGCCGCGCTGGGCTACGTGCTCGGCCTGCCGTTGAGCGGCCTCGTCGCGACGTCCGGCGCCGTCGCGGTGATCCTCGGGCTTGCGCTCCAGAACACGCTGAACGACGTGTTCTCCGGGCTCGTGCTGAATACCACGCAACCGTTCCGGCTCGACGATACGGTCTCGATCGGCGAGCTCGAAGGGCGGATCGTCGAGAGCAACTGGCGCGCGACGAAGCTGATCGACAGTCTCGGCAACCTGGTCGTCGTGCCGAACAGCACCGCGGCGCGCGCCACCATCGTGAACCTCAGCGAGCCGGCCGGCCTGCACGGCGTCACGCTCGCGCTCGACCTCGATCCCGCGGTGCGGCCGGCCGTTGCCGTCGGCGCACTGGAGCGGGCCGCGGCGAGTTCGCTCGACGTGCTCGCACGCCCTGCGCCGATCGCCGTCGTGAAGGCTTTCCGCGCGAACGCGATCCAGTACGAACTCGTCTGTTACGTCGACGCGCTGCAGAAGAAGACGGCCGTGCGCAACGCGCTCTACGATCTCGCGCATCGGCATCTGGCCGCGGCAGGCGTCGCGTGGCGGCCGCTCGCGGGCGGTGCGGCGGTGTCGGCATCGTCATCGACATCGCCAGGGCATCCGGTATCGCGTCGGCTGTTGCTGTTGCGTGCGGTCGAATTGTTCGCGTGCGTCGACGACGACGATCTGGCCGTGCTGGCCGATGCGCTTGTCGCGCGTTCGTTCGGCAAGGGCGACGTGATCTATGCGTCGGATTCGGAGTCGCGCGTGCTGACCATCGTCGAATCGGGCGTCGCGGCGGTGTTCGTGCCGGGCGCGTCGGGCGACGTCGAAGTCCGGCGGATGGCGCCGGGCGATGCGATCGGGCAGTCGGTCGTGCTCGCCGGCACGCGGCTTCACGCGACCGTCCGCGCGATGACGGCCATGACCGTGCATCAGCTTCGCAGCGAGGATCTGTCGGCGCTGATCGGCAGGAAGCCGGCGCTCGGCAGGCTGATGTGCGAGTCGCTCACCGACCATATCGCGACCGAGGAACGGATGATGATTCCGCCGGTCGAGAAGGCGCACGCGGGGTTCAGCCTGATCGGCTGGCTCGAGAAGGAAATGAAGCGGCTGCACGACTCGCTCGGCTGACGCCGGGCCGGATCGCGAGCGACCGCCGGCGGCCCGGCGGCCCGGCGGCCCGTGAACGGGCGCGTCAGTCCGGCGTCGTGAAGCGCTCGACGAGATCGGGCCGGTCGAGCTGCTCGACCCACCAGTGCAGCGCGCGGCCCGCTTCGTCGCCGCGCCACGCGAGATAGCAGTGCGTGGTGTCGCGCATGCCCGTCACCTGGCGCGCGACGAGCTTGCCGTCGGCGATCGCGCGCGCCGCGATGCATTCCGGCAGCGTGCCGACCGCGAGCCCTTCGCATTGCGCTTCCAGTTTCGCGGCCAGCGTCGGGACCGCGAGGGTCGGCTGGCCCGCATCGATCGCGACCGACTGCGGCTGCAATTCGCGCGACGTATCGCTGATCACCGCGCCGCGATACTGGACGACCGACGTCATCGCCAGCGGTTCGGGCAGCGACGCGAGCGGATGGGACGGCGCGACCGCGAACACGTGTTTGAGCGAACCGATCGGCCGCGCGACGATGCCCGGCAATTCCGGCGGTTCGCCCGCCGCGCCGACGACGAGATCCGCCCGACGCGAAATCAGCGCATCCCACGCGCCGCCGAGCACTTCGGTGGACAGCCGCAGCCGTGTATCCATCCCGAGCGCGTAGAACCGGTGCACGTACGGCCACAGCGCGTCGAACGGCAGGATTTCGTCGATGCAGACGCGGACTTCCGTTTCCCAGCCCTGTTGTGCCCGCAGCGCCTTCATTTCGAGTTGCTCGGCCGCGCGCAGCAGGCGCCGGCCTTCCTCGACGACGATGCGCCCTGCATGCGTGAGCTTCGCGCGCCGTCCGCTGCGGTCGAACAGCGCCACGCCGAGATCGCTTTCGAGTTTCTGCACCAGGTAGGTCAGCGCCGAGGGGACGCGATGCAGCAGTTCCGCTGCTTCGGCAAAGGTTCCGGTGCGGTCGATCGCGTCCAGGGCTTCGAGCGCTTCGAATGACAGCTTCATCGCGAATTCCGGTAGAGGTGGCTGGGGCATCATACCAGTGCCGGTACGGCGCGGGCTCCAGCGTGCAAGTCCGTCGCGATGTGGACGGCGTTCAAGCGTAGAAGTCGATCAGCGTGTCGAGATTGCGTTGCGCGCGCTGCTCGAGCGGCGCGAATTCCGCCGATCGAAACAGCGGGGCCTGCAGATGTTCGAGCGCCTGCCTGCGACCGGCTCGGAAGCTTGCCGACGGCGCATCGGGATCCTGCGCCCACTCGCGTGCAATCGCGCGGTCGTACTCGCGAAGCCGCTCGGGCGCGGCCGCGAGGATCGCGAGATCGGCGTCGAGAAAAATCCGCCCCGCGCGCTGCAATGCCGGATCGGCGGCGAACGTTTCAGGCAGCCGGTGCGACTGCGTCGCGAGGACGAGATCGGATGCAACGGACACGTGCGATGCGTGCGCATGCAACCACGACGCGGTACAGTGCGTGTTGGTGACCTGCGCGAGCCATTGCGCGCTGCGCGCTTCGTTGTTCGCGTAGTCCGGCAGCGTCGTCGCGTAGACGACATCGTGGGCCCAGACCGCAAGCTCGATGGCCGGCCATAGGGGTTGCGCGCGATACGGCGCGAGGTGCGCGAACAGTTCCGCCAGATGCGCGAGCGTGTGATAGAAGCGCTGCGGCTGGCCATAGGCGCGTGCGACGAGCGGCCACACGGTCGCAGTGCCGAAGCAGGCGTCGCAGGCGGCGCGCAGCGTGCGCTCGATATCGGGGGCGATGGCATTCATGGCGGCGCTCGGCTCGGGCGGACGATGCGCGCAGCATAGCAAACGCGGCGGCGTGCAGGCACGCAACTTGCGCGCGGGCACGGACCGCACCCCTTCGGAGGCTTCCATGAAACGAATCTGGCCGCGACGATCGATGCTCGCGATAGGTGTGCTCGCAACAGTCGGGCTGCATGCAGCCGTCGCATCGGCGGCGCCCGACGTCTCGATCGGCCATGCGAATTACGGGACGACCGCGTCCGGGCAGCCGGTGAGCCAGTACACGCTCGCGAACCGGCACGGCGTGACGCTGAAAATCATCACGTACGGCGGCATCGTGACCGCACTCGAGGTGCCGGACCGCACCGGCCGCGTGGCCGACATCGTGCTCGGCTTCGATTCGCTGCACGATTACGAAGCGCACAACGGCAACATCCATTTCGGCGCGCTGATCGGCCGGTATGCGAATCGCATCGCGGGCGGGCGTTTTACGCTCGACGGCAAAACCTGGAAGCTGCCGGTCAACGACGGGCCGAACACGCTGCACGGCGGCCCCGACAGTTTCGACGCGAAGGTATGGACGGTCGCCGGCACGCACAGCGACGCGACCGGTGCGAGCGTCACGCTGCGCTACGTGAGCCCCGACGGCGAGAACGGCTTCCCCGGCACGTTGACGACGGACGTGACCTACACGCTGACCCGCGACGATCAGGTGCGCATCGACTACCGCGCAACGACCGACCGGGACACGGTCGTCAACCTGACGAACCACAGCTACTTCAATCTGGCGGGGCAGGCCGGCGGCAGCGTCGAGCGGCAATTGATCGAGATCGCCGCATCGCGCTTCACGCCGACCGACGACACGTCGATTCCGACCGGGCAACTGGCGAGTGTCGCGGGCACGCCGATGGATCTGCGCCAGTTGACGCCGATCGGCGCGCATCTGCGCGATGCGTATCCGCAGCTCGCGCTCGCGCATGGCTACGACCAGAACTGGGTGCTGGACCAGGGTGGCCAGTCGGCGCCGGCGTTTGCCGCGCGCGCTTACGACCCGGCGTCGGGGCGTTTTCTCGAGTTGTACACGACGCAGCCGGGGCTGCAGTTCTACACGGCCAACGGGTTGAACGGCAGCGTCGCGGGCAAGGGCGGAACGGTCTACCGGCAGACCGATGCGTTCGCGCTGGAAGCCGAGCATTTTCCCGATTCGCCGAATCGTCCGGCCTTCCCGTCGACGGTGCTCAAGCCGGGCGAGACGCTGCACGAAGTGACGGTGTGGCGGGTGGGTGCGCGATGAGCGGCAGCATCGGCGAGCGCACGTCGATCACACGTTGATTACGCCGCGCCCGATTTCGATCACGCGGCCGCCGACGCCGATTTCGCCCGCTGCATCGACCGACAAGTGCAGCAGGCAAGGCCGGCCGACGGCTTCGCCTTGCTCGACCCGAAACGCGGCCGGCATATCGTGCCTGGCGGCAAGCAGCCAGCCGCCCAGGTTCGCACAGGCTGAACCGGTACCCGGGTCTTCCGTCACGCCGCCGCCTTGCTTCACGAAGAAGTAGCGGGACACGACCGTCCCCGGGCGCGCGTCGTCGAACGCGAATACGTATGCGGTCCGGCGGCCGAGACTGCTTCGAGGCCAGATGTCGACGCGCGCGCCGTCGGGGCGCGCGCGCCGCACGGCGGCGGGGTCCTTGAGCGCGACCAGCAACTGGTCGGCACCGGTGTCGACCCACAGCGGCGGCGCGAGCAGATCGTCCTCCGCGAGCCCGAGCAGGGCCGCGGCCTGCGCATCGGGCAACGTGCACGGCGCCGTGTTCGGTCTGCCGGTGTGCGGTGCGATGAAGGTCCACACATCGTCGCGCGCGGTGACGTCGACGACGCCGGCCTTGAATTCGAGCGAGAGCGCGTCGCCGGCGTTCATGCGCTCGCGCACGACGTGCGCGGTGCCGAGCGTTGGATGGCCTGCAAAAGCCATCTCGTAGCCGGGCGTGAAGATGCGCACGCGTGCATGCGCGCGATCGGACGGCAGCACGAAGGTCGTCTCCGACAGGTTGAACTGCACGGCCAGCGCCTGCATGGTGGCGTCGTCCATGCCGCGTGCATCGTCGAACACGCAAAGCGGGTTGCCGCCGAACGTCGATTCGGCAAAGACGTTCAACAGGCGAAAGGTGTATTGGGTCATGAGACAGCTCGTATGAATCGCAGCCGTGAAGGGCATGTCGCCCGCCATTGTGCCTGCAGGACTCGACGAAGGGTACGGCACACGTGGCGTTGTTTTCATGCATGATCGTGGTGCGCCGGTTCGTTGACGGCCAGCCGGCCGCAGCAGCGGGTTTTCGTCACCGATGGCGGCTATTTTTGCGCCTGAACGGGCGATCGCGTTCGAGCGGGGGCGACGGGCAATCGCATGCGAACCCGGTTTGCAGGCATGCAGGAGGAAGACATGACATCCGATGAAGGCGTCCTGAATCCTGGCGACGCGCATACCGATTTACCACAGGCCGCGCTGGACACGATCGTACGCGGTGTGGAAAGCCTCCAGATTCCCGCCGACACGGACTGGCCCACGGCGCGGCTGTACCTCGCGGACAACGACGGCAAGTGGAAATTCTCCGCTGTCCTGATCGCGATCGTCGCGCGGTGCGAGCCGGCGATCCTGCTCACCAAACGCGCGTCGGGGCTCAGCGAATACTCGTCGCACGTGAGTTTTCCGGGCGGACGTCCAGCCGAATCCGACGCGAGCATCGGCGCGACCGCCCTGCGCGAGGCATTCGAGGAAATCGGCCTCGATCCCGCTGCGGTGCGCGTGATCGGCAGCCTGCCGATTCACAAGACCCGCAAGCGGAATCACGCGATCTTTCCGGTGGTCGGCATCGTGCCGGAAGCCGCCGCGTGGGCAGCCGCGCCGGCCGAAGTCGAGGAGATTTTCGAATTCCCGTTCTCCGCGCTGCTGAATCCGGATCTGCCGCGGCGATACGCGGACGGCGAACGGGCCGGCGGGTGGTACTGGGCGGACCAGCCGCAGGACATCTGGGGCGTGACTGCATTCATCCTGAAGTCGCTGGCCGGCCTGGCGCTCGACGCCGAGCGATGAACGCGCGTGTCGCGGCCACCTTCGGCGCCGCTCAATGCGACGACACGAACACCGCATCGTCGAACGCTTCGGGAATCGCGAAGCTCGCGCGCATGCGCTGCGTCTCCTTCGCCGGCGTCAAGCCGAACAGGCGCTTGAATTCGCGGCTGAACTGCGACGGGCTCGTGTAGCCGACCGCGTAGCCGGCCGCCTCCGCCGTCAGGTCCTGGCGCACCATCAATAATCGCGCCTGATGCAGGCGCGTCGACTTCAGGTACTGCATCGGCGACACCTGCGTGATCGCCTTGAAATGGCTGTGAAAGCTCGGCACGCTCATGCCGGCCGCGTCGGCCAGTTGCGACACGTCGAGCGGCCGCGCGTAGTCGGTGTGGATTACGCGCAATGCGCGCCCGATCCGGCCGAACTGCCCGCGCATCGCCAGTGCGCTGCGCATCGCATCGCCCTGCGCGCCGGTCAGCACGCGGAAATACAGCTCGCGAAGCAGCGCCGGGCCGAGCACCGCGGCGTCGAGCGGCCGCTGCATCGCCTCGACGAAACGCAGCACCGACGCGTGCATCGCTTCATCCATCGGCGTCGACATCATGCTCTTCGGCGCCTGCACGGGTTGTGCGAGGCCGGCGCGATCGATCTGCGCGGCGAGTTCGGCCGCCAGCGTGAAATCGAGGTGCAGGTACAGCGCGAGCAGCGGGCGCGCGGGCGTGGCGTCGGTTTCCATGCTGAACGGGACGGGTACGGAGACGGCCAGGTAATGGTGCTCGTCGTACAGATAGCGCTCGCCGCCGAAGTAGCCGCGCTTCGATCCCTGGCACACGATCACGATGCCCGGGTCGTACAGCACCGGCGTGCGCGACAGCGCGCGGTTCGAGCGCAGGATGCGCACGCTCGGCAGCGCCGTCAGGTTGTAGCCTTCGTCGGGCGCGAGCGCGTGCAGCAGCGTCACCAGGCGCTTCCGGTCGCGCGGGGACAGCGCCGGAGATCGGGCGGAGATGGGCGAGGTGCTCATATTTTTATGCAAGAAAATCAGCGGAATCGGGCTTATTCGGCGCAGTGCGTCAGACTAGTATGCATGCTTCGATCGACATTCGGGAGAAGCTCACATGGCATCCGGCAACATCATGCTCATTACCGGCGTCAGCAGCGGTTTCGGTCGCGCGCTCGCGCGGGAGGCGCTGGCCGCCGGCCACACGGTGGTCGGTACGGTGCGCAGCGCGCAGGCGGCGCGCGATTTCGAGGCGCTGTCCGCGCAGGCGGCCGTCGCGCGCGTGCTCGATGTGACCGACTTCGACCGCATCGACGGCGTCGTCGCGGACATCGAGGCGAACGTCGGGCCCATCGACGCGCTGGTGAACAACGCGGGTTACGGGCACGAAGGGATCATGGAGGAGGCGCCGCTCGACGAGATGCGCCGGCAGTTCGACGTGAACGTGTTCGGCGCGGTCGCGATGATGAAGGCCGTCGTGCCGTTCATGCGCGAGCGCCGGCGCGGCCGCATCCTGAACATCACGTCGATGGGCGGGCACATCACGATGCCGGGCATCGCGTACTACTGCGGCAGCAAGTTCGCGCTGGAAGGCATTTCCGAAACCCTCGGCAAGGAGCTCGAGCCGTTCGGCATCGCGGTGACGGCCGTGGCGCCGGGTTCGTTCCGCACCGACTGGGCCGGCCGCTCGATGGTGCGCACGCCGCGCTCGATTGCCGACTACGATGCGCTGTTCGATCCGATCCGCCGCGCGCGCGAGGAGAAAAGCGGCAAGCAGCCGGGCGACCCCGCGAAGGCCGCGCGGGCGATGCTCGCCGTGATCGCGGCGGACCGTCCGCCCGCGCATCTGCTGCTCGGCAGCGATGCGCTGCGGCTCGTGCGGAGCAAACTGTCGGCGCTGGACGACGAAATCCGCGCGTGGGAAGCCGTGACGGTGTCGACGGACGGCTGACGCGCGCGGCATCGTTCATTTCCTGCCGGTGGATGATCGGCCGTCGCTGCGCGCGATGGCGTCGAGGTTTCACAATAATGGCCGATAATGGCAACCGGCCCGCTCGCCACGTTCATCCACCTCACCGGAGCATCGCGATGCCATACGTCACCACGAAGGACAACGTCGATATTTTCTACAAGGATTGGGGTCCGAAAGATGCACAGCCCGTCATGTTCCACCACGGCTGGCCGCTGTCCAGCGACGACTGGGATGCGCAGCTGCTGTTCTTCGTCCAGAACGGCTATCGCGTGATCGCGCACGACCGGCGCGGCCATGGCCGCTCGGCGCAGGTCTGGGATGGTCACGACATGGATCATTACGCGGCGGATGCGTTCGCGGTGGTCGAAGCGCTCGACCTGCGCAATGCGGTGCATATCGGGCACTCGACGGGCGGCGGGGAAGTGGCGCGCTACGTCGCGAAGCACGGCGAGCCGGCCGGCCGCGTCGCGAAGGCGGTGCTGGTCAGCGCGGTGCCGCCGCTGATGCTCAAGACCGACTCGAACCCCGAGGGCTTGCCGCTCGACGTGTTCGACGGCTTCCGCAAAGCGCTCGCCGACAATCGCGCGCAGTTCTTCCTCGACGTGCCGAGCGGCCCGTTCTACGGGTTCAACCGCGAGGGCGCGACCGTGCACCAGGGCGTGATCCGCAACTGGTGGCGGCAGGGGATGGCAGGCAGCGCGAAGGCGCATTACGACGGCATCAAGGCGTTTTCGGAAACGGACCAGACCGACGACCTGAAGTCGATCTCCGTCCCGACGCTCGTGCTGCATGGCGAAGACGACCAGATCGTGCCGATCGCGGACTCCGCGCTGAAGTCGGTCAAGCTGCTGAAGAACGGCACGCTGAAGACCTATCCGGGCTATTCGCACGGGATGCTGACGGTCAACGCGGACGTGCTCAACGCCGACCTGCTCGCGTTCGTGCGGGCATGACGGTGTCGGCGCCAGCCCGCTGCGGCGGGCGGCGCCGCGATCGAAGGGAGGCGATCCGGCCGCGTGGGAAAGGGCGGATCGCCCGCCGGGTGCTTCACCCCAAATCGACGAAGCGCACGCCCGGATGCGCGAGGCGCGGCAGCCGGCTGCTCGGCAGCACGATCGCGAGCGCCGCGTAGCGCATCGTCGATCGGCGTGACGCTTCGTTTGCGCCGCGCTGGCGCCCGCTAGCCATTGCGCAGGAACACGACGTAGCCGCGGAACCACGGATTCGACGCGAGATACGGCGGCGCGTCCCACTCGCCGCCCTGGATCACGCCGATGCGAAACGGCAGTTGCAGCCGCGCGACGCGCGGCAGATAGGCCGCATAGTCGGGAATCGTGCTGCGGCCCTGGTAGGTCTGCACGACCACTTCGTCGACGATCCCCTTGAGCTGGTTGACCTGGTCGGTATCGATGCGGCTGCTCCAGTCGAGCAGCCCCGTGATGCTCAGCCGGCAATCGGCGGGCAAGGTCTCGCGCAGCGTGCGCAGGAACGCGAGGTAATCCTGCAGGTGGCGCGTACCGGCATCGAAGTCGATCTGGATGCCGGCGATCGTGCGGCCCGACGCACGCCAGCGTGCGAGCTGCGCGAGCATGATCTGCGTGACGCGCGGCGTCCAGCGCAGCGTATGCGCGCGATAGACGAGCCACACGCGCGCGTCGGGCGCGGGCGGCAGCGCGACGCCCTGCGCGATCACGCGCACCTGCGACTCGTCCCGCGGCGACGCCTCGATCTGACCTTGCAGCACGTAGACGGCGCGCGCGCCGCGCACGACCGCCTGCGGCTTCACGCCCGCCCACAGCCAGAACGCGTCGTACCGTGCGGCGTCGACGGTGCCGGCCAGCGCGCCGCGCGCGGCCAGCAGCAGCGCGATGCACGCGATGCGTTTCATGTGGCGCTTACCAGTAGTAGCGAAGCTTCCGCGCCCACGGGCTGCCCGCATAGGCGGTCTTCAGCGTGTCGAACCAGCGCTTGCGCGTGCTCTTCGACACTTCCTTGCCGCCGCACTCGTTGGAGCCGCTCGGCTCGTAGCACTTGATCGCGCGATAGAACGCGTACGCGCGGTCGTTCGGGTCCGCCTGCGTATCCGCCATCACCGTCACGTAGCTCGACATCCGCTCGTACGGCTTGCCCGCGAACTGCGACGGCGCGTCGCCGAGCGTCGGCGGCACGCGCGTGGTGGCCGTGCTCGACGCATTGCGGACCCACGACGGCACCGGATCGATTTCGAGGCCGGGCACCGGCGGATGAAGCCGCACGAAATCGGCCAGGCAGTTCAGTCCTTTCGGATCGGCGGGATTCTGCTGCAGCGTCGCGGCGATGTCGCGCGCCGAGGGGCACGTGTAGCCGTCTGCGTTTTTCGCACCGGCTGCGACGAACGGCTTCAACGGATCGGCGGGCGTGCCGGACACCAGCGCCGTGTCGGCGATGAAATCCGCGTAGTGCGAACGCGTGAGCTCCTTGTACAGCAGCGTGTACAGCGCGGTGTCGCGCAGCGCGCTGCCGGTCGCGCGATTCCGCGCCTGCGCGCGCAGCAGGTCGGCATTGGCCGCGCGCTGCAGCAGCACCGCGCGGATCGCGGCGTTCTGCACGGGTGAATCGTCGGCGAATGCGTCGTTGACGAGCCCGGCCTGCTCCAGGTTGATCGCGAGCGCGAGTTCCAGCATTTCGCGCTGGAAGCGGAATGCCGCGAGCGGGATCAGGTCGCGCCACAACTGGCGGGCCTTGTCGTTCTGGCCGCTATCCTCCAGCGCGAACCCGCGCAGCGCCTGCTGGCTCAGACCGAAGTAGTCGAGCGGCGCGGCGGGCGTTTGCGGCAGCAGGTCGAGGGCGGCATCCGGCTTGTGCCCGATCTGCACGTACCACGTTGCGAGCAGGTAGTCGTACAGCGCGGGCGCGTTCGCGAAGCGCGGCTTCTGCGCCTGCAACTCGTCGAGCGTCATCGGCTTGCGGCTCGGATCGCTGCTGTCCGACGCACGCATGCGCAGCAGGTCGACGGTGGCGAGCACGGTCGGCGACTGGATCTGGCTCGCGTCGAATGCCGAGCCGAACAGCAGCTTGCTGTCGAATTCGTTCGCCAGCTGCATCAGCGGCACGTTCGACGTCGCCGGCGACCAGCGCGCGAGCGCATGGCCGTACAGGTCGGCCTGCTGCGTGACGTTGCCGTCGAGCCACGCGACACGCCGCAACAGCCCGCTCGCGGACACCGCGTAGCGCCCCTTCGGATACACCTTCAGGTAGGTCCGGAACACCGTGTTCGCCGCGTCGAGCGACACCTTCGACACGCGCGCGCGCGTCGGCGTCGGGCTGTCGTTGTCGAATACGTTGGCCTGCGCCGCGTTCAACTGCGCGCGCCCGGCCATGTAGAGGCCGGTTTCCTTCAGCCACGGGTCCGCGCTGTGCGACGCGTTCGCGAAGGCGCGGGTCGCGGTGAGGAAGTCGGCGCGGTAGAACGCGTTCGTGCCGTCGAGGTACGCGGCGAACTGCTGGCCGAGCGGCGACTTGACCGGCGGCTTCGTCCACGCGGCGCTCGCGCCGCCCGCGGCACAGGTCTTCTGCGCGATGTCGGCGCGTGCCGCGCGCAGGCGCGCTGCTTCGTCGGCGGGCAGGCCGCCGGCGCCGGCCAGTGCGTCGTTGAACGCTTCCGCGCCCGCGCTCATGCTGCGGCAGATGCTGCCTTCGCCGTCCGCGTACCGGTTCGACGACGCACCTGCATCTGCTGCGCCGCCGGTCTGGTCGGGCTCCTTCTGGCCGATATAGATCCATCCGGAGAAATCCATCGGGAACGGCACGACGATCCGGTCGACCCGCTCTTTCGCCGGGATGGTCTTCGGGTCCGGAAACACCTGCGCGACCTTGCCGCTGTCGACCATCATCAGCATCGCGTTGATGCGCGTGTCGTTGGCGGGCGTCAGCATCGGCACGTTGCCGCATGAGTATGAAGTTTGCCGGAGCGTGTTCGGCACGTAGCAGCCATCGTCTCCACTGGCATGGGCGGCCGGCATCCAGAGCAGGCCGGCCGCCAGCGCGGCGAACAGGTTTCGGTGCAGCATCGGGTTTCTTCGCATTTTTCTTGTGTCGGGTAGGGGCCGCGACGGCCGGTTCTCTCAGGGGGCGCGGTCGGCCCCGGCGCGTATCGTACCTGACGAGGCGTGATGGCTCACGCGATGAATGCTGCCGTTCGAGGTGCTCGCCAACTGGGCCGGCCGTGCGTGAGCGTCGTACGGCGACCGCGCTCGCGCATCACGCGTACACGCTGGTGGCGATGCCTCCGTCGTCCATCTCGTCGAGCGCGGCCCGCAAGTCGTCGATGGCCACCATCAGCTCGCGGACCTGCCGCAACGACGGGTATTGATGCAGCACGGCTTGCCACTGCGGCAGGGTCAGCAGCGCGTGCCAGATGACGCCGAGGCCGTCCGGATCGGCATCCGGTTGCCGCGCGAGCGCGCTCGCGTATTCGAGGCTGGCCTGTGCCGACAGCAACTGCATCCGGCTCGTGGCGCCCAGCAGGCGCGGTGTCGCGTCCGCGGACGCGTCGCAGCAATACAGCACCTCGCGTGGCAGCGCCGTTTCGTCGGTCGTCAACGCGTGCAGCGATGCGCCATGCACGCGCACCGTGCCCTGGTGCGTCTCGAATGCATAGACCGTGTCGGGCGCTGCCTGCGCGAGCAGGTTCAGGCCGCGCAGCAGCCGCGGCAGGTCGGTGGTCGCGGCATCCGCGGATGCCTTCGCTTCGACGAGAAAGCGCACGTTCCACGCGAGCGCCGGGTCGCCGCCGCGCGCGCGTTCGAGCAGGATCGCATCCCATTCGGTTTTCGCGCGCTCGTGCCGGCCCGGGATCGACGACGGCACGCGCATCGACGTGACCACGCGGTAGGTGCGCTGCTCGTCCACCGCGTCGAGCCTGCGCGCCAGCGCGTCGAGCGCCTGCGCGGCCAGCGCTTCGACGGCCGCGCCGCGCTGCTGGGACGCCGCGCCTTGCGCGACGGCGGCCGTGCTGCCGACGAGCGGGCCTTGACGGACCCACAGCGCGCGGTAGCGACGCACGTCTTCTTCCGCGGCCAGCGCATCGAGTCGCAGCGTGCGTTCGAGCGCGGGGCTGTCCTTGAGTTTGACGATGTCCTGCTCGAATGCCGCATCGGTCGCCATCTCGGGCAGCGCGAGCAATTGCGCGAGTGCGGCACGCAGCTCGACCCACGCCGCCGAGGTCGCGGCCGCATGCAGGCGCGCGAGGCCGTCGCGTTGCCAGGCCTGCGCGCTGCGCTCGAGCTTGGCCGGGTGCGCGATCGCATTGACGGCCGCGTGGAGCGCGCGCCGGTCCTGCTCGGCGTGCGCGGACAACGACGCGTATTCGCGTACGTTCGGCGCATCGTGGCGCAGCACCGATGCCTGAAACGACGGATCGCCGGATGACGGATCCATCGCATCGCGGATCATCCGTGCGAGCGCATCGATGAAGCGCTGCCGCAGGTCCGCGCCGGGCGCGTGGCCGTCCGCCTGCATCCTGCGCGCTTCCTCGATCACGACCGCCAGCGCGGTGGCCGGGTTCGTCGCGTCGGTCAGCGACGACGCGCGGTCGAGCGGCGGCAGCCGATAACGGCGCGCGACGGTGCGCAGGGTGGCATCGAGCAGGGCGGGCAGCGGTGTCAGCGACATGGCGGATCGGGCGTGAAAGCGACGTGACCCGTCACGCGGTCAACGTCACCGACAGGCTGCCGAGCTCGCCGAAGCGGACCGTCAGCGCATCGCCGAGCGGCACCTCGATCGCACCCGCGTACGAGCCGGTCGTCACGATCTGGCCGGCGCGCACCGCATCGCCGCGCGACGCGAGGAAGTTGACGAGCCACACCAGCGGCTTCAGCGGATCGCCGTCCGGATGGAGGCCGTCGATCGTACGGTTCAGCGCGCCTTCGAACGACAGCGCCAGCGTCGCGAGCGGCGCGTTCAAGCCGTCGGGCACGGCCGGGCCGACGCACAGTCCCTGGTTGAATTGCCCGTCGGCCAGCAGCTCGAACTTCGACGCGCGCGCCGGCTTCGCATAGCGGCAGCCGAGTATCTCGAGCACGACGCGCACTTCCCGGATCGCCGCCCGCACGTCGCCTTCGGCGTACGGTTGCTCGCGCGCGGGCAGGTCGCGGTCGAGCACGAACGCGATTTCCGGTTCGATCCGCACGATCGGCCCGCCGACGACGCGGTACGGTGCATCGGCTTCGCGGATCGTCGACGCGAAGATCGGCGCGAGGATCACGCGATCGGGCGGCGGCAGCGCGCATTTCCATCCGCCGACGGGTTCGCCGAGCAGAACGGCCACGCGCTGCTGGATCGCGAGCGCGGTGTCGATGTCGTCGGGGCGCAGTGCATCGGGCAACAGCGGGCCGGGCGCGCCGGCATGGCGGGCGGCGACGAGATGCTGGGCGGCGCCGTCCACGCGTTCGGTAGTCGTTGTCATGTCGGTTGAGCGAGTCGAAAGTGGGGCCGGAAAAAAGGGCCGGACGAAAGTCGCACATCCGATGATAGCGCCTTCGGCGCGATGGCCGCTCGATAGCGCGTCGGCGCACGCATGGCCGGCCCGGTTCGCGGCCTGGCCGGCAACGCAAGCTTCTCCCTTCCCGTCGCGCCGTTTCGCCGCATGCGCGGTCGCCGCCGGACTTGATCGCCGTCAATATTCGAACCCGCCGTCGGCCGATGATGGAGACATGGCCGGGCGCGACGGCGCGCGCGGCAACTCACCCCAGCGAGGTTCGCATGTACGAGAAGATCATGGTGGCCGTCGACGGCAGCGCTTCGTCGAAGCGGGCGCTGGCCGAGGCCGTGAAGGTGGCGCTGGCGGGCGATACGCACGTCAGCGTCGTATACGTGGTCGACAAGTCGGCGCTGTTCACGTATGCCGGCCGTCTCGATCCGCACGCGCTCGTCGAGGAAATTCGCGACGACGGGCGCAAGGTGCTGCGCGAAGCCGAACGGATCGTCGCGCTGGCCGGCGCGAAAGGCGAAGCCGAACTCGTCGAGACCGAGAGCATCGGCGAGGACGTCGCGGAACGCCTGCAACGTTACGTGAAGGAGCGCGGGATCGATCTCGCGGTGGTCGGCACGCACGGGCGGCGCGGCATCCGGCGCGTGCTGCTCGGCAGCGTCGCCGAGCGTTTCGTGCGCGGCTCGAAGTGCCCGGTGCTGTTGATTCGTGGCGACGACGCCGACGAGCCGGCGGCCGCGGCCGCGGCATGACGCGGCGCGCACGATGATACGCCGCCAGTACCGGATCGTCGTCGCGGCGATCGCCGTGTTCGTGTCGCTCGCCGGCATGATGGCCGTCGTGACGGGCCTGCTGTTCGATGCGACGACGGCGCTGCGCGGCGGCGCCGTTGCGTTGATCGTCGGCGTGGCCGGCTTCGTCGTGATGCTGAACCCGGGGCCGAAAGACGAGGCGTGACCCGCATGGAGGAGGGGCGGCGCATGTCCGGCCTCGGTTTTGCGACGACCGGCGACAGCCGTTGCTCCGCCCCGGGTTCGCCCGATTCGAGGGCTTCACCGCGCTGTCGCCGTGGATTACGCAGTACCTGAAGAGCGAATACGGGATGTCGCTTGTGATGGCGTCCGCGTCCGCGACCGGCCTCTCGCTGCCGGGCTCCGTGTGGCGCACACCCGTCGTCACGGGCTGACGTTTTTCGACCGATCCGATGTGCTGGCGCGCTGCCCGCAGGGTTCGCGGCCGCGCACGCGCATCTTCCCGTTCGGGAGGGGGCGGGCGGCGTATCCGGCCGCGCGCGCTTCTGTCAAACTGGCGCCCATGAAACCGCGCCTCGCTTCACCGCTTTCCCCCGATTCCGCGCCTGCGCCCGCAGGTTTTCCCGACGCCGACGAACTGGCCGCACTGCGCGCGTGGTACGCGGGCATGACCGTGCGCCAGGCCGTCGAGCGCTACCTGCCCGACCGGCTCGGCGACGGACGGTCGGCGCGCGGCGTGATCGGCGCCATTCGCCGGCGCCTCGTGCGCGTCGCGCGGCAGGTGGGCCGTGCCGATCTCGCGGAACGGCTCGGTCATCCGGACGGTGAGCGTTTGCGGGAGGCGAAGGCGGCAACCGACGCGATCGGCCTGCTGCGTCATGCGCGCGCGCCGGTCCCGCAGATCGGCGACGACGTCGGCCTGTGGTTGCCGGCGCGCGCGGTCGCGGCGTTGCGTGCGCACGGGATCGCGACGCTCGCCGACCTGACCGTGCGGATTCCGCGCCGGCGTCAGTGGTGGCGTGCGATCGCGGGGCTCGGCATGGCCAGCGCGCGGCGCATCGAGGCGTTCTTCGCCGCGCATCCGGAGCTGACTGAACGCGCGCGTGCGCTGATCGCCGCGACGCCGCGCGGCAGCATCGTGCCGTGGGAGCAATTGAAGCTGCCGCACGAAGTCGACGGCTCGGCCGGCACGTTCCGCGCGCCGCGCGCGAGCAGCACGCTCGATGCGGACAACGATTACGCGGCCGTGCATGCGTGGCTATCGCTGCACGAATCGGCCGCGACGCGGCGTGCATACCGGAAGGAGGCCGAGCGGCTGATCCTGTGGGCGATCGTCGAGCGCGGCCGCGCGCTGTCGTCGCTGACGACCGAGGATGCGCTCGCGTATCGCGCGTTCATCCGGCGGCCGACGCCGCACGAACGCTGGGTCGGCCCCGTGCGGCCGCGCGGCGCGCCCGACTGGCGACCGTTTTCGGGCGCGTTGTCCGCGCGGTCCGCGGCGTACACGCTGTCGGTGCTCGGCGCGCTGTTCCGCTGGCTGATCGAGCAGCGCTACCTGCTCGCGAATCCGTTCGCCGGCGTGAAGGTGCGCGACACGCGCGGCGCGACCGCACTCGATACGTCGCACGCGTTTACCGAAGGCGAGTGGCTGCTGGTTCGCACGATCGCCGACGGGCTCGAATTCCGCAAGCGCACGGGCGACGCTGCGCCGCAGTCGGGCTGGACGCCGGCCGCCGCGCAACGGCTGCGCTTCATTCTCGATTTCGGCTATGCGACCGGGCTGCGCGCGAGCGAACTGGTCGGCGCGACGCTCGGCGACATCGGGACGGACGCGCATGGCGACGCGTGGCTGAAGGTGATCGGCAAGGGCCGCAAGGCCGCCCGCGTCGCGCTGCCGCCGCTGGCGCGCACGGCGCTCGATCGCTATCTGGTCGCGCGCCGGTTGCCGGTCACGCCGGTGCGCTGGCGGCCCGATACGCCGCTGATTCCGAGCCTCGCGGAAGACGACGCGGCCGCGATCACGAGCGTGCGGCTGTGGAAGGTGATGCAGCGTTTCTTCGTGCAGACGGCCGATAGCATCGAGGCCGACCACCCGGCGCTCGCGCACAAGCTGCGCCAGGCGAGCCCGCATTGGATGCGGCATACGCATGCGACGCACGCGCTGGCGCGCGGCGCGGAGCTGACGACGGTGCGCGACAACCTGCGGCATGCGTCGATCTCGACGACGTCGATCTATCTGCATGGCGACGACGTGAAGCGGGCGCGGCAGATGTCGAGTGCGTTCGGCGTGGACAAGTAGGCGAGTCGGAAGCTGCCGGCCGGCACCGCGCACACGACGGCAGCGGTCGATGCCTGGGCGCGTTTCGCGTCCGCGAATGAATGACGCACCGCAGCGTATCGGCAGACAAGGCGGAACGGTCCGGCGCGCACGACGGTCATAAACTTTTTCATCGGGAGCGGCGGATGGCATCGAGCCAGCGCACGGTCGATTTCATCGTCGAGCAGATCGCGGCGGCCGGTACGGTATCGGCGCGCAAGATGTTCGGCGAATACGGCATCTATTGCGACGGCAGGATGGTCGCGCTCGTCTGCGACGACCGGCTGTTCGTCAAGCCGACGCCCGAAGGCCGCGCGTATCTCGGCGCGTGCGACGAAGCCCCGCCGTATCCGGCCGCGAAGCCGCATCTCGTCATCGCCGGCGATCGCTGGGACGATCGCGAATGGCTGTCGACGCTGATCCGGATCACCGCCGCGCAATTGCCGCTGCCGGTGAAGCGCGGCCGATGACGATCGAGTCGGATGCCGCGCCGCGCAGCCGGCAGGCGTATTCTGTGACACATGCGCGCGACCATCGTGCGCCAGGGAGTACCAACATGGAGACATCCGGACCGTCGCGCGGCACGCGGCTGGCGCGCCGCGCCTGGCGCGCGCTCGTCGTGACCCTGTGCGTAGGCTGGAGCGCGCTGTCGTTCGGCGCGGAGGGCGCGAACGGCGCGGCCGCGCTGCTCGACCGCTACCGCAGCCTCGGCCCGCAACTGAAGGACAATGCGTTTCACCGGCCCCTGGTGCTTGAATCGTCGGAAGCGTCGTCGTCGCTGAAGGGCGACATCTATGCGGTCGTCGATTATCCGTTCGCGGTGGTGAACGGCCAGCTCAACGATCCCGCACGAGGCCCCGAGAACTGGTGCGCGGTGCTGATCCTGCACCTGAACACGAAGTACTGTCACGCATCGAGCGGCGCCAACGGCGCGGTGCTCGACGTGAACCTCGGCCGCAAGATCGAGCAAAAGCTGTCGGACACCTATCGCGTGCAGTTCCGCTACCGCGTGGCGGCCGCGACGCCCGATTATTTCCAGGTCGACCTGACCGCCGACAGCGGCCCGATGGGCACGAAGGATTACCGGATCGCGCTCGAGGCCGTGCCGGTCGGCGCGTCGCGCACGTTTCTGCACCTCACGTATTCGTATGGCTTCGGCACGGTCGGCCGGATGGCGATGAAGACCTATCTCGCGACCGTCGGCAGCGACAAGGTCGGGTTCACGACCGTCGGCGCCGCGTCGGCCGCGCAGCCGCGGTACGTCGGCGGCGTGCGCGGGCTGCTGGAGCGCAACACGATGCGCTACTACCTCGCGATCGACACGTATCTCGCGACGCTCGACAAGCCGCTCGATGCGCGCCTCGCGCGCTGGTTCGACGCGACCGAGCAGTACCCGCAGCAACTGCACGAAGTGGAGCGCGGCGCGTATCTGCAGATGAAAGCGCAGGAGGTGCAGCGGCAGCAGACGGCGAAGTAGGCGCCGCCCGCCGCTCAATCGAGCAACCCCGCGACGACGTCGACGATCCGCTGCAGCAGCGCTTCGTCGTAAGGCAGCCAAGGCACCGCGCGCAGTGGCGACGGCGGCGGGGCGGTCGTCGCATCGACGGGTTCGCCGTCGCGCGTCACGCGGCCCGTCGCGCAATGCACCGACCATGCGCCGACGCGCACATGACGTTCGTCGATCGTCATTCTTCCTTGCGCGAGCGCATCGGCGAACACGAGCGACAGCACGTGCTTGCGATGCCGCGCCATCACGCCCAGCGGTAGATCCGACAATCGGTTCAGGCGGTCCCGGCGTTCCGTCTCGATATCGCGCTGGCGGACCGGGTCCGTCGTGCGTGCGGCGACTGCCGCATGCGTCGCGTCGTCGTCGAGCGCGAACGCGGACACGCTCACGAGCAGGTCGACCGCACGCGCCACTTCGGAGAACACCACACGATCGATTTCGCCGATCGGCACCGGCAGCCACCGTGCGCCGTGTCGGCGTTCGAAGTGCAGCCGGCGCGACGTACCGTGGCTTTCCGAGCCGGGATAAAGCCGCGCATCGACGACGAAGGTCGCGCGCACGTCGCCGAATTCGCGGACGAGCGCGTCGTCGTACGCGCGGATCGACCAGCCTTCGCGGCGCGCGACGCCGAGCAGCGGCCGGCTCGACAGCACGTGGCCTTCGAACATTGCGGAATCGCTGGCCGATGCGTCGCCATCGCTCGCCACGTAGTACTCGCGGAACGCCTGCCTGACCGGTTGTCGCAGCGAACGGCCGACGAACGTACGCTGCCACGCGAGCCGCTCGTCCGCGTCGGCCAGCAACGGGTGCCATAGCCGGATCTCGCAGTCGTCGGCGATCTCGCACGCCTGGCCGGCCGCATCGCGCAGCACGACCTTGCCTTTGGCGATGTCGGGGATGAACGATTGCGTCGAACCGTCGCCGTTGTTTTGTGCCAGCCAGATCATCCGCGCCGAGAACGCGGCGCCGGCCGGCGCGTCGACGAGCCGCTCGCGCCATTCGGCGTGGCCGAGCGTCATCGGCTGCCAGAAGCCGGCCTCCATGCACGTGGCGAGCATCGCGAGCTGCTTCTTGTCGGGCTTCGCGTCGAGCGTCATCCGCAGCGCGGTGCGCGGCCGCTCGCCCAGTGCGCGTTCGGCCGGCTTCAGGTTGCGCGCGAGTTTCTTCTGCACGCCCGCGTGACGGACGACGGCCAGCGCGTCGCGCAGCGCGCGCACGCTCTCGGGTGTCGGGATCGTCTCGATCGCATGGCCGAGCGCGATGGCGAGCGATTGCGACGGCGCGGTTTTCGCGGCCGTCGGCGCGACGCATACGCCCGTCAGCAGCGGCCCGATCAGCGGCCGCAACCATGCCTCGTCGCGATAGGCGGCCACGCGCGCGGCGCGTGACAGAACTTGCGCGTCCTCGGTCGTGAACGCGCGATCGGCTTCGTAAGGCACGGTGCCGGCATGCAGCGCGGCGACCTGTCGCGCGGCTTCGGTCAGCGCGTCGCGCGCGAACGCGACGTACGCGGCCTCTTCCGCGAGCGTCACGGCCGGATCGCTGAGGTCGAGCCACAGCCGCTTCGGCGCGAAATAGCCGTCGTTCGTCGCAGCCAGTGCGAGCAGCGCGGCCGGGCCGAGTTCGGGCAACACGTCGAGTTCGCGCACGCGAAACGGCGAATCGGCCAGCGCCTGCGCATAGGCTTCGTGCCGTGCCGAGAAGTCGCGGCGGCCGGCGAACCGGTCGAGCGCATACGCGGCATAGGCGGATGCCGCGCGCAATCCACCTTCTTCCGGTTCGCCGGCGATCCGCGCGAGTTCGGCCTGCAGCGCGGCCGACGGCAGCGCGTCGAGACTCGGCAGATCCTCCAGCGCGCGTTTCCATCCGCCGGCCGGAATGGCGCGGAACAGTTCGAGCGCCGCGTCGGCATCGATGAGCGGCACGAGGCCGAGCGCGTCGATCTGCCGACGCAGCCAGCACGCGAATACAGCACGCGGATCGTCGAACGCTTGGTCGCGCACGAGGAGCTCGTGCTCGACGCGCCGGAAAGCCGGCCACACGGCGCCGAGCGCAGGCGCGTCGAGCGTCGACAGGTCGATCGGCTCGTCGACGGAGCCCGAGGGGGCGGTCGGGTCGGTCAGGCGCGCGACCAGCAGTGCAACGAGGGCGTGGTCAGTCATGCACGCGCTCCCGGCCGGCTGCGGCGTTCCGGCACGATTTCTTCCATACCGGTCGCGCGACGCGTATCGCGCCGCCGAAGCGGGCTACGTGTTCGATCGTGTACTGCATGGTCTCGCTCTCGCAGTGAAAAACCCGGTGGGGCGCACAGTATCGCACCCTGATTGATCCGATCGCGCGGAGGCCCATGCGCCGGCCCTCCCGGGCCGGTTCGGCCGCTCCGAGCCGGCCGACCGACCGTCCGGCCATTTCATAAGACGTACAGTTTTCCCGCGATACGCGACTCGCGCCGAACTGTACTCTTGTCCGCGCGTTCGATGTGTGTACTCGCCGCCAACTGTTCTTCTCTTAAGATTCGCTAATCAAGTGCACAGTGCCGCGGATCCAGCTGGTTCGGAACCCTGCCGGCGCATCTTCAAGAGAGAGCCAGTGCGATGGAAAAGGCAAAACCGGAGGGAAAGATCAGGAATCACGACGGCCCGGTCGGCGGGCAAAACGCGTGCGTGTCGGATGCACATGGCGTGGCGGCGCGGCTGCGCCCGCCCGCGGGAGACGCACGATGAAACTCTATGAAAAACTCGCGGACGACATCGAGCGCCTGATTCGCCAGGGCGTGTACCGGCACGGCGACCGGATTCCGTCGGTGCGGCAGGCGAGCCAGCAGCACCGGATCAGCATCACGACCGTGCTGCATGCGTATCTGTTGCTGGAAAGCCGCGGGCTGCTCGAAAGCCGGCCGCAGTCGGGCTATTTCGTGAACCTGCGTCGCGACGACGGTCACGCGCCGGTGCGCGAGCTGAGGCCGTCGAAGCCGATCGCGATCTCGTCGTCGGTCGACGTGAGCCGGCTCGTACTGTCGACGCTGCGCTCGATCGGCACGGACGACGCGGTGCCGCTCGGTTCGCCGTATCCGGACCCGAGCCCGTTTCCGTTCGAGAAGCTCAATCGCTACGCATACGCGGCGGGCCGCGACAAATCGCTGTGGGGCGTGACCGACGGGTTGCCGCCGGGCCACCCGCGGCTGATCCGGCAGATCGCGCGCCGCTACCTGGAAAACGGGATGTCGGTGGATCCGAACGAGATCATCGTGACGGTCGGCGCGACGGAGGCGATCAACCTGTGCCTGCAGGCGGTCGCGAAGCCGGGCGACACGATAGCGGTGGAGTCGCCGACGTTCTACGCGATGCTGCATGCGATCGAGCGGATGGGGATGAAGGCGATCGAGGTCGCCACGCATCCGGAATACGGAATCGACATCGCGGCGCTGGCTGCGATCGCGAAGTCGCAGCCGATCGCCGCGTGCATGGTGATGCCGAACTTCCAGAACCCGCTGGGCTTCCAGATGCCGGACGAGCGCAAGCGCGAACTGGTTGAGTTTGCAACGAAAGCCGGGATGCCGATCATCGAGAACGGCGTGTACAACGAACTGTATTTCGGCGACACGCATCCGAGCTCGCTGAAGTCGTACGACCGTAGCGGGATCGTGCTGCATTGTTCGTCGTTCTCGAAGAGCCTGACGGCCGCGTACCGGATCGGCTGGGCGCTGCCGGGCCGCTATCGCGAACAGGTCGAGAAACTGAAGTTCCTGAATACGCTCGCGACGCCGTCGTTGCCGCAACTGGCGATCGCGGAGTTTCTGGAACGGGACGGCTACGAGCATCACCTGCGGCGCTTGCGCAAGGCGTATGCGCAGCAGGCGAACCTGATGCGCGCGATGGTGTCGCGGTTCTTTCCGGAAGGCACGCGCATGTCGAGCCCGGCAGGCGGTTACGTGCTGTGGGTCGAGTTGCCCGCGCAGGTCGACGCGATGCGGTTGTATCAGCTCGCGCTGGAGCAGGGGATCACGATCGGGCCGGGCTACATGTTCTCGATCACCGACAACTACCGGAACTTCATCCGCCTGAACTACAGCAGCCCGTGGTCGCCGGAGATCGAGCAGGCGGTGATTGCGGTCGGGAAGTTGGCTGCGGCGTGCATGCGGTGAACGGGCGGACGACGTGGATCGCGGGCGTCGGGACACGCCGCGTGCGATTCATGTCGTTCAACCCCAACCGGCTGCCGAAAACGACCGTGCGGCCGATCGCAGCCAACTGCAGAAGGCGTCGATTGGCGGCCGCGCGGTGGCCGCACGTGTCGTCAGCAGGTGGTAGCTGTAGGGCCCCCGCACCGGGTTGCCCGGCGCAATGGCCAACAGCCCCTGCCTGACCGCATCGGCGGCGAGGACGTCCGACGCCACGGCCACGCCCTGGCCCGCGATCGCGGCATCGAGCGTCAGATAGGTATGCGAAAAGCTCGGCCCCTGTCGCAAACGCGCCGTGCTCGCGTGCACGTCCTGCATCCGGCACCAGCGCACCCAGTCCACCTGCTCCGGAATGCGGGCCTCGTATTCGTCGTGCAGCAGGGTTGCACGCAGCACGTCGTCCACGGTGCGCAACGGCTTGCATAGCGACGGTTGGCCGACCGCGAGGAACGTCTCCGACATCAGCGTATCCGCGACGAGCCCCGGATAGGGGCCCAGACCCAGGCGGATCGCCACGTCCACGCGCTCGCGGCTGAAGTCGACGGCGGGTACCGAAGCCAGCAGGCGCACCTCGATATCGGGATGCAGTCGCCGGAACTCGCCCAGGCGCGGCATCAGCCAACGCGTGACGAACGACGGCATCGCGGTGACCGTGACCTCCGGCGAATCCGCGGCTTGCCGGATGCCGAGCGACGCGCGCTCGAGCTCGTCCATCAAGCGCTCGATTTCGACGAAGTACCGCCGTCCGATCTCCGTCAACTGGACGGACCGGGCGCCACGCATGAACAGCGGCGTGCCCAGCCACTCCTCCAGCAGCCGCACCTGATGTCCCACTGCACCGGAAGTGACGCATAGCTCGTCACCCGCACGGGCGAAGCCGCCATGGCGCGCAGCGGCCTCGAATGCGCGCACGGAGAGCAGGGGCGGAAGTTGTCGTGGCATGACTCAATCAAATTGCGGCTCAGTGTGGAAACGTTTGATTTGTTGCGCGGGAAATGCGTGCTTAATCTGGAAGCCTTCTGTCACGAGGCTCAGAAATAGTGGGCCATGCCATTTCCGGAGTCAACATGGATCTCAGCATTCACGGCGAGTCGAATCCCGCGCTCGCGTCGTCGTTTCGAAAGGTGCTCGTGCCCTGGGCGGTCCAGGGCGGGCTCAATCCGCCGGTCATCACGCATGCGCACGGATGCTACTTCTACGATACGAACGGCAAGCGTTACCTGGACCTCACCAGCGGCTATGTCGCGGTGTCGTTGGGTCATGGCCATCCGAAGGTGGTGCAGGCGATCCAGGCGCAGGCCGCGCGCATGTGCTCGGTCGCGCCCAGCTACTTCAACGACGTGCGCGCCGAATATGCGGAACTTCTGAACAGCGTTTCGCCGTGGCCGGAGGGGCTGCGCGTGCACTTCACCAGCGGCGGCGCCGAAGCGAACGACGACGCGGTGAAGATCGCGCGGCTGGTGACACGCCGGCCCAAGGTGCTGACCGCCTATCGGTCGTATCACGGCGGCACCCTCGGCGCGAGCGCGATGACAGGCGTGGACCGCTGGCGCGATCCGTTCCCGGCGCTGCCGGGCATGGTGAAATTTTTTGCGCCGTACCCGTACCGCAGCCCGTTCCATACGTCGGAGCCGGCCGAGGAGACCCGCCGCGCCCTCGATCATCTGGCACGCATCCTTTCGCATGAAGGCGCGCAAAACGTGGCCGCGATCCTGATGGAGCCGATGACCGGATCCAGCGGTGTCGTCGTCTACCCGCCGGGCTATCTCGAAGGCGTTCGCGACCTGTGCGACCGGCACGGCATCCTGCTGATCTTCGACGAGATCATGACGGGCTTCGGGCGCACGGGGGCATCGTTCTGCGCCGAGCGCGTCGGCGTATTGCCGGACCTGATTTCGTTCGCCAAGGGGGCCAGCGCTTCGTACACGCCGCTCGGCGGTGTCCTGGTGCGCGAGCGCGTGGCCCGCCACTTCGATACGGAACTCTTCGACGTGGGCCACACGCATGCGGGCCACGTGCTGGCCGTCGCCGGCGGCCTCGCGGCGCTGAAGGTCTATCTTGAGGAGGGCTTGTTCGAGCGGGCGCGCGAGATCGAGGGCTGGCTGCGCGACGGTCTCGGCGAGCTGGCTGAGCGTCATCCGTCGGTCGGCGACGTGCGGGGCATGGGCGCCCAGTTCGGCATCGAGCTGGTGCGCGATCGCGAAACCCGGGAGCCGTTCGTCGAATGGCACCACCCGGCGGGAGCGGCGCCGATGCGCGCGTTCTATGGTGAGTTGCTGAAGCGTGGCGTCCACGCGTACGGGCGCTACAACGTGGTGATCGTGACGCCGCCGTTCGTCATCTCGCGCACGGAACTGGACGAGGGGCTCGACGCGCTCGATGCGGCGCTGACGGTGTTGGAGACTGCGCGATGACCTGCGAGGACATTCCGTATCGCGAAGCGGATGGCGTGGCGACGCGGGGTGCCGCGTGGTGAGGCATGAAGGATCGACATCGAAGCCGGCGTCGCGCGACGTGACTTCATCCCCCCGTCACCGGCGGAAAGAACGCGACCTCGCTGTCCTCCCGTACGACGAATTCCCCGGTCACCATTTCGAGGTTCACGGCCGCGCGCACGGGGCGGTCCATCCGAAGCGCGTCGGCGCTGCGCGCGTCGCGCGCGGCCAGCGTGCCGCGCAGCGCGTCGACGGTGAGTTCGCGCGCATCGATCTCGACGGTTTCCTCGTCGAGATCGAGTCGTTCGCGAATGCTTGCGAAATATTTGATCGTCAGTTTCATTGCGATGTCTCTATCAGGAGCGGCGGAATCGGAAAACGCGAAGCGAACGCGATCAGCCCCAGCGCCGCATCGCCTGGTCGTCGTGCGCCTTCGCCTCGACCCAGCCGGATTCGCCGTCGTGCCGGATCTCCTTCTTCCAGAACGGCGCATGGGTCTTCAGGAAGTCCATCAGGAATTCGCACGCATCGAACGCGGATGCGCGATGCGCGGCGGCGACCACGACGAGCACGACGGGCTGGCCGAGCGGAATGCGGCCGACGCGGTGCACGATCCTGACCGCTTCGAGCCGCCAGCGCGCAGTCGCTTCCTCGACGATGCTCCACAGTGCCTGTTCTGTCATCGTCGGGTAGTGCTCGACTTCCAGTGCGACGACGTCGTCGACGTCGCCTTCCTTGCGCACGACCCCAAGAAAATTCACGACCGCACCGACATTCGGATTGCGAACGATCGGCGCAAGCTCCGCGCCCGCGTCGATCGGCGCATGCTGCACGCGCACTTCGAATCCGGCGGCAATGGCGGGCGCCGATTCGGGATGCGGCGCGGCTGCATCGACGGGCGGCGCGCTGCCGGCACGCAGCGGATCGTCCAGCAGCCCGGCGCGGGATTCGGTGAAGGTCGTCATGACAGGTTCTCCAGTGGGCGGCGCATCCTGTGTCGCGCGGCGGCCCGTCAGCCGCCGACGAGCGACATGCGCACGGTCGGATAGGTCTTGCCCGGCGCGCGGGCCGGCCGTGCGGCCCGGCGCTCGGAATAGCGGTCGTCGCGCTGCGTCCAGCATGTGCGCACGGCGGCGGCGAGATCGCCGGCCGACACCGCATTGCCGAGCCACGGTCGCAGGTCGGTGCCTTGCATTGCGAACAGGCACGTATACAACTGGCCGTCGGCCGACACGCGGGCGCGCGAGCAGGTACCGCAAAACGGATGCGACACGCTCGCGATGAAGCCGACTTCGCCTGCGCCGTCGATGTGCGCGCAACGGATCGCGGTGGCGTCGTGCCCCGGTTCGCCGACCAGCACGAGCGGGTAGTGTGCGTCGATCAGCTCGCGCATCCGCGCGGCCGGCACGACTTTGTCGCCGGACCAGAAGCTTGCGCCGCCGACATCCATGTATTCGATGAAACGCACGGCCACGCCCGTGTGCCGGAAGTGCCGCACGAGCGGCAGGATCTGGTCGTCGTTGACGCCGCGCTCGATCACCGCGTTGACCTTCACAGGCGCGAGCCCGGCTGCATGCGCGGCCTCGATGCCGGCCAGCACGCGCGACACCGGCACGTCGGCGTCGCTCATCCGGCGGAACACCGCATCGTCGAGCGCATCGAGGCTCACGGTCACGCGCGACAGACCCGCATCGCGCAACGCGCGTGCCTTCGCGGCGAGCAGCGAGCCGTTGGTCGTCAGCGCGATTTCGACGGGCTTGCCGTCGACGGTCGTCAGCGCGGCAAGCCGTTCGATCAGCGCTTCGAGATGGCGGCGCAGCAGCGGCTCGCCGCCCGTGATGCGGATCTTCTCGACGCCGAGCGACGTGAAGGCGCGCGCGATCTTTTCCAGTTGCGCGAACGACAATCGTTCGGACGACGGCATGAAAGCGTAGTCCGCGCCGAAACTTTCGCGCGGCATGCAGTAGCCGCAGCGGAAATTGCACTGGTCGATGACGGACAGGCGCAGGTCGCGCAACGGACGGCCGAGCGTGTCGGACGGCCGGGAGAAAGCGCCGGGCGATGCGCCGCCGGACGAAGCGGCGGCGGCCGGCGCGGCGGAAACGATGGCATTCACGATCGGGTCGTCGGCCTGCATGAAGTAAGCGGAGAGGCATCGCCACCCGGCCGTGCGGGTGCCGACGTGTCGGCGCACAGGTCGTGACGAGCCTCATCGTGAGCATAGTCCGGCGGATTTTTCCGGCAGAGACACAATCGTGCCCGAATTGCAGGAATACAGTTCGCCGCGCGGGACGCGCGACAGGCGCGGCGAATGGCGCGAATGCGTTGCGCCGGGCGGGTAGTCGGCGTCGTGCTCATGCGAGCCAGTGCGCGAATTCGTAGTACGGAACCGCGTCGCCGCGCGCGACGGTGCGCCCGGCCGGCAGCCGCGCGAGCCCGCTGGCCAGCACGAGCGACTGCAGCGTGCCGGCGCCTTGCTGGCGCAACGTATCGAGTACGGGCGCGCCATCGGCACCCACCGTACGGCGCACGCGCACGAAGCGCTCGCGCTGCGCATCCGGCTCGAAACCGGTGTCGATCGGCAGCGACGGCACGATCGGCAGGCACGCGTCGCGCCCCTGCAGGCGGCGGATCAGCGGCGCGACGAACAGCGCGAACGTCGTCATCGCGGCGCCCGGATTGCCGGGCAGCAGCACCACCGGCCGCGTATCGAACCGCGCGAGCGCGACCGGCTTGCCGGGCTTCATGCGCACGCCGGCGACGATGAACGACGCGCCGAGCGCGGCCAGCGCGGGGCGCAGCAGGTCCTTGTCGCCGACCGACGCGCCGCCGACGCAGATCACGAGGTCGCAGTGCGCGTGCAGGTCGCGCAGTGCCCGATCGACGGCGGCCGCCGTATCGGCCGAATGCATGCACATCGCGACGTCGGCGCCGGTGCTCGCGACCAGCGCAGCGAGCATTGGTGCGTTGCTGTTGTAGATCTGCTGTGGCGCACGCGACTGGCCGCATGCGACCAGTTCATCGCCGGTCGTCAGGATGCCGACGCGCAGTGCCGCGCGGACGTCGATCCGTGCCAACCCTTGCGCGGCGGCCACGCCGACGTGCATCGCGCCCATCCGCACGCCGGCCGGCACGAGCCGATCGCCGGCGCGCACTTCCTCGCCGCGGCGGCGGATGTGCGACCCGCTGCGTTGGGGCGCGTCGAACGTGACGCCGCCGTCCCGTTCGTGCGCATGCTCCTGCATCACGACGGTGTCGGCGCCGGGCGGAATCAGGCTGCCGGTGAAGATGCGTGCGGCCGTGCGTGGCGCCAGCGGCGCCGGCATGTCGCCGGCATAGCAGCGCTGCGCGACGCGCAGCGGCTCGCCGTGTGCGAGGTCGGCGTACCGCACGGCGTAGCCGTCCATCGCGCTCTGGTCGGCCGGCGGCTGGTCGAGCACCGCGGTCAGCGGCGCGGCCAGCACATGGCCGGCCGCTTGCGCGACGGGCACGGACGCGGCGGCCTCGAGCGGCGCGAATGCGCCGGCGAATTGCTGCTGCGCGGCATCGAAATCGAACAGGTGTTTCAGTTTCATGACGAGTGGGCCGGGTGCGCCGGTGGGTCGAGGTGAACGGCGGCGGGCGACACGTATTCGACGAAGCCATCGTTGCGGCAGAAACCGAGTAATCGCACGCCGGCTTCGCGGGCGACGTCGATCGCGAGCGACGTCGGCGCCGAGATCGTCGCGAGCATCGGAATGCCGACCCGCGCGGCCTTGCGCACCAATTCGTAGCTCGCGCGGCTCGACAGGAACACGAAACCGGCGCACAGGTCGGCGCGGCGGCGCGCGAGCCGCCCGATCAGCTTGTCGAGCGCGTTGTGGCGGCCGACGTCCTCGAACACGTCGAGTACGGCGCCGTCGCGGTCGCACCACGCGGCCGCGTGGATGCCGCCCGTCTCGCGCATCAGCGTCTGCCGGGCCGGCAACGCACGCGCGGCGCGCGCGATCGCGTCGGCGCCGATGCCCGCGGCCGTGCCGGCGGCCGCGATCCGCGGCGGCTGCAGGTCGAGCTGCGCGATGCTTTCGATGCCGCACACGCCGCAGCCCGTGCGGCCGGCCAGCGCGCGGCGGTGCGCCTTCAGCGCCATGAACGCCTGCTGCGACACGGTGAGCCGCACTTCGGCGCTGCCGGGCCGGCATTCGCTTTCGACGTCGAAGACGTCCGACGCGCGCTCGACGATGCCTTCGCTCAACGCGAAGCCGAGGCCGAACGCGTCGAGGTCGATCGGCGTCGCCATCATGACAGTGTGCGCGATGCCGTTGAACACGAGTGCAACCGGGGTTTCGTCGACGACGCGATCGACGGTGTCGCACGCGTCGCCGGCGCGATGGCGCGTCACCTGACACGCGGTGCTGCCGGTCGGATCGTCGCGGTGGGTCATGCAGGTTTCTCCAGGCGGGGCGGCCGGCGGGCCGGCCGGGTACGGCGCATGCGCCGAACGACGGGAATCGATGCCGCCGGGCGGGCGCCGAAGGGCGCGCGACCGCCGTGGGCGGGCGTTGCATGACATGTTAAGCGGGGTGAACAGTGCGTCGCAGGCACAGCGCCGCCACGCGGAAAGCAGTACAGCTGACCGTCCCGTGGGCACGGAATATGTTTTCCGTGCACACATCTTCGGCGGCGCCAGCAGCACAGTTTCAGCGCACGTTCGAGTGATTGCGAGTATCGTTGCAAACGCGATATCGTCATTCACGCTTCGATGCCATGCGAGTGACAGCTTGTGTTCGCATGTGTTGTCGCCAAGTCGTCGCGCGATTTCCTGCTTCGGGCGTACGTCCTCACAACCACGAGCAAATTACGGTCATGGAAATCTTCGATGCGTTCCATCTCGCCCGATTGCAATTCGCATTCACGGTGTCGTTCCACATCGTGTTCCCCGCGATCAGCATCGGCATGGCGAGCTTCCTGGCGGTGCTGGAATGGCGCTATCTCGTCACCGGCGACGCCGCCTACAAATCCATGTTCCAGTTCTGGTCGAAGATCTTCGCGATCGGCTTCGGCATGGGGGTGGTCTCCGGCGTCGTGATGGCGTACGAGTTCGGCACCAACTGGGCCGGCTTCTCGCGCGTCGCGGGCAACATCACGGGGCCGCTGCTCACGTACGAAGTCCTGACGGCGTTCTTCCTCGAAGCCGGCTTCCTCGGTGTGATGCTGTTCGGCTGGCAGCGCGTCAGCCCCCGCGCGCACTTCTTCGCGACGCTGATGGTCGCGGTCGGCACGCTGATCTCGACGTTCTGGATTCTCGCGTCGAACAGCTTCATGCAGACGCCGCAAGGCTACAAGATCGAGAACGGCCTCGTCGTGCCGGTCGACTGGTTCAAGATCATCTTCAACCCGTCGTTCCCTTACCGTCTCGTGCACATGACGATCGCGGCGTTCATCGTGGCGGGCTTCATCGTCGCCGCGTGCGGCGCGTGGCACCTGTTGAAGGGGCGCCGCGACGAGCCGGTGAAGCGCAGTTTCTCGATGGCGCTGTGGATGCTGCTGGTGCTCGCGCCGATCCAGATCGTCGTCGGCGACGCGCACGGGCTGAACACGCGCGAATACCAGCCGGCGAAGATCGCGGCGATCGAGGGGCTGTGGGAAACCGAGAAGGGCGGCACCGCGCTGAACCTCGTCGGGCTGCCCGACATGCAGGCTGAAACCACGCGCTATGCGATCCAGGTGCCGCACCTCGGCAGCCTGATCCTCACGCACAGCTGGGACGGCGAGATTCGCGGGCTGAAGGAATTCCCGCCCCAGGACCGCCCGTATTCGCCGATCGTCTTCTGGACGTTCCGGATCATGGCCGGCCTCGGGATGCTGATGCTGCTGACCGCGCTGCTCGGGCTGCTGCTGAGAAAGGGCGGGCGCCTGTACGAGACACGCTGGTTCCAGTGGTTCGTGGTGGCGATGGGGCCGTCGGGCATCGTCGCGTTGCTCGCCGGCTGGATCACGACCGAGGTCGGGCGCCAGCCGTGGACCGTCTACGGCGTGCTGCGCACCGTCGATTCGGTCGCGCCGCTCAGTGCGCAACAGGTCGGCGTGTCGCTGCTGATCTTCGTGGTCGTGTACTTCCTGGTATTCGGAACGGGGATTTACTACATGATGAAACTGATGAAGCGCGGGCCGGCTGCCCAGGCCGGTTACATCGAGCTGCACCGGCATCCGGGGCTGCGCAAGAGCGCGCTGTCCACGCCGCTGAACGTCACCGAGGCGGAGTAACCATGCACATCGATCTTCCTGTCGTCTGGGCCGCGATCATCGGCCTCGGCGTATTCATCTACGTGATGCTGGACGGCTTCGATCTCGGCATCGGGCTCATGTTTCCGTTCTTCGACGCGAAGGCCGAGCGCCAGGTGATGCTCGACACCGTCGCGCCGGTGTGGGACGGCAACGAGACGTTCCTCGTGCTCGGCGGTGCGGGCCTCTACGGTGCATTCCCGGTCGTGTATTCGACGCTGCTGCCGGCCAACTACCTGCCGCTGGTGCTGATGCTGGTCGGGCTGATCTTCCGGGGCGCCGCGTTCGAACTGCGCGCGAAAGCCACCCGCACGCAGCACATGTGGGACCTTGCGTTCATCGGCGGCTCGGCGCTTGCGGCGTTCTGCCAGGGGATCGTGCTCGGTTCGCTGCTGCAGGGCATCAGGATCGAGAACAACCGGTTCGCGGGCGGGCCGTTCGACTGGCTGTCGCCGTTCAGCATGCTGTGCGGGATCGGCGTGCTCGTCACCTATGCGACGCTCGGCTGCGGCTGGCTGATCCTGAAGGTCGACGGCGAACTGCAGCGCAAGATGCGGTTGCTGATGAAGCCGCTCACGGGCGTGCTGCTCGCGGTGATGGGCGTGGTCAGCCTGTGGACCGTGATCGGGCTGCCGGCCGTCGCGCACCGCTGGTTCGGCAGCGGCAACCTCGGCTGGTTCCTGCCGGTGCCGATCCTCGTCGTCGCATGCGTGTGGGGCATCTTCCACTCGGTGAAGCGTGCGCACGAGGCCACGCCGTTCCTGTTGACGCTCGCGCTCGTGTTCCTCGGCTACACGGGGCTCGTGATCAGCATCTGGCCGAACATCGTGCCGCCGTCGCTGACGATCTGGGACGCGTCGTCGAGCCATTCGAGCCAGTTGTTCGCGCTCGTCGGCACCGTGATCGTGCTGCCGATCATCCTCGTGTACAACGCGATGCAGTACCGCGTGTTCCGCGGCAAGGTGCGCGAGGGCGACATCGGCTATCACTGAGCGGCAAGCGATGTGACGGGTGCGGCGCGGGCTGGCGTATCATCGCGCGCAGCGCGGCGCCCGACCCGGCACCCGACCGAACAGCGGCCCGCCACGCGCGGGCCGTTGCGCATCGGGTGCGGGCGCAACGGGTTGCGTATTCCTTTGGCAGTCGAGAAAACATCATGATCGTCAGACCACGACAGAACTGGCTCCGGATGCTGTTCGTATGGAACGGCTCCGTGCTGCAATCGATCATTCCGCAACTCGTGTTCATGGCGATCGTCAGCACGCTGGCGGTCTTCACGAACGGGCGCATCTTCGGCGAGAAGATTCCACTCAACACCGCGCCTTTCACGCTGTTCGGGCTCGCGCTCGCGATCTTCCTCGGGTTTCGCAACAACGCGAGCTTCGAGCGCTTCAAGGAGGCGCGGCATCTGTGGGGCAACCTGCTGATCGCCGCCCGCGCCGTGACATCGCAACTGCATCGCTACCTGCCCGACAGCGTGAGCGACGCCGAGCGCAACCGGCTCGCCGATCTGCTGATCGCGCTCGCGTATGCGTTGAAACATCAACTGCGTCATACCGATCCGACCGACGACCTGCTGCGCATTCTCGGAGCGGAGCGCACGGCCGCGCTCGGCGGCAAATGCTACAAGCCCGTCGCGATCCTCGACGAACTGCGCGGCGGCATCGTCCATGCGCTGGGGCGCGCGCCCGGCAGCGACGCGACCTGCTGGATGTTCGAGACGCAACTCGACGAGCTCGGCAAGTCGGTCGGTGGTTGCGAGCGCATCCTGTCGACGCCGATCCCGTTTTCGTACAGCGTGCTGCTCCATCGCACCGTGTATGCGTATTGCGTGCTGCTGCCGTTCGGGCTCGTCGATTCGACGGAGTTCTTCACGCCGCTGATCTGCGTGTTCATTTCCTACACGCTGATCGCGCTCGAGGCGATCGCGAACGAAGTGGCCGAGCCGTTCGGCCTCGCGCCGAATGCGCTCGCGCTCGATGCGATGACGCGCACGATCGAGCGGTCGGTGCTCGAACTCGGCGATCGACCGTTGCCCGAGGAGTTCGTGCCGGCGTCGACGTATCAGATCACGTAGGGGGCTGGGTCGGTAGTGCAGTCAGCGGTGAGGTTGATCGGTCGGATCGGTGACGAGTGTGTAGACTCGGGCTCGTTCAATGGAGCCAACACCATGCAACTTCTCGATCACGTGTCGATCAGTGTGCCGGATATCGACCGGGCACGCCCCTTCTACGATGCCGTCATGGCTGCGCTGGGCGCAACCAAGGTCTATGACCGGCCCAATGCGCTCGGCTATGGCGAACGTTGCAGCGCGAATGACCCTGCATCGACTTTTCTGGCGGTGTATCTGGATCCCGCCGAAGTCGGCGCGAGCAAGCGGCACTGGTGTTTCAAGGCCGTATCCCGCGAGCAGGTGCATGCGTTTTTCGAGGCTGGGCTGTCCGCGGGCGGACAGGCCGACGGCGACCCTGGATTGCGGCCGCAGTACCACGGCGACTACTACGCGGCTTTTCTCGTCGATCCGGCCGGCAACCGGGTCGAGGCCGTGTGTCATGTGGCGGGGGCGGTGCGCGAGGGGGCGTGACGGCGCTGCTCAATCGAAATACGTCAGCCCCATCGCCCCCTTCACCTCCGCGAGCGTCGCCCCCGCCACTTCCCGCGCGTGCAGCGTGCCGCGCTTCAGGATCGCCATCACTTCGGCCTTGTCGGCCTCGAACTCGCGGCGGCGCGTGCGGATCGGCTCGATCAGCGCCTGCAGCCGCTCGTTCAGCACGCGCTTGACCACACTATCGCCGAGGCCGCCGCGGCGATAGTGGGCCTTCAGCTCGTCGACCTTCGCGACGTCCGGCTCGAACGCGTCGAGGAACGTGAACACGACGTTGCCTTCGACCTGGCCCGGGTCGCTTACGCGCAGGTGATTCGGATCCGTGTACATGTCCTTCACGGCTTGCGCGATCTCGTCCGGCGTCGAGCCGAGCGTGATCGCGTTGCCGAGCGACTTGCTCATCTTCGCCTTGCCGTCGATGCCCGGCAGCCGCGTGACCGACGACAGCACGGCCTCGCACTCGACCAGCACCGGCTGATCGACGGTCGCGTTGAAGCGGCGTACGAGTTCGTTGGTCTGCTCGATCATCGGCAACTGATCGTCGCCGACCGGCACATGGGTCGCCTTGAACGCGGTGATGTCCGCTGCCTGGCTCACCGGGTAGGTCAGGAAGCCGGCCGGGATGTCGCGCTCGAACCCGCGCAGGCGGATTTCTTCCTTGATGGTCGGATTGCGTTCGAGGCGCGCGACCGTGACGAGGTTGAGCAGGTATTGCGACAGCTCGGCGAGTTCGGGCACCTGCGACTGCACGACGATCGTCGAGATCGCCGGATCGATGCCGACGGCGAGGTAGTCGAGCGCGACCTCGATCACGTTGTCGGTCACGCGCTGGCGGCGCCCCATGTTGTCGGTCAGCGCCTGCGTATCGGCGAGCAGCAGGAATTGCCGCGCTTCGTGCTGCATCTGCACGCGGGCGCGCAGCGAACCGATGTAGTGGCCGAGGTGCAGCGGGCCGGTCGTGCGGTCGCCGGTGAGGATGGTCGGGCGGGTGGGTTGCGTCATGGTCGTCGTGGGCTCCGGGTTGTCGAAGCCGCCAGCGATGACGTCAGCGCAGAAACGCCAATGCCGCCATCGCTGGCGGCATCACGTTTGGGACATGCAAAAGGAAACGGGCCGCCTGGGTCAGGCGCACCACCAGCAATGTGCGATCGGCGGGGTGGGTCGGGTTTCCATCGCGCAAGTATAGCGCAGTGCGTGGGCGGACGCGTACGTCAGCGGATCACCGATTCCATCGCGAGGTAGGCGGTTTCGGCGGACGGCCACAGCAGGTACAGCAGGCCGGCCATCAGCAGCAATGCGCCGGCGCGGACGAACGGCGTGCGGTCTTTCTCGCGTGGGGGACGGGTGGGCTGCTTCGATTTCTTCATGCTTGCAGGCGCGGGGCGCGCCACTCCAACGGTTACTGCAACGGGTCGCGCGGGGCGAGCCGGGGTATGACGGGTTTTACGGGGCAGGGGTGCTGTCCGGGGCCCGGGTCGTCCGGGCCCAGCGCGAAGTTTACCAGCCGCGGCGACGTGAAAAAGGGGACGGTTGAGAGGCCGTGCCGGCTGCCCGCGTCAAGGTGACCGGCATCCTACCAGCTCGATGGGCCGGACACAGTCAAGAATTGTCGGGAGGGCGCGGCCGGCGCGCTGCGACCGTCGACTTCACAGACACGTCGCATGGATCGTCCCTGCAACAGTCCCGCCGAAATTTCCGGCCGGGCCGTCGCACCTTCCTTTCCCGGAGAACCCCATGCGATATCCATTGCAGCACGCCGACCAGCCCGCCGTGGCGCGGCGTCCATCCGAATCCGAACCTCACGTTCCCGTGCCGCGGGCGGCCCCCGAGGAGGTGTGAGCCATGAGCAACGACACACTCGCCCCCCTGCTGCGCCAGTTCGCGGAGAAGCGCCTGGGCCAGCCGCTCGAGCCGGGCGAAGAACAGGCGCTGCTGGCGCGGCTGTCGAGCGGGCAGGGGAACCCATCGGCGCCCGCCGCCCTCCCGGCCACGCAGGCGAGCGCCGCGAAACCGCCCTTGCCGCAGTTGAAAACCCGGCGCGAGGCGCGCGAACAGATCAAGCATTTTCTGCAGCTCAACCAGCAAAAGGCGTACGAGAAGATGCGCGGCATCCTGCAAACGATCGACACGCAGAACGAGACGACGCTCGGCATGCTGGCGTCGGAACAGCAGAAGGTGTCGGGCGTACTCGACGCGCACGCGCCGGGCGACGACGCGGGGGCCTCAGGCGCGGCGGAGATCCAGGACAGCACTCGCGAGGCGCTGACGATGATCGGGGAACAACTGACGGGCCTGATCCGGCAGGAAATCGAAACCTGCTTCCGCCAATACGGCGATGCGCTCGCCGAACGGCTCGCCGTCAGGCTCGACGCGATGGAGGACCGATTGCGAAGCATCGGCGTCGATCCGGTCGAACCGTCCGAACCCACCGCTGCGGTTCACGATACGCCCGGCCCAGCGTCCATGGAGTAGCACGCGGGTCATGCGGCCGAACGCGAAACCGGCCGGCCCCGTGTGCGACCTCTCAACTACGTGAACCAAGGAGCAACAAATGGCTGATACGTGTCAAGTGTGCCAGGTCAATCCCGCGATTACCGACGCGGTCACACAGGTCAACGTCAAGGTGGTCGCGGAAGCGCCGGCAATGGCGATGGGCTCGCTGTACCAGGCCCAGAGCCATTCGCTCAGCATCCTGTTCGAGAACGCGGTGCAGCAGCAGTCGCAGGCCGCGATCCAGTCGCAAACGTCGACGAACGTGGGGACGATGCAGCTCTACACGATCGGGCCGGAAAGCGCGGGCGCGGCCGCCACGGAAATCGGCGCGAACGGGATCATTTCCATTCTGGCCGACGTGATCGCGATCGGGAAGGCAGTGGCCCGGCCGTAAGGCGTCATCGCAGCACCGTGGTTGAAGCGGCGGAGCAAGCGGCACGCGCCGCCGATACCGCCGCCGAGCCGCGGATCCATAGCATGACCGCCAGCGCCTGACCAGGTGCCGTGCGGTTCCGGAGCAAACGACGGAACGGGCAGAGCCGATTCGATGCGGTGCCCGTTCGCGAACCAGGAGAAATACGATGCCGAATGACGCAAACGACTCGAAGGACCCCTGCAAGACTTGTACGGTCAACGCCGCGATCACCGACGCGGTCACGCAGACCAACGTCAAGGTGGTCGGCGAAGCGCCCGCGATGGCAACGGGCTCGCTGTACCAGGCCCAGAGCCATTCGCTCAGCGTGCTGTTCGAGAACGCGGTGCAGCAGCAGTCGCAGTCCGCGGTGCAACTGCCGACCTCGACGAACGTGGGCACGATGCAGCTGTACACGCTCGGGCCGGCGAGCGCCGGCGCCGCCGCGACGGAAATCGGCTCGAACGGCGTGCTGTCCGTACTGGCTGACGTGCTCGCGCTCGGCAAGGCGCTGGCCTGACGCGTAAGCCGGCGTCGGCGCCGGGCGGTGGCCCCGATCGCGGTGGCTGCCGCCCGGCGCACGGCGTCGTGTCGACGCCCGTGGCGGCGGGACGCCCTGCCGCGCATCGACGGCGCCGACCGACCCACTCACGCTTTCGCCATGACTGCGCCGCTGCGGCGCGCACACCAGGAGCAACGACATGCCGGAACAGGTTTCCCCTGCGATGACCGATGCAGTCACGCAAGCCAACGTCAAGGTGGTGGGCGAAGCGCCCGCCGTGGCCTTGGGCACGCTCATGCAGTCGAACAGCCATGCGTCCGCGATCCTGCTTCACAATGCGGTGCAGATGCAGGCGAACCAGGCGGCGTCCAATCTCGCCGCCACGACCGTCGGCATCATGCAACTCTATGCCGGCTCGCCGGTGGCGCTGGCCAGCGCGGCGCGGTCGGCGAACGACAACTTCGTATCGCAACTGGCCGCCGTCGCGCAGTTGATGAACGCCATCGGCCACGGGCGCGGCTGACCCTTACGGCGCGCCGCGCAACCCGGCGCGCGCAAACCTGCCCGTCCGGCCGCGCTGCGTGACGCACGCGCTGCCGGGCAGGGTGTCAATTGGCGTCGGCGATGGTCCGGAGCCGCTCCGGTTTCTCGATCGTCACGCCGTGTTCGTGTAGCCGGATCAGGCCGTCGCGCTGCATCTTCTGCAGGCTGCTGTTCAGCCGCGGCCGGCTGACGTTGAGCATCGCGGCGAGGATGCTCTGGCTCTCCGGCAGCGGCACCTCGAGACCATTCCCTTGCATGCGGTTCAGCAGATGGCGCGCGAGCCGTGCTTCGAGCCGGTACAGGCACGCCGATTCGACGAAGTCGCTCAACTGGTGAATGTGTCGGCACAGCTGGTCGTGGATGCGCGCCATGAATTCCGCGTTGGCCTGCAGCGGCGCGAAGTGCTGGCGATGCAGCAGCAAAACGCGGCAGTCGGGGCTCAACTGGGCGGTGAAGCTGCGCCGGTGCGCGCGAATCAGCGTGTTTTCGCCGATGAGGTCGCCCGGTATGGCGTGGCCGAGAATGATCTCGCGGCCGCCCGGTTCGTGCAGCGTCTTGTAGACACGGCCATGGCGCACGAACGCGACGAAATCCTCCGGATCGCCCTTGAAGAACAACAGGCGATTGCCGTGTTCGGGCCAGGGCGTGACATGCCGCTCGATGTGGGCGAGCAGACTTTCCGGGAGATCGGTCAGTATCGGTATATTGCGCAGCGTTTGAGCGTCAGCAAGGGCAGGCATGTTTTCCGCGCGAGGTTGTTTGACGATGCGGCCACCTAGCGAAAAACGCTGCCTTCGGCATTACGTGAAAAATGAATAACGAAAGAATTGAAATAATCGGCAGGCAGTCCGGACAGGGCGGCACTTCGGCGGCACGCGCGTTTGATCGACCGACATGGAAAGCAGCATGCCGACGCACGGACGCATCGCGGCGGTAGTCGTTCTTTTTCATCGCAATGCCGTTATTCGGTCAGGCCCGGCGGTGCATCTGAAACGACGGATTCGGGCTATGCCGGTGAATTAAAATTTCCGTTCATAATAATCAAGAAAATTTACCGAAACCGATTATCGTTATATCGGTGTTACGCGGGTAACAGCGCCATTCCCGGCATCGAATCGATTCTGTGTTTTCCATAAAAAAGGAAGACACGGGATGACAACCTCGAACCAGCACGCTGCCCCGACGCCCGAGTCTTCGGCGCAGCAGCTCGATCGCACGTGGCGGGAAATGCAGGGAAAATTGCGGCGTCGCGCGCGCCTGTTGTGCAAGGGCGATATTCACCGTGCCGACGAACTGCTTTCCGATACCGCGCTCAAGGTCCACATTTACCTGCAGCGCTCGCCCGAGCGCGTCCGGAACCTCGCGGGCTTTCTCTTTCTGGCGCTGAACCACGCATTCCTCGATGGCGCGCGCCGCCGTCTGCGCGAAAGCGGCATGCTCGAATTCGACCCGGCCTGGGACGACGATCATGCCGTCGAGCTGGCCGGCCACGCGCCGTCGGTGGAGCAGCAACTGCTGCTTCGGCAACAGCTGCTGCGCCTCGAGCAGGCGCTGTCGATGCTCTCCCCGCAGCAGCAAATGCTGTTCACGCTGAAGTTCGAGGAGGACCGGCCCTATCTGCACATCGCCGCGACGCTCGGGATCAACGAGCCGCTTGCCAGAAAGCGCGTCGAGCTGCTGCGCAAGAAATTGCGCGAGGAGCTCGCGTGAGCGCGTTCACGAATGCAGGCAGCCAGCGTTCCTAACGGCATGCACGGCGTCGATGGCCTGCCGGCCCGCCCGTCCCTTCAATCGCATGCCGGAGCCGAGATCCGAGGAGGCCTCGTGGCAGACAAAGTCAATGAGCAGATTACCGACGCGCTGACGCAGACCAACGTGAACGTCGTCGCGGGGTCGCCGGCCCAGGCGCTGGGCATGCTTTACCAGATGTTCAGCCAGGCCGTCGGCATCTCGGCGCAGAACATGACGCAGCAGCAGGCGGCGCTGAACCAGATTTCGAACGCCGTCGTGTCGAAGGCGGTGGCCATGATCCTGTCCGTCGAGGCGTCGCCGAAGCCGCCATCGGGCGGCGCGACGCTGCCCGCGGCGGGCGGGCCGCAGACGGGTTCCACGCATTAGGACGCGACGACTATCGGGACACCTAAGTCATGAACATGAAAGGTCTTTTGGACGGACGCGGAGCAGGCGCGACGCAAGCGCCGGACGACGTCGCTAACGCCGCAGCCGAAGCAACGACGCAGGCCGATGCCGCGCCGCAAGCCGCTGCTTCGGCAGCCGGCAAGCGCGCGTGGCCGATCAACCGGCTGCGCAGGTTCACCGACGCGCTGAAGGCGCCGGACCAGATCGCGGGTGCGAGAGGATCCGCCAACTCGGCGTTGCAGACGGTGCAGGCGATCAACGCGGAGGCGGCGTCCTACGCGACGACCCAGATATCCGTCGGCCCGAACATGATGATCACGCAGGCGGGCGGCATGGTCGCGCAGGCGGCGGCCAACTACTTCGAGGCGTCGACGTCGCTGGCGATCGCGGGCAAGAGCGTGCTGATGAAGGATCTCGCGCAGAAGACCATCGACGAGGACGTGAAAGGCATGGCGATGGATGCGGTGGGCCTGCTGTTGACGGACCTGTTCGTCGCGACCGCGGCGGTCGTTGCGGGCGCCGCGGAAGCGATCGAAGGGGAGGCCGCGAGCGTCGCGCTCGACCGGATCGACGAGAGCCTGCAGAAGTATCAGGCGCTGCTGGACAAGAAGGGCACGTAGCGCACCTGGCGCACGCAGGGCGCGGCGCCGATGACGAACGTCGCGGGCAATCGCGTCGTGCGAACCGCGGGGCGATCGCCTGCCGCGCGTGCAGAGACACAGTATCGATCGACACGACCCGCCGGGCCGTCAGGCCCGATGCGGGATGTGAGCGGCGGGCGTGACGCACGTTCCGGGTCGAACGCGTCGCGGCCCGCTACCGGCAGTCATGTCCAGTCATGAGAGGAACCTATGTCCTACATCATTCAGCACGTAAACGGTCCCGCGCCGCTGGCGGTTGGCGAGCGCAAATGGGGCGATGCGACGGAAATCGATTTCGGCGCGATGACGAGCTGCATCGCGCTCGTCGAGCAGACGCCGGGTCAGCCGACGCTGGTGCGCGGGATCCATCTGTCTATCGTCGGCGACGGCGGCACGAAGGTCTACGACACGGCCGCGGATGTCGCCGGACAGGTCGAGACGATCATGCAGCAAAGCGGCGACATGCGTGCGTGCCTCGGGCGTATCGACCTCTGGCAGGCCAGCACGTCGCAAGAGGTGCAGGATTTCTTCGTCGCGTTGATGATGAGCCTCGACATGACCGACTGGGTGCAGGTGCCGGACGGCAACCTGCGGGTGCGGATCGACGGCGGCGTGATGCAATATCGGCAGGGCACCGGCGCCTGGACCAACGTGTAGCCGGCACCGTCCGCGCAAACCGGCGCCCGCGATGCGCGCGGGCGACGGCGACATACCGCTCGATGGCATCGACTGTCGGGTCGATCGCGCCGACGCATCCGTTTTTTTCGGCGCCGATACGCAGGTGTCGGACCGTCCCCGGCCAGCATGCCGCTTCGGACTGCGTGCAGGCACGTCGCTCGCCGCCGGCCCCCGCCCCAGCTTTTTGCTCGTCAACACCAACAAAAAACCTCGTTTCGCCTCACGCAGCCTGTCAGCAGAATGTCTCCATTCCCGCTCACGCGACCACGCGCGTCGCATGAGCCGCACTTCAGAAGGAGACAGCCGTGGCAGTCGAAACAACCGCAATCGATACGCTCGTCGTCGGCGCTGGGCAGGCCGGCGTGGCCATGAGCGAGCATCTGGGCAAGCTGGGCGTGCCCCACCTCGTGCTGGAGCGCGACCGTATCGCCGAACGCTGGCGCACCGGGCGCTGGGATTCGCTGGTCGCGAACGGCCCCGCATGGCACGACCGGTTCCCGGGCCTCGAATTCGACGGTCTCGATCCCGACGCGTTCGCATCGAAGGACCAGGTCGCGGACTACTTCGAAGCGTATGCGCGCAAGTTCGACGCGCCGATCCGCACCGGCGTCGAAGTGAAGAACGTGGTGCGCAACACGGGCAAGCCGGGCTTCGTCGTCGAGACGTCCGACGGCACGATCGAGGCGAACCGCGTGGTGGTCGCGACGGGGCCGTTCCAGCGCCCGGTGATTCCGCCGATCGCGCCGGACGACGCGCGCGTCGTGCAGATTCACTCCGCCGACTATCGCAACCCGGGCCAGCTTCCGGCCGGCGCGGTGCTGGTGGTCGGCGCGGGTTCGTCGGGCGTGCAGATCGCCGACGAGCTGCAGCGTGCGGGCCGGCAGGTTTACCTGTCGGTCGGGCCGCACGATCGTCCGCCGCGTGCGTATCGCGGCCGCGACTTCTGCTGGTGGCTCGGCGTGCTCGGCGAATGGGACAAGGAAGTCGCGACGCCCGGCCGCGAACACGTGACGATCGCGGTGAGCGGCGCGCGCGGCGGCCATACGGTCGATTTCCGTGCGCTCGCGAACCAGGGCGTGATGCTGGTCGGGCTGACGAAGTCGTTCGACGGCGGCGTGGCCGTGTTCGAACGGGATCTCGCGACCAATCTCGCGCGCGGCGACGAGAACTACCTGTCGCTGCTCGACGCGGCCGACGCGTATGCGGCCCGCAACGGCCTCGACTTGCCGGAAGAGCCGGACGCACGGCGCATCCTGCCGAACCCCGACTGCGTTACGCATCCGATCCTCACGCTCGATCTCGCCGTCGCAGGCATCACGTCGATCGTCTGGGCCACGGGCTATGCGATCGACTACGGCTGGCTGAACGTCGACGCGTTCGGGCCGAACGGCAAGCCGCAGCACCAGCGCGGCGTGTCGAAGGAGCCGGGCATCTATTTCCTCGGGCTGCCTTGGCTGTCGCGACGCGGCTCCAGCTTCATCTGGGGCGTGTGGCACGACGCGAAGCACATCGCCGATCACATCGTCACGCAGCGCAAGTACCTCGCGTATCACGACGCGTCGCAGCGCCGCGCGGCCGCGCAAGCGGCGCGGCCCGACACACGACTGCTCGCCGAAGCGGCGAACTGATTACCTGACGAACAGACCCATCCCGCCGCGTCGCGACGGCTTCCGGCGCGGCGGGCGACCCCACCGACACTCGAAGGATCTCGATGAGCCAGCCTACCCATACGCGTATCCGGATGTTCAACACGAAGGATACCTATCCGAACCAGACGCTCGACAACGACCTGTGCCAGGCCGTGCGGGCCGGCAATACCGTCTACGTGCGCGGCCAGGTCGGCACCGATTTCGACGGCAACCTGATCGGCCTCGGCGACGCGCGCGCGCAGGCCGAGCAGGCGATGAAGAACGTCAAGCAGTTGCTCGAGGAAGCCGGCAGCGACATCACGCATGTCGTGAAGACGACGACCTACCTGATCGACCCGCGTTATCGCGAACCCGTGTACCGGGAAGTCGGCAAGTGGCTGAAAGGCGTCTACCCGATCTCGACGGGGCTCGTCGTCTCCGCGCTCGGCCAGCCGCAGTGGTTGATGGAGATCGACGTGATCGCGGTGATTCCCGACAACTGGCAGCCGAGCCACGCATAGGGGGCGACATGACTTTCTCTATCGTCGGGCGCTGCCCGGAGACGGGCCAGCTCGGGATCGCGATCAGTTCGTCGAGCATCGCGGTGGGCGCGCGCTGCCCGTGGGTGCGCGCGGGCGTCGGCGCCGTCGCGACGCAGAACATCACGCTGCCGGCGCTCGGGCCTCAGATTCTCGACCTGATCGAACACGACCTGCTCGCGCCTGCCGCGGCGCTCGACCGCGCGTTGAGTGCGAACGGCTGGAGCCAGTACAGGCAGGTCACGGCGATCGACGGGCAGGGGCAGACGGCATGCTTCACCGGCAAGGAGGCGCTCGGCACGCATCACGCGGTGCAGGGCGAACAATGCGTGGCGGCCGGCAACCTGCTGGCGGCGCCCGCCGTGATCGACGCGATGGTGCGGGCCTTCGAGCAGGCGTCCGGCTTGCTCGCCGACAGGTTGCTGGCCGCGATGCACGCGGCCATGGCGGCCGGCGGCGAGGCCGGCCCGGTGCATTCGGCCGTGTTGAAGGTGGCCGGCGACGTGACCTGGCCGATCGTCGACCTGCGCGTCGACTGGGCCGACGCCGATCCGATCGGGCAGCTCGATGCGCTATGGCGCGCGTATCGACCGCAGATGCAGGACTATCAGACACGCGCGCTGAACCCGACCGCCGCGCCGAGCTACGGAGTGCCGGGCGATGAGTGATCCGTCGAGCCGCGCGTTGCTCGAACGGCTGATCGGCTTCGCGACGGTCAGCCGCGATTCGAATCTCGAGATGATCGGCTTCATCCACGACTATCTCGCCGGGTGGGGTGTGCAGAGCGAACTGTTCTACAACGCGGAACGCACGAAGGCGAGCCTGTATGCGACGATCGGCCCGCGCGATCGCGGCGGCGTCGCGCTGTCGGGGCACACCGACGTGGTGCCGGTCGACGGGCAGGCGTGGACGGTCGAGCCGTTCCGGCTGACTGAGCGCGACGGCCGGCTGTACGGCCGCGGCACGGCCGACATGAAGGGCTTCATCGCGTCGGTGCTCGCGGCCGTTCCGGCGTTCGTCGCGCGGCCGCTGAGCCTGCCGGTGCATCTCGCGTTCTCGTATGACGAGGAAGTCGGCTGTCTCGGTGTGCGGCCGATGCTTGAACGACTCGCCGCGCGCGAACATCGTCCGCGGATGTGCCTGATCGGCGAGCCGACCGAACTGAAGCCGGTGCTCGGTCACAAGGGCAAGCTCGCGATGCGCTGCCACGTGAAGGGCGCCGCGTGCCACTCGGCCTACGCGCCGTCGGGCGTCAACGCGATCGACTATGCGGCGAAGCTGATCGGCCGGCTCGGCGAGATCGGTGCGGCGCTCGCGCGGCCGGAACGGCACGACGGCCGCTTCGATCCGCCGTTCTCGACCGTGCAGACGGGGCTGATCAAGGGCGGCCGCGCGCTGAACATCGTGCCGGCCGAATGCGAATTCGATTTCGAGGTGCGTGCGCTGCCGGATTTCGATGCGCACGACGTGCCGAGAACGCTGCAGGACTATGCGGAATCCGAACTGTTGCCGAGGATGCGCGCGGTGCAGCCCGATACCGACATCCGGCTGCAGCCGCTCGGCGCGTATCCGGGGCTGGCGACCGCGCCGGACAGCGAGGCCGCGCGCCTGCTCGCGCTGCTGAGCGGGTCCGACGCGTTCGGCACGGTGGCGTTCGGCACCGAGGGCGGGCTGTTCGGGCAGGCCGGCATTCCGACCGTCGTGTGCGGGCCGGGCAGCATGGATCAGGGGCACAAGCCCGACGAGTTCGTCACGCTCGAGCAACTGCATGGTTGCGACGCGATGCTGGGCCGTCTGGTCGCGTATCTCTCGTCCGCCGCCTGAACGGGCGGCCGGCACGCATGCGCCGCGCCCGACGGCGCGCGTGTCTTCCACATCCCGTTCCCGATCGTCGACCTTGCCGCCGCTATCGAGCCGATGGCGGCGATTGCGCCGGTTGCGCGACGATCTGCGCGAGCCGCTCGCGGCAGAAATCGACGAACGACTGCGCCTGTTTCGTGAGCTGACCGCGCTTCAGCCGTGCGCTCACGAGCCCGGACGGGCTGACCGTTTCGCTGAGGCCGATCGTCACGACACGCTGGCCGTCGTACGTATATTCGGAATACGGGCGCGTGACGAGCAGCGAGAAACCGAAGCCGCGACCGACCATCCCGCGCACCATCTCGATCGACGGCGAGCCGAACACGATGTTCGGCGTGAGCCCGAGCTCGTGAAACAGGCTGACGAAATACGTGCGGCTCGGCTGCACGTCGAGCAGGATCATCGGCTCGACGCACAGGTCGCGCAGCGACACGTGCGTCTGGCCCGCGAACCGGTGGTGCTCCGGCAGCAGCACGTACGGCTGCTGCGGCGGCATCAGCGGCTCGGTTTCGATCGTGCCGTCGAGATCGTGGTCGTACATCAGCGCGAGATCGAACGTGCCGGACGTCAGCCCCTGCACGAGTTCCTGCTGGTCGCCGTCGCGCAGCCGGATGTTCACGCCCGGGTAGCGCTCGCGAAAACCCGCGATCAGTTGCGGCAGATAGAGCGGCGCGACCGTCTCGAAGCAGCCGATGTCGATCTGCCCGGTGATCACGTCGTTGTCGGCGAGCGCGTTCTGTTCGAACTCGTGCGCGATGCGCAGCAGTTCCTGCGCTTTCCGGTAGAAGCGCGTGCCGCTCGGCGTCAGCGACACGCCCTGCGCGTGGTGGCGAATGAACAGCTTCACGCCGAAGCTCTCTTCCAGCCCCTTGATCGCGCTGGAAATCGACGGTTGCGCGATGAAGAGCTGACGCGATGCCTCGGCGACGCTGCCGGATTCGACCGTCGTGACGAAGTATTTCAGTTGCCGCAAAGTGTAGTGAGCCACAAGCACCCCTGATGCCCGCCCCGGCGTGCCGCCGTGGGCGCATGCTGTTGGATTCGCGTAGCACCTTACCTGAAGTCTTTCGGCGCCGAAATTTCCGCTGCAGAGCTTTTTCGTATGTCGCGGAAATATTTTTAGTATTTTCCGGTCCCGATGCGCATGGCGCACCATCGTCTCCAGCCTGGATCGCGACGAGGCCGCGTGGGCGCCGGCGGGACACGTCATCCGTCCCCGCCTGGCGGCGCACGCGACGCTTCGTTCGGCGCCGCCGCGTGCACGCAGCGCGGCGGCGCTCGCGTATCCGGACCGATTGCCGGCGCGCCCCCCGACGCGCGCCGGCGCACACGGCACGCGCGCATCGCCGCGCAGGACTGGAGACATCACCATGACGAACGCGGAACGCAATGCGTCCCCGATGATAGAGAAGCACACGATCGGCTATGTGCCGCCCTCGGAACGCCACGGCAAGGTGCGCGACCTGTTCACGCTCTGGTTCGGCGGCAACATCGCGCCGCTGCCGATCGTGACCGGCGCGCTCGGCGTGCAGATGTTCCACCTGAACCTGATGTGGGGCATCGTCGCGATCGTCGTCGGCCAGGCGGTCGGCGGCGTGCTGATGGCGCTGCATTCGGCGCAGGGGCCGCAGATGGGGATCCCGCAGATGATCCAGAGCCGCGCGCAGTTCGGCTCGTGGGGCGCGCTGCTCGTCACGGTGATCGCGGCCGTGATGTACGTCGGTTTTTTCGCGTCGAACATCGTGCTCGCGGGCAAGTCGGTGCACGGCATCGCGTCGTCGGTGCCAGTCCCCGTCGGCATCGTGATCGGCGCGGTGGGCTCCGGGCTGATCGGGATCGTCGGCTACCGGTTCATCCACATCCTGAACCGGATCGGCACATGGGTGCTCGGCATCGGCATCGCCGTCGGCTTCTGGATGATCCTGTCGCACGTGAGCACCGACGATTTCCTGACGCGCGGCGGCTTCGACTTCGCGGGCTGGCTCGCGACGGTATCGCTGTCGGCGCTGTGGCAGATCGCGTTCGCGCCGTACGTGTCGGACTATTCGCGCTATCTGCCGGAAAACGTCGGCGTCGCGTCGACGTTCTGGGCAACCTATCTCGGCTGCACGATCGGCTCGACGCTCGCGTTCGTCTTCGGCGCGGTCGCGGTGCTCGCGGTGCCGGCCGGCGCGGACACGATGGATGCGGTCAAGCAGGCGACCGGCCCGCTCGGCCCGTTGATGCTGGTGCTGTTCCTGCTGAGCGTGATCAGCCACAACGCGCTGAACCTGTACGGCGCGGTGCTCGCGGTGATCACGTCGGTACAGACGTTCGCATACAAGTGGATTCCGACCGCGAAGACGCGCGCGGTGGTGTCGGTCGCGATCTTCGTCGCATGCTGCTATGCGGCGATCGGCGCGTCGACGAACTTCGTCGGCAACCTCGTCGATCTCGTGCTCGCCCTGCTGGTCGTGCTGGTGCCGTGGACGGCGATCAACCTGATCGACTTCTACGTGATCCACAAGGGCAAGTACGACATCCAGTCGATCTTCATGGCGGACGGCGGGATCTACGGCCGCTTCAATCCGCAGGCGCTGCTCGCGTATGCGATCGGCATCGTCGTGCAGATTCCGTTCATGAACACGCCGATGTACGCGGGCCCGATTCCCGCCCATCTGGGCGGCGCGGACCTGTCGTGGCTCGTGGGCCTGCTGCTGACGTCGCCGCTGTACTACTGGCTCGCGACGCGCGACAGCGCGTATCGGCGCCGGCAGACGGGCGCGACGATGCCGCCGACGGCGGCACGATGAAGAAGGGGCCGCCGCGTCGCTCGCGCCGCGGCGGCGAGCGGTGGCGGGAATCGGGCAGGCACGCGGCGGGCGACGTGGCGCGCGCCTGCCGCGGCATCACACGACCGCCGAGCGCACGACGCGCACCGGCACCGACTTGTACGACGGCGTGCCGCTTTCCTTGTCGATGTAGTCGAGCGGCACGAGCACGTTCGCTTCCGGGTAGTACGCCCCGACCGAGCCCGGCGCGATGTCGTACTCGATCGCGGTGATCTTCTCGAGGCGCAGCGTACGGCCCGACGCGGTGACCGTCTCGATGTCGACGAGGTCACCGTGTTCGAGCCCGTACTTCTCGAGATCGGCCGCGTTCATGAACAGCACGTCGCGCCGGCCGAACACGCCGCGATAGCGATCGTCGAGCCCGTAGATCGTCGTGTTGTACTGGTCGTGGCTGCGCAGCGTGATCAGGCGCAGCACCTGTTCGGCGCCGAGCACGTCCGCATCCTCCTTCACGCCCTTGTAGACCGAGAACATCGCCTTGCCGGTCGGCGTCGGCCACACGCGCTCGGTGGGCGGCAGCGGCAGGCGGAAGCCGCCCGGCGTGCGAATGCGCTCGTTGAACGCCTCGAAGCCGGATACCGTCTTGTCGATCAGGTCGCGGATGCGATCGTAGTCGGCGATCAGGTCGAGCCATGCGACCTTGCTGTTCGGCAGCGTCGCGTGTGCGATGCCGGCGACGATCGCGGGCTCGGAGCGCAACTGGTCCGATGCGGGCTTGAGCTTGCCGGCCGACGCATGGACCATCGACATCGAATCCTCGACGGTGATCGACTGCCGGCCGGTGGCTTGCATGTCGAGCTCGGTGCGGCCGAGCACCGGCAGGATGAAGGTTTCCTTGCCGACCAGCAGGTGCGAACGGTTCAGCTTCGTGCCGAGATGCACGCTCAGGTCGAGCTTCGCCATCGCCGGGAACGACAGCTCGGGATCGGGCAGCGCGACCGCGAAGTTGCCGCCGAGGCACAGCAGCGCCTTCGCGGTGCCGTCGATCATCGCCTGCATCGCCTGCACCGCGTCGTGCCCGTGCTGCGTGGGTGGCGTGAAGCCGCACACGTCCTCGATCTTCTTCAGGAATTCGGCCGACGGCTTCTCGGTGATGCCGACCGTGCGGTTGCCCTGCACGTTCGAATGGCCGCGCAGCGGGCACACGCCGGCGCCGGGCTTGCCGATGTTGCCGCGCATCAGCAGGAGGTCGGCGATCAGGCGCACGGTGGCCGTGCCCTTGTTGTGCTGCGTGACGCCCATCCCGTACGTGACGATCGTCGCGTTCGACTTCGCATACGCGAGCGCGACCTGTTCGAGCTGCGCCTGGCTGAGGCCGCTCGCGCGTTCGATGTCGTCCCACGACGTGGCTTCGAGATCGGCCGAGAACGCCTCGAAGCCGTTGGTGTGCTGTGCGATGAAGTCGCGGTCGAGCACGTTGCCTTGCTCGGCCTCGAGCCGCAGCAGCGCCTTCATGATGCCCTTCAGCGCGGCCGCGTCGCCGCCCGCGTCGACCTGGTAGTACGTCGACGCAATTCGCGTCGAGCCGAACGACGCCATCTCGATCATGTCCTGCGGATCGGCGAAGCGTTCGAGCGCGCGCTCGCGCAGCGGGTTGAACACGATGATCGGCACGTTGCGGCGCGCGCATTCGTGCAGCGTGCCCATCATCCGCGGATGGTTCGTGCCGGGGTTGTGGCCGATCGAGATGATCAGCTCGCAGTGGTCGAAATCCTCCAGCGACACGGTGCCCTTGCCGATGCCGATCGACTGCGGCAGGCCGACGCTGGTCGGCTCGTGGCACATGTTCGAGCAGTCGGGGAAGTTGTTGGTGCCGAGCTCGCGCGCGAACAGCTGGTACAGGTACGCGGCTTCGTTCGACGCGCGGCCCGACGTGTAGAACTCGACCTGCTCGGGCGGCAGCGCGCGCAGCACTTCGCCGATGCGCGCGAACGCGTCGTCCCATTCGATCGCGCGGAACGTGTCGGTCGCGCGGTCGTAGGCGAGCGGATGGGTGAGCCGGCCCATGTTCTCCAGTTCGTAGTCCGACATGCGCAGCAGCGACGACACGGTGTTCGCCGCGAAGAACTCGGGCGTCACGCGCTTGGTCGTCGCTTCCCACGTGACGGCCTTCGCGCCGTTCTCGCAGAACTGGAACGTCGACTTGTGCTCCTTGTCGGGCCACGCGCAGCCGGGACAGTCGAAGCCGTCGGGCTGGTTGGTCCGCATCAGCACGATCGGCGCCTCGATGGTTTCCATCTGCGTGCGCACCGCATCGGCTGTCGCGCGAAGCGCGCCCCAACCGCCGGCGGGCCCGTCGTATTTCCTGATGCCTGGCACTTCGCGTCGATTTGTCATGTGAATCTCCAATAGCCGGGCCCGGTGCGGGTGGCTCGGTTGCGCCGTGTCGCGGCGTGGGGCGGCTCCGTCCGGCGGACGGAGCCGGTCATGCGTGCCCCGGGCGGCGGGGCATGCGTTTTTCTAGCGGGCGTCCTTCTTCGCCCCGGACGACTTCTTGCCGGGCTTCGCCGTGGGCGGCGGGGCGTCGGCAGGCGTGTCGTCCGGCTTCCCGTCGCCGGCTGCCCTGGCAGCCTTGCCGGCTTTGCCGTTCGCTTCTGGCTTGCCGTCGGCGTCCTGCTTCGCGTCCTTCGTGCCTTTCGCTACCTTGGCGTCCATCGCTTCAGGCGCGGCGAGCTTGTTGAACTTCACTTCGTCGCTGTCCTTGTCGTAGTCGACTTCGCACCGGTCGCCCGACTTCAGCCGGTCGGCGAGGATCTCCTTCGCGAGTCGCGTCTCGATGGTCTGCCGGATCTGGCGCTTCAGTTCGCGCGCGCCGAATTCCGGCTGGTAGCCGGCTTCGGTCAGGTGCGCGACGAGCGAGTCGCCCATCACGAGCGTGATGTCCTGCGCGGCGGCCGTGCGCACCACGCGGTCGAGCTGGATCCGCACGATCGCGCGGATGTCGTCCTTCGACAGCGCATGGAAGACGATCACCTCGTCGATCCGGTTCAGGAACTCGGGCCGGAAATGCCCCTTCAGCACCTGCATCAGTTCCTCGCGGATCGCCTTGTCGGTCTTGCGCGCGGCTTCCGGCTGCGTGAGGTTGTCCATGATGATCGCCGCGCCGAGGTTGCTGGTCGCGATGATGATCGTGTTGCTGAAATCGACCACGCGCCCCTTGCCGTCGGTGAGACGCCCGTCGTCGAACACCTGCAGCAGCACGTTGTAGACGTCCGGATGCGCCTTCTCGATCTCGTCGAGCAGGATCACGCTGTACGGGCGGCGTCGCACGCGCTCGGTGAGCTGGCCGCCTTCGTCGTAGCCGACGTAGCCGGGCGGGGCGCCGATCAGCCGCGCGACCGCGTGGCGCTCCATGTATTCGGACATGTCGATGCGGATGATCGCCTGCTCGTCGCCGAACACGGTCTCGGCCAGCGCCTTCGCGAGCTCGGTCTTGCCGACGCCCGTCGGCCCGAGGAACAGGAACGTCGCGATCGGCCGGTGCGTCTGGCCGAGCCCCGCGCGCGACAACCGCACGGCATCGCTGACGGCGACCACCGCATCGCTCTGGCCGACCACGCGCTCGCGCAGCTGCTCTTCCATCTTCAGCAGCTTCTGGCGTTCCTCCTGCGTGAGTTCGGACACGGGGATGCCGGTCAGCCGCGACACGACCTCGGCTACCGATTCGACGGTCACTTCGAGCGTCTCCGAGCCGGTCTTGCGCTGCCACGCCTCCATCATCTCGTCGACGGCCTTCTGCTTCGCGTTGATCTGCTCTTCGAACTGCTTGGCTTCGTCGAAGCGCTTGCGCGAGGTCGCATAGTCCTGCTCGCGCTTCAGTTGCGCGATCTGCGCTTCGCCTTCCTGAATGTCGATCGGGCGCGACGTCGCGCCGATCCGCACGCGTGCGGCGGCCTGGTCGATCAGGTCGATCGCCTTGTCGGGCAGGAAGCGCGACGTGATGTAGCGGTCGGCGAATTCGGCGGCCGCAACGAACGCGTCGTCGGCGAACGTCACCTGGTGATGCGCCTCGAGGCTGTCGCGCAGCCCGCGCAGGATCACGATCGTCTGCTCGACGCTCGGCTCCGGCACGAACACGGGCTGGAACCGGCGCTCGAGCGCGGCGTCCTTCTCGATGTACTTCTGGTATTCGTTGAGCGTCGTCGCGCCGATCAGGCTCAACTCGCCGCGCGCGAGCGCGGGCTTCAGCACGTTCGCGATGTCGAGGCCGCCTTCGCCGCCACCCTGGCCCGCGCCGACGATCGTGTGCAGCTCGTCGATGAACAGGATCAGTTCGTCCTGCTTCGCCGTCACTTCGTCGATCAGCTGCTTCGCGCGTTCCTCGAATTCGCCGCGATACTTCGCGCCGGCCACCATCGAGTTGATGTTGACTTCGACGAGCCGCTTGTCGCGCAGCACTTCGGGCACGTCGCCGTTGACGATCCGTTGCGCGAGCCCTTCGACGATCGCCGTCTTGCCGACGCCCGGTTCGCCGATCAGCACCGGATTGTTCTTCTTGCGGCGCGCGAGCACCTCGATCGTGCTTTCGATTTCCTGCGCGCGGCCGAGCACCGGATCGAGCTTGCCCTGGCGCGCGATCGCGGTGAGGTCGCGGCCGAACTTGTCGAGGTTCGGCGTGCCGGTCGGCGCGTCGACCCGGCCATCCTCGGCGCCCTTGCCGACCACCTTCACGACTTTCTGGCGCAGCGCCTCGGGCGTCACGCCGTATTTCTTCAACAGCGTGCCGGCGACGCTGTCCGGCACCGATGCGAGCCCGATCAGCAGGTGCTCGGGGCCGATGTACGAGTGGCCGAGATCGCGCGACGCCTGGAACGCGTATTGGACGGCCTTCTTCACGCGCGGCGAGATCGACAGCTTGTCGAGCGGCGCATCGGGCGCGGCCGTGCCGGTGTGCGCGTGCTCGTCGATGTACGACCGGATGTCCTGCGGCGACAGCTTCAATTCCTTCAGCAGCGCGGCGCAGACGTCGGTGTCGGCGAGCGCGTACAGCAGGTGTTCGGAATCGAGCTCGCTGCGGCGCAGCTCGTGCGCCTTCTCGGCCGCGCGCTGCAGCAGTTCGAGCGTCTGTTCGCTGAATGCGTCGGTCGGGTCGACCGATTCGCGCGGAATCTCGGCGGCGAGCGGCGATTCGTCGCCGAGGCCGCCGAACAACGACGACGGCCCGCCGCCGCCCAACAGCGAATCGAACGGATTCAGCATGCTCTGATGCCGCATCAGCTGGCGGAAGTGGTAATCGCAGATCGAGATCGTCTTGCGCTCGCCGTCCTGCATCACGGTTGCGCGCGCGACGGCCGGCCGGGCGTGACAGATATCGCAAAGTGCGGGCATGGTGGTCTGGCTCCTGTCGGTGAAGGTGGGGCGAAGGGTGAAGCCCGATGCGGTGCGGCGCTCACGCGCTCCGACCGCGCAGGCACGGCACGCACCGCGGCGGCGCGCGTGCCGCACCCGCGCGATCGCGCAGCGCGCGCCGGCGTGGCGCACGGTCGCGGTCGGGGCGGAAAGCGCGCGTGCCGAGAGGAGCCCACGGCATCGCTTCGACTGCGTTCAAAATAGCGAATCGGCGCGGGCCATCCAAGACACAGTTCCATGCCGGACCGGCCGTGAATTGCACCCTCACACGGGTGCGCGATTCGGCGGCAAGGAGTACAGACGGGCGCGCGCACGGCGGCGCGGGCAGCCGGCGGTGGAGGGGGGTGGGAAAGAGGTAAAGGACGGCGGGCGAACGGCGCGGTGCGACATGGGCGCGCAGGGCGCCGGCAGCCGGCAAACGGGGAGCGAAAGGAGGAGAAAAGCGGGGAGAAAAGCAGGGAGTGAAGCGGCGAGCGAACCGGAGTGCGACGCGCAGCGCGGGCGCGAGGCGGTTACGCGCGGCCCCGCGCGCACCGCAGCCGGTGCGCGCCATGGGGCCGGCGCAGGCGAGCGCGGGGTGCACGGTACGCGCCGGACATCGCGCAACCGCGGTGAACCGCGATCAGTCCGACAGTGTCATCGCGAGCCGTTGCCGTGCGATCCGCTTCACGTCGGCCGACAGCGCCGCATTCGGCAGACCATTGGCCCAGACGGAAAACGAATCCTCGATCAGGTTGCGCGTGTCGGGCGGCAGCTCGGCCAGCATCAGCGACACGACGGTAAACAGCACGGCAGTATCGCCGGCCTGGCCGCCCGCGTTGGCATCGACCTTCTGCTGCAGGGTAGCGACGGACGCTTGCAGCGCCTGTAATGCGTCATTCGATTCGCTCATGACATCCTCCGTGCAAGATGGGCTGGATCGGCGACGAACCTGCGGCCGGCAGCGCGGCCGTCGCGCGCGGCGCCCGGGCGGGCATCGCGCGCCGGCAACCGCGCTCAGGCGGCCGCGCCGTCCTGCGGCGCCACGGCTACCGATGCCTCGCTCGTCAGCATCAGGAACGTGAACGTTTCGCGCAGGTACAGGCGGACGCCCTTGTCGGTATGGCTCGTGTAGCCGATCGACACGTCTTCCCCGAGGTGCAGCTCGTAATCGCCGCCGCGCGTGGACAGCACGCAGCCGCCGCTGATCGCCGGCGCCCAGATGATCTCGCCGCTGACGATGCGTTTGATATGGCCGAGGACCGGATAGCCCTGGTCGCGCGCTTCGCTGAGCGCGGTGTACGCGTCCGACCCGAGCACGACCGAGTACGGGCCGTCGACGCCGGCGAGGCGCAGCGCCTCCAGCGCGTCGCTGATCGCGTCCGGGTAGGCGCTCACGTCCGCCGGCAGCGTGAGCCGGCGGTTCGACGTGCCTTCGCGGATGCCGACGATGCCGGCCGCGCGGTAGCCGTCGAAAATCGCGTTGTCTTCGGCGAACGCGAGCCGCTGCGCGGCTTCCTTCGCCGGCTGCCAGTCGGCGTCGCGCGCGCCGCGCTCGACGCTGTCGATCGCGTCGCGGCTCAGCTCGAACGGCACCGTCAGCTCGACGATCGTGCGCACCTCGCGCAGCCGCGCGTTCACCTGCTCGCGCGGCGCGGCGACGTCGAGCAGGTGCCCGGTGCCGACGGCCGACAGCTCGGGCCCTGCGGGGCCGTCGACGTCGACGACGCGGCGGCCGGCCACCGAGCGTTTGAAGGTGCGCGCCACTTCCTCCTCGATTTGCTCCCAGGCGGCGGACGAGATCGGGGCGAGTTCGCGGTGCAGGTTATTCATAGGTCGGGGTTCCTTTCAGCGAGCCGATGTTCAGCGAGCCGTCGCGCGGCGGGGCGGACGGCGCGGATTCCGGTTGGGCGGCGCCGGCGGCCGGCGCCGCACGATCGGCGAGCGCTTCGAGCAGATCGGCCGACGGCACGAAGAACAGCGAGCCGGTGACCGCGCGGCTGTAGTCGAGCAGGCGGTCGTAGTTGCCGGGCGGGCGGCCGACGAACATGTTCTCGAGCATCTGCTCGATCGGCGCCGGCGAGCGCGCATAGCCGATGAAATAGGTGCCGAATTCGCCGGCGCCCGGGCGCCCGAACGGCATGTTGTCGCGCAGGATCTTCACTTCCCGGCCGCCCTCGTCGAGCGTGGTGAGCGAGCTGTGCGAGCACGACGGCTTCACGTCCGGCGCGAGCTCGATGTCGGACAGCTTGGTGCGGCCGATGATGCGCTCCTGCGTCTCGACCGCGAGTGCGTTCCAGCCGGCCATGTCGTGCAGGTACTTCTGCACGAGCACGTAGCTGCCGCCCGCGAATTCGGCATCCTCGTCGCCGATCACCGTGAAGTCGACCGCTGCGCGGCCTTCCGGATTCTCGGTGCCGTCGACGAAGCCGATCATCGCGCGCTGGTCGAAATTGCGGAAGCCGTGCACTTCGTCGACGACCGTGACCGCGCTGCCGAGCGCGCCGAGCAGTTGCGTCGCGAGTTCGAAGCACAGGTCCATCGCTTCGGCGCGGATGTGCAGCAGGATGTCGCTGGGCGTGGCGATCGCGACGCGCTGGCCGGCACCGAATTCGCGGAACGGATGCAGCGACGCCGGGCGCGGCTCGCCGAACAGCGCATCCCATGCATCGGAGCCGAAGCCGCATACGCACGTGAGGTTGCCGCCCGGTACGCGCTTGCCGACCGAGCGCACGAGCGCGGCGATGTCGCCGCACCACGAACGGATCGTGTCGGCGTGATCGGCGCCGGGATTGATCGTCGCCACGAGAAAGATCGCGCTGCGCGTGATCGTGCTGTGAACGGCCTGGGAGATCGGGGGAGGGGGCGTCTGCATCGCGGGCTGCCGGTCAGTCGGGTCGGGACGGACGGGCCGCGGCAGCCGCGGCGCGCGAAGGCGAACGGTTGAACTGTGTCATGCGACGGTTCTCTGTGCTCTGTGTGACATGCGGATGAAGGACGTTGCGCGGGCATCGCGCAACGGGCCGCAGCGGCGGCGGCCGCCCCCGGGGCGCGAAGGGAAGGCAGACGGTGGCGCCGCGCGTTCGCCCGGCGCGTGGACCATCCGCACCGCGTAACGTCGTCGAGCATGCAATCTAGCAGCTTCGGCGGGTCTTTGGAACACGTATCGACGATCTGTCATTCGAATGGATCAAACAGGGCCGGGTTTTGTGCGGCGGCGGCGCAGCTGTACTCCTGGCGCCCGCGGCGCTGTGCTCTTGAGCGTGCGTGTCGCGTGCAGTAGATTAGATTCCGCTCCGCCCGACGACGGCCATCATGATGAACCTTTTGGAAGCGATGCGTATTTTCGGTGCAATCGTCGAGCATGGCGGGCTGCGCGGCGCGGCGTCCGATCTGAAGCTCGACGTCGCGCAGGTCGATGCGCGGCTCGATGGCCTCGAACGCTATCTCGGCTGCCGGCTGTTGCTGGACCGCGCGGGCGACGATGTCGTGTGCACCGATGCCGGCGTCGCGTTTTACGCGTGTTGCCGGCGGACGCTGTCCGCGGTCGCGCAGGCGACCGGCGCGAGCGGAGCCGATGCGTGCGCAACGGTTTCCGGCCCGCCCGTCGCGGGCTTTCCGTTACCCGAGACCCCTCGCCGCGGCGACGCGGCATCGATCGCACCCTCTACGACACTGCACCGGTTAACGCGTTGAATACGTCCACTGCATCCGCCGATACGACCGCCGAGCGCATTCGTCGCCGCTTCGGTCATTTCCTGCACGCGGCCGAGCTGGCCGGGCTGGTCGTGATCGGGCTGGCGACCGCGTTCGCGATGGCGCAGGAAGCGTGGAAGGTCGTGCTCGCGGGCGAAGTGTCGCTGACCGACCTGCTGCTGATGTTCCTGTATCTGGAAGTGCTCGCGATGGACCTGCGCTATCTGCGGCTCGGCCGGCTGCCGGTGCGGTTTCCGCTGTTCATCGCGATGACGTCGCTCGCGCGCGACCTGATCCTGCGCGGCGCGACCGACAGCCCCGAGCGGATGCTGATGACGACCTTCGGGATCGTGCTGCTCGCGGTGGGCGTGCTGATCCTGAGTTTCGGGCAGCACCGCTTTCCGGCGGACGTCGACGATGTCGAAGACGACTTGCATGCCCGCAAGTAACGCGCGGACGGCGTTCGGAGCGAACCGCGGCGCGCCGAGCGAGGCGCGGCAGCCCCACCCTCATCCCACCACACGAGGTGTCGCATGACCAGGCAATTGATCGTCGCCGTGTTCGGCGGCGTCGACACGGCTCGGCAGGCCGCGAACGATTTCGACGCGCTGTCGGAGAAGAATGAAGGATTCCACATCGAGAACGGCGTCATCGTCGAGAAGGATGCGAACGGCAAGCTCGCGGTGCTCGACGCCGAATCGCGGCCGTTCAAGGGCGGCGTGATCGGCGCGATCGCGGGCGGGTTGCTCGGCCTGCTCGCCGGGCCGCTCGGCGTGGTGACCGGCATGGCGACCGGCGCGGGCGCAGGCATTCTCGCGCACGCGGCCGGCAATGCGCTGCTCGACGGTGCGTTCGTCGAGACGGTCGCGGCGCGGCTCGTGCCCGGCAGCGTCGCGGTCATTCTCGAAGCGAAGGAGGACACGCCGTTCTCGGTCGACAACGTCGTGACGGGATTCGGCGGCAAGGTCTTTCGCCAGGCGCTCGATTGAGCGCGCCCCTTTCGAACCGATTCGGGAGCATTGCATGCGCATCGATCAATCGTACCGGCGCTTCGACATCGCGGCGACGCTGTCGCCGCTGCCCGGCAACCGCGCGATCGCGGTCGTCGACGTGACGACCGACGATCCGGACCGCATCGCCGATCTCGGCACCGGCCAGTTCCTGCAGATCCGCAAGTGGATCGAGTCGAACGACGTCGCGCTGCTGACGGCAGTGTTCGACGAGTGCAAGGTCGCGATCGACCACTACGCGGACAACGTCGACGACGCTTGAGCGCGAGCGAGCCCGCGCATGGCCGGGCCTCGCGCCACCGCTGGCGCCTCCTCCACCCGCGGTACTTGATGACGTGCGCGCGGCGACCGGCCACGGTGCGGCCGCGCCGTCGTGTACGCATCTGTTCACCACGCCGGCCGGATTTGAGTTTTCCTCGCCAAACTGTCACTTACATTCGCCGAAATGACGCAGTAGGATGCCGAACCTTGTCTTGATGAGATTCGCATTGCTATTCGCCTTCAATTTCGGTAACGGACGAGGTCCGAACCGGGACACCCGCGCCCGGCGACGGCTATCCGGCTTCATGCGTCGGCGTGGCCGTACCGCTCGTGCGGGGCAGGCCGGTTCATCGCTGGCGGGGCGAGGCGGATGAAGCTCTACGAGAAATTTGCAAACGACGTAGAGCGACTCATTCGGCAAGGGGTATATCGACACGGCGATCGTGTGCCGTCGGTGCGGCAGGCGAGCCAGCAGCACCGGATCAGCATCACGACCGTGCTGCATGCGTATCTGTTGCTGGAGAGCCGCGGGTTGCTCGAAAGCCGGCCGCAGTCGGGCTATTTCGTGAACCTGCGTCGCGACGACGGTCACGCGCCGGTGCGCGAGCTGAGGCCGTCGAAGCCGATCGCGATCTCGTCGTCGGTCGACGTGAGCCGGCTCGTACTGTCGACGCTGCGCTCGATCGGCACGGACGACGCGGTGCCGCTCGGTTCGCCGTATCCGGACCCGAGCCCGTTTCCGTTCGAGAAGCTCAATCGCTACGCATACGCGGCGGGCCGCGACAAATCGCTGTGGGGCGTGACCGACGGGTTGCCGCCGGGCCACCCGCGGCTGATCCGGCAGATCGCGCGCCGCTACCTGGAAAACGGGATGTCGGTGGATCCGAACGAGATCATCGTGACGGTCGGCGCGACGGAGGCGATCAACCTGTGCCTGCAGGCGGTCGCGAAGCCGGGCGACACGATAGCGGTGGAGTCGCCGACGTTCTACGCGATGCTGCATGCGATCGAGCGGATGGGGATGAAGGCGATCGAGGTCGCCACGCATCCGGAATACGGAATCGACATCGCGGCGCTGGCTGCGATCGCGAAGTCGCAGCCGATCGCCGCGTGCATGGTGATGCCGAACTTCCAGAACCCGCTGGGCTTCCAGATGCCGGACGAGCGCAAGCGCGAACTGGTTGAGTTTGCAACGAAAGCCGGGATGCCGATCATCGAGAACGGCGTGTACAACGAACTGTATTTCGGCGACACGCATCCGAGCTCGCTGAAGTCGTACGACCGTAGCGGGATCGTGCTGCATTGTTCGTCGTTCTCGAAGAGCCTGACGGCCGCGTACCGGATCGGCTGGGCGCTGCCGGGCCGCTATCGCGAACAGGTCGAGAAACTGAAGTTCCTGAATACGCTCGCGACGCCGTCGTTGCCGCAACTGGCGATCGCGGAGTTTCTGGAACGGGACGGCTACGAGCATCACCTGCGGCGCTTGCGCAAGGCGTATGCGCAGCAGGCGAACCTGATGCGCGCGATGGTGTCGCGGTTCTTTCCGGAAGGCACGCGCATGTCGAGCCCGGCAGGCGGTTACGTGCTGTGGGTCGAGTTGCCCGCGCAGGTCGATGCGATGCGGTTGTATCAGCTCGCGCTGGAGCAGGGGATCACGATCGGGCCGGGCTACATGTTCTCGATCACCGACAACTACCGGAACTTCATCCGCCTGAATTACAGCAGCCCATGGTCGCCGGATATCGAGCGTGCGGTCATCGTCGTTGGCAAGCTCGCCGCAGTCTGCGTCGGCTGAGCGCACCATCGCGCGGCGCGTCGTCATGTCAGCCGGTACGACTGCGCGCCAGTGCATGCAAGCGTGCCGTCGTCGACGATCAGGCATTCGTTGCGGATCGGCTTGCCGTCGAACCGGCATTGCAGGATCTCCAGCGTGCCGCCCGCATCGCGCCAGCGCGGACAACGCGCCCCTTTGACGGGGGGAAGGCGGCACGCGGCTTGCGCGCGTCGCGCGGCGGCCCCTCGCGGAGCGGCCGCCGTGTTGCGCCGCAACGTCGATCATGGGCTACGCCGGTCATGGATCGCGTACACGCTGCAGTCGGCGTTTGCGTGCGCTGCGGGGCGTCTGTACCTGTTCTTTTCAGGACGGACGTCGATAATGGGATCGTTACCTGACTTTCCGGGAGCCACGTCATGACTGGAAGCGATGCTGCGTCCTCACCCGATCTCACGCAAGGGATCGCCCTCGACGATCTCGCCGACGGCGCGATGATCGAGGGCCATGTCGGCGACGCGGCGGTGCTGCTCGTGCGCCGCGCTGACGAACTGTTCGCGGTGGGCGCGCAATGCCCGCACTACGGCGGCCCGCTGGCCCAGGGCCTGCTGATCGGCGACACGATTCGCTGTCCGTGGCATCACGCGGCGTTCTGCCTGCGTACCGGCGAGATGGAGCGCGCGCCGGCGCTCGACGGGCTGACGTGCTGGCGCGTCGAGCGGCGCGATGGCCGCGCCGTCGTATTCGATGCAAGGCCGGCCGCCGTGCCGTCTGCGCCGAAGGCAGCCGGGCTGCCAGCGTCGGTCGTGATCGTCGGCGGCGGCGCCGCTGCGATCGCGGCCGCCGTGACGCTGCGGCAGGAAGGCTATCCGCATTCGATCACGCTGCTGAGCGCCGATGCCGATCCGCCGTACGACCGGCCGAACCTGTCGAAGGATTACCTCGCGGGCACGGCTCAGGCCGACTGGCTGCCGCTGCGTGCGCCGTCGTTCTATGCCGAGCAGCGGATCGACGTGCGCTGCAACACGCGGGTCGTGCGCATCGATCCCGCGCAGCGGGCGGTCGAGCTGGCCGACGGCAGCCGTGTCGAATACGGTGCGCTGCTGCTCGCCACCGGCGCCGAGCCGAACCGGCTGAACGTGCCCGGCGCCGATCTGCCGCACGTCTGCCTGCTGCGCTCGCGCGCCGATTGCGATGCGCTGATCGGCAAGCTGAAAACGGCGCGCCGTTGCGTGGTGGTCGGCGCGAGCTTCATCGGGCTCGAAGCGGCCGCCGCGTTGCGCACGCGCGGACTCGACGTGCACGTCGTCGCGCCCGATGCGCATCCGATGGGCCGCGTGCTCGGCGATGCGCTCGGCGACACGATCAAGGCGCTGCACGAAGCGCACGGCGTGGTGTTCCATCTCGGCGCGACGCCCGCGCGGATCGGGCCGGACAGCGTGACGCTGTCGAGCGGCGACGTGCTGCCGGCCGACGTCGTGGTGGTCGGCATCGGCGTGCAGCCGAACGTCGGGCTCGCGCAGGACGCGGGGCTCGCCGTCGAACGCGGCGTGACGGTCGACCGCTTCCTCCGGACGAGCGCTCCCGACATCTACGCGGCCGGCGACATCGCGCGCTGGCCCGATCCGCTCACGGGCGAGCGGATTCGCGTCGAGCACTGGGTCGTCGCCGAGCGGCAGGGCAGCGTCGCGGCGCGCAACATGCTCGGCCAGCAGCGGCCGTTCGACGCCGCGCCGTTTTTCTGGAGTCAGCAGTACGACCTGACGATCCGCTATGTCGGCCATGCGGAGCAATGGGATCGCGTCGAAATCGACGGCAACCTCGGTGCGCACGATTGCACGATTGGGTACTGGCGCGGCAACACGCGGCTCGCGGTCGTGACGATCGGCCGCGATCTCGACAGCCTGAAGGCCGAAGCCGCCCTCGAGCGGCAGATGTCCGCCGCGTGACGGCCGAACCGCCGATGGAGGCGAGAGGGGCCCCGACGTCCGTGCACGTTTCAAAACCGCGTTCGCGCCGCGCATCGCGCCGCGCGGATGTTCCGGGCGTCGTTACCGGTCGCGCGTCCTGATCATCACGCGCCCCTGGTCGATGCCGCCGCGCAGCGCTTCGTCGCACGTGAGCCATTCGGGCGTGACGAGTTCGGGCGCGGGCAGATCGACCGGCGCGCCGTCGCGGAAGATCCGCACCTGCGCGACCCACGCGCCGTTCGCGTTGCGCGTCGCGTCGACGCGAATTTCGTGATCCATGAAAATGTCGGTGGCTTGCATCGGTCGAGGCCCTCCGTCGTGCGCGAACGCGGTGCGTCGATCGTATCAGCAACGCGCGACGTGTTGTCCTGTTCCGATATCGACGCGCCGCGCGCCGCTGGGCGGCGACGCGACCGACACGACACCGCCGATCGGCGCCGCACCGACGCTCGTCGAAGCGATCTCGAACGCGCATGACGGCAGCGGCCCGGCGACGGACCAACGCGTCGGCACGACCCCTCCTCGAAAACGAAGCGCTTCCTGTCCGTGCATCGCGCCGCACGTGCGCAGCACAGGAGCATGCCTTGCTCGATCGGCTCGACGGTCACATTCACCGTTTCCGCTTTCGACAAGGAGGGCCAGACATGAAAGCAGTCGTATTTCACGGCATCGGCGACATTCGCATCGACACGGTGCCCGATCCGGAAGTCTCCGAGGCGACCGACGCGGTCGTGCGCCTGACCGCCAGCGCGATCTGCGGCACCGATCTGCACATGGTGCGCGGCACGCTCGGCGGCATGAAGCCGGGCACGATTCTCGGCCACGAAGGCGTTGGCATCGTCGAGGCGGTCGGGCGCGACGTGCGCAACCTGCGGCGCGGCGATCGCGTGCTGATTCCGTCGACGATCGCGTGCGGCAGTTGCGCATACTGCCGCGCGGGCTACACCGCGCAATGCGACGTCGCGAACCCGGGCGGGCCGCGGGCAGGCACCGCGTTCTTCGGCGGCCCGGCCGATACGGGCCCGTTCGACGGGCTGCAGGCCGAATACGCGCGCACGCCGCTTGCGCACGCAAGCTTGATCCGGCTGCCCGATGCGATCGACGACGATCGCGCGATCCTGATGTCGGACATTTTCCCGACCGGCTATTTCGGCGCGCAGCTCGCGGAAGTGAAACCCGGCGATACGGTGGCCGTGTTCGGCGCGGGGCCGGTCGGCCAGTCGCGATCGCGAGCGCGAAGCTGATGGGCGCCGGGCGCGTGATCGCGATCGACCGCATCGCGTCGCGGCTCGAGATGGCGTGCGCGCAGGGCGCCGAGATCGTCGATTTTTCCGAGGACGATCCGGTCGATACGGTGCTGCGCGAAGCTGATGGGCGCCGGGCGCGTGATCGCGATCGACCGCATCGCGTCGCGGCTCGAGATGGCGTGCGCGCAGGGCGCCGAGATCGTCGATTTTTCCGAGGACGATCCGGTCGATACGGTGCTGCGGCTGACGGGCGGGATCGGCGTCGATCGCGTGATCGACGCGGTGGGCGTCGACGCGATGCGCGCGACGCACGGGCCGGCGGCGGCCGATCGCGAGGCTGCGCGCGCGTTCGATGAGGAAGTCGACGCGATCGCGCCGCACCGCAAGCCGGACGGTCGCAACTGGGTGCCGGGCGACGGGCCGTCGCAGGTGCTGCAATGGGCGGTGCGCGCGGTCGCGAAGGCCGGCACGGTCGCGGTGATCGGCGTGTATCCGCCGGCGGCCCGCGTGTTTCCGGTCGGCGAGGCGATGAACCGCAACCTGACGATCAAGATGGGCAACTGCAATCACCGGACGGTGACGCCGCCGCTCGTCGAGCTCGTGCGCAGCGGTGCGTTCGATCCGCTGTCGGTGCTCACGCGCTGCGAGCCGCTGACGAACGCGATCGACGCGTACCGCGCGTTCGACGTGCGCGAGCCGGGCTGGATGAAGGTGAAGCTGACGCCGTGACGACACGAACCTCAACCGGGAGCACTGCAATGACGGATCGATACGACAACTGCATGGCCGCGTGCGACGCCTGCGCGCACGCGTGCGACACCTGTGCGGCCGCCTGCCTCGCGGAGCGCGACGTGCATGCGCTGGCCGGCTGCATCGCGCTCGACATCGAATGCGCGCAGCTGTGCCGCTTCGCGTCGGGCGCGATGGCGCGCCGCAGCGCGTTCGCCCCGCGCATTTGCGGGCTGTGCGCGCACGCGTGCGACCTGTGTGCGGCCGAGTGTTCGCGGCATGCGCACGAACATTGCCGCCGCTGTGCGCTGGCATGCGAGGCCTGCGCGGCGATGTGCCGCGCGATGGCCTGAGCACGGGCGCTTACGGCGTGTCCTGAACTTCGCGCGCGACGCGCTGGAGCAACGCATCGAGCACGGCCATCTCGACGGGCTTCACGAGATGATCGTCGAAACCCGCGAGTTCCGTGCGCGCGAGATCCGACGCGCGTGCATGGCCGGACAGCGCGACACAGGTCGTGTCGCGCAGCGCGTCGATCGCGCGCAGTTTCTCCAGCAGCGCGAAGCCGTCGACGTCCGGCATCGTCAGGTCGAGCAGCATCAAGTGCGGCGCATAGTCGCGCGCGAGCGCCAGCGCGTCGGCCGCGTTGTACGCGACGCGCGGTGCATGGCCTTTCAGTTGCAGCAGCACCGCGAGCGTGTCGGCCGAGTCGCGGTTGTCGTCGACGATGACGATGCGCAGCGGCACGGCGGCAGGCTGCGGGGGCGCGGCAGGCGCGTGCGGCTCGGCGCGCTCGTTGCGCGTCGTTTGCACGATCGGCAGCCAGACCGTGAACGTCGCGCCGTGGCCGGGCCCGTCGCTTTTCGCGACGATCCGCCCGCCGTGCAGTTCGACGAAGGACCGGCAGATCGCGAGACCGAGCCCGAACCCGCCGGACGGGGAGTGGCCCGACGCACCTTCCTGCTGGAACAGGTCGAAGATCGTTTCGAGCGCGCCGGGCGCGATGCCCACGCCGTGATCGACGACGTCGATCGCCACCGACGATCCGTCGATACGCGCGCCGACGTCGATCCGGCCGCCGTGCGGCGAGAATTTCGATGCGTTGTCGAGCAGGTTGTGCAGCACCTGGACGAGCCGTGCGTCGTCGCCGTGCAGCACCACGGAATCGTCGGGCAGGTCGACACGGATCCACTGCCCGCGCGCGGCCAGTTTCGGCTGGATGCTCTCGACGCCGCGGCACACGATGTCGCGCACGGTGACGGGGCGATCGTCGAGTTCGACCTTGCCGGCCGTGATGCGCCCGACGTCGAGCAGATCGTCGACGAGCCGTGTCAGTTGCCCGACCTGACGGTGCACGGCGTCGCGGCACTGCGCGAGCGCGGGTGCTGGATCGGGCAGGCTCTGCAGCACGCCGACCGAATTGCGCAGCGGCGCGAGATGATTGCGCAGCTCGTGCGCGAGCATCGCGATGAATACGCTGAGCCGGTGTGTCGACGCTTCGAGCGCCTCGAGCCGCTTGCGCTCGGTCATGTCGCGCGTGATCTTGATGAAGCCGCACAGCTGGTGCGTCGCGTCGTGCACCGGCGTGATCGTCACGCTCGCCCAGAACTGCGTGCCGTCCTTGCGCACGCGCCACCCTTCGTCCGCGAAGTGGCCGTGCGCGGCGGCCAGCGCGAGCCCGTGCGCCGGCCGGCCGGCCGCGATCGCGTCGGACGGATAGAACAGCGAGAAGTGGCGGCCGAGGATCTCGGCGGCGCGGTAGCCCTTGATGCGCTGCGCGCCGGCGTTCCAGGTCGCGACGTTGCCGTGCGGGTCGAGCATGAACACCGCGTAGTCGGTGATCGACTCCACCACGGTCTGGAACCGGAATTCGGCGAAGCGATGCAGCAGGTCCCGCGCGTCGTGCGAGCCAGGCGGCAGAGGCGGGTGAAGATCGGCGTCGTCGTTCGTCATCAGGGCGGCAGGTCCAAAATGCGGGCGGCCGAATACCGTCCGCCCGCCGCCGGATACGCCGGGGGCGGCTACGCGAACCGGATTGGCACGTCCGAAAGAATAAAGGAACTCGATTCAGGCGATCAATGGGTGCGCATCGGCCGTGCCGTCCACCGCACCGCGAGCCGGATTCGCGCCGGAGCGCCCGACGGCGGCCGGCGCGGCATGCCGATTGCACGACCGTTCGGTCCCCCTGCCGTGCCGCAGCCGTCCGGCCGCGGCACGGCAGGCAAGCCAGGCAAGGAGATCGACATGAACAGCACGCTGAATCCCGACAACGAACCGGCCGGCCCGGACGACGACAACGCCAGCCGCGGCCGCGACGGGCGCGCGCTCGGCCCGAGCGATTCCTCCGACAGCGGCAGCGACACGGCGGGCGCGCGGCGCCATCCGTTCGACGTCGATTCGCCGCTCGACGATCACGCGCTCGAACGCGGCGACGCGTCGCTCGACAGCGATACCGACCGCGCGGGTACCGGCGAGCGCGCGTCGGCGGACGGCGACTCGACGCTCGAGGAAGGCGCCGACATCGAGCCGGACCGCACCGAGCGGCTGAGCGAGCCCGGTCGCACGGACGAACCGGGCGACGGGGGCGAGGCCGGCGGCGCGCCGTGACGCCCGACACGCAAAAACTGCAATCGCGTTGCAGATTGGGGCGCCTGGCGGCTTGCCGGCGCTGCGGCGCACAACCGTCGCGGCCCGGCAACGGCGCCGGCACGCGATTTGCATTGACCCGACCGACGCGCGTCGCGATCCGGCATGGGGCCGCGCGGCGCAGGCGCGATCAAGGAGAGACACGATGCAACGACGATATCCCGGACGGCACGGCGAGCGTGGCGGCCCGCCCGACTGGCAGGAGCGCAACGAACGCGCGTACCGGGGCGCCGGCGAGCGCGGCATCCCGGACGACCCGGCACTGTGGCCGGAAGAAGACGATGAATCGGCTTACCGCCGCTTCGCGAGCGAGGACGTGGGCCCGGAAGACTGGGGCAGCGAATGGACCGAGCGCGCCGCGCGCCCGGCCGACCAGCGGCGCGGCGGCACCGACCCGGACTGGCCGGGCGGCGCGCGCCAGCCGGCGCGGGACCCCGAGCGCGGCTACGGCGGGCCGGCCCGCCGCGCGGAGGGCCGCGAAGGCCGGTACGGCGGCGAGCGCCCGGAATTCCGCGGCCAGCACCGGATGGGCTGGTACGGCGGCGAGCGCGACGTCGGTAATCCCCGCAGCGATCCCCGTGGCGACCCGCGCTACGGCGGTCGCGCCCCCGACCTGTCGCGGTTCGGCAGCGAAGCCGAACGCGACGCGCTGCGCCATCGCCGCGGGCCGAAAGGCTATACGCGCTCGGACGAGCGCATTCGCGAGGACGTGTGCGAGCGGCTCGCGCATGCGCTCGAGATCGACGTGAGCGACGTCACCGTGCAGGTGAAGGAGGGGCGCGTCGAGTTGGACGGCACGGTGCCGGTACGCTGGATGAGGCACGACATCGAGGATCTGGCCGATGGCTGCATGGGCGTGCGCGACGTCGAGAATCGCGTGCGCGTGCGCCGCGACGGCGAACACGATACGGGCATGGTGCTGCATCCCGATCAGCGGACCGTCACGCCGACCCAGCCTGCCGCGCGCGACCCCGAGCCCGGCACCGTCGTGCCCGGCCGCGAGCGCGAATCGCGCCATTGACGCCCGTGCGTGAAACGGCCAGACCCCGACCGCGGGCAACGCGTGCATGACGACCGGAATCGACGACACGCCAATCAGGCACCGTGATACCCCTGCAGCCCGCGAGCGCCGCGACGCGCGCGGCTTGCGGCTGCGGATCGCGGCCGAACTCTGGCGCGCGATCTGGCATTACCGCGCGCGCGTGCTCGCGGCGATCGCGCTGCTGGTGCTCGCGAAAGCGGCGGCCGTCTCGGTGCCGCTGCTGCTCAAGGACATCGTCGACGGTTTCGGCCGCGTGGCCGGCCAGCCGCTGGCGTGGCCGGTGCTGCTGCTGTTCGCGTACGCGGTCGTGCGCTTCGCGTCGAACGCGCTGAACGAAGTGCGCGACATGACCTTCGTGCAGGTCACGCAGCATACGGTCGCGGCATTTACCGTGCGCACGTTCGGTCACCTGCACCGGCTGGGCGCGCGTTTTCATGCGCAGCGCGAGACCGGCGCCGTCGTGCGCGACCTCGAGAAAGGCACCGCCGGCATCGGTTATCTGCTCGGCGTCGCCGTGTTCACGATCGTGCCGACGGCCATCGAGATCGGCTCGGTGCTCGTGATCGTGATCGGCAAGTACGGCGGCGGCTTTACCGCGATCATTCTCGTCACGTTCGCCGTCTACGCGGCGTATACGGTCGTGTTCACGCGCCGCCGCATGCGTTTCCAGCGGCGAGTGAACGCGCTCGAGGCCGAGTCGAATTCGCGGGTGGTCGACAGCCTGCTGAACGTCGATACGGTCAAGTACTTCGCCCGCGAGGACGTCGAGCGCGACCGGCTCGATCGCGTGCTCGACGCGTGGCGCGAAGCCGGCGTCGACAACCAGTACGCGCTGTCGACGCTGCATATCGGGCAGAGCGCGTGCATCGGCGCGGGGATCGCGGCCGTGATGCTGCTCGCGGGGCAGCAGGTCGCGCGCGGCGCGATGACGATCGGCGATCTCGTGCTGATCAACGCATACATCATCCAGATCAGCCTGCCGCTGAACGCGCTCGGCTTCGTGTTTCGCGAAGCGAACGATGCGATGACGAACATCGAGCGGCTGTTCGGGCTGCTCGATGCGCGCGGCAAGCCCGGCGAGGACGGCGATGCGCCCGGTGCGCAGCCGCTCGTCGTGCGCGGCGGCGCGATCGAGTTCGAGCATGTCGACTTCGGCTACGAGCCGAGCCGGCAGATTCTGTTCGACGTGTCGTTCCGCATCGAGGCCGGGCAGACGATCGCCGTGGTTGGCGGCAGCGGCTCGGGCAAGTCGACGCTCGCGCGACTGCTGTTCCGGCTGTATCAGCCCGACGCGGGCACGATCCGGATCGACGGCCAGGACTTGCGGCTCGTCACCGAGCGCAGCCTGCGCGACGCGCTCGGCATCGTCCCGCAGGACACCATCCTGTTCAACGACACGCTCGCGTACAACATCGCATACGGCAAGCGCGATGCGACCCGCGGCGAAGTGATCGCGGCCGCGCGCGGCGCGCAGCTCGACGCGTTCATCGAGCGGCTGCCCGACGCGTACGACACGCGCGTCGGCGAGCGCGGCGTGCGGCTGTCGGGCGGCGAGCGGCAACGTGTCGCGATCGCGCGCGCGTTGCTGAAGGCGCCGCCGATCGTCGTGTTCGACGAGGCGACGTCGGCGCTCGACACGCGCTCGGAGCGGGCGATCCAGCAGGAGTTGATGCGCGTCGCGCAGCATCGCACGAGCCTCATCATCGCGCACCGGCTGTCGACGATCGTCGATGCCGATCGCATCCTCGTGATGGAGCACGGCCGGCTCGTCGAGCACGGCACCCACGACGAGCTGCTCGAAAGCGGCGGCGTGTATGCGCAGATGTGGTCGCTGCAGGCGAAGCAGCGCGAACTGGAACGTACGGAGGCGAAGTTCGCGCGGCAGCCGGTGCGGATCAACCCGATGGTGTCGCAGGTGCTCGATTCGCTGGCGGAGGCGGCCGCGCAGCGCGGCGTGCCGGTGTTCCGCCACGTGTCCGACGAGGATCTCGTCGTCAAGGCCGATCCGGCCGCGCTGCGGCGCTTCGTGTGGGAACTGTGCCGCGGCGCGATCGACGCGAGCAGCGGCGGGCAGCTCGAGGTGCGCACTGCGCGCCACGATCCGGAAGCGCGGATCACGATCGCGTGCGCGGGCGTCGATGCCACCGAACTGTCGCTGATCGATCTCGAACGATTGCAGGACGCGATCGAGGAGGCCGGCGGCTACGTCGTGCGCGAACGCGACGACATTGGCGTGACGCTGCACCTGTCGCTGCCGATGTGCGCGGTGGCGCCGGCGTCGATGCAGCCGAACGGCGCCGTGCCGAACGCGGGCGCCGGCGCGACGGCCAAGCCGCTCGACGGCCTGCGCATCGCGTGCGTGGACGACCACGACGAGGCGCGCGACGCGCTCACCGCGCTGCTGGCGGTGGCCGGCGCCGACGTGCGCGCGTATGCGTCGGGCCAGGCATTGCTGGACGACCTGTGGCGCGCGCGCCGGGCCGACTGGCCGGCGCTGCTCGTCTGCGACATCGATCTCGGCGACGACGAGGAGGACGGCTACACGGTGATGTCGCGCGTGCGTCAGCTCGACGCCGCGCGCGATCGCGACGGCCGCGCGCCGCTCGAGGCGCTGGCATTGTCCGGCCATGCGCGCGATCGCGATCGCACGCGCGCGGTCGAAGCCGGTTTCCATGCGTACCTGACCAAGCCCGCGGTAGCGGCCGACCTGATCGCGGCGTTGCGTGCGCTCGCGTTTTCCTCCGGAGAAATCCATGCCGAACCTTCTGAATCCGACGACACCCGAAGCCCCGAACGCGCGTCGCGGCGGTAGTGCGTTCGCCGACCGCCAGGCGGCGGTGGCGGCCGTCGAGCTGCTGCTGCCGAGCCTGGCCGCCGCGCTGCAGAGCGACTTCGTCGGCGACAGCGGCTGCCTGCACATCGTGATCATGGACCCGGCGCTCGGGCCGCACGACGCGGCGTTCGAGGACGCGATCCTGTACGAGTTTTCGCTGCCCGACCCGAAGGACTGGGACGCCGACTATCGCGCGTATGCGCGGGCCAAGGCGCGGCTGTCGTGGGAAACGGGCCGCGACGGCCACGTCGTGCAGGCGCTCGAGCCGTACCGGCTGCGCGCGGGCGACACGAACCTGTGGGGCGGCGTCGCGCTCGGCGGCATCGTGGTCGGCGTGTCGGGCGCGCAGCCGTGGTTCGACGAGGCGTTCGCGGGTTGCATCGCGCACTGCCTGCGCGCGCTCGCGAAGCACCGTGCGCAGGCGACGCCCGACGGGCTCGCGATCTGAGGGGGCCGCCCAGGCGCGGCCGCCCGGGACCCGTTTTTACAGCCGGTTATAAAAAAGCCAGCGAGCGCGCGGCACGGCCCGATGCGGCGCGGGCGCGCGCGGGCCGGCACGGTTTTCGCTGTATCTCCTCCACGGACGGTTGTCGCGACAAGCGTCGCCGTCAGCCGGATTGCTTTTCCGACATCGACAGGAGGTGCAGGTGAACGCGACTCACGATCCAGCCAGACCGCCGCTCGCCGGCCGGACCGCCCTCGTGACCGGGGGCGGCCGCGGTCTCGGTGAAGCCATTTGCGAAGAGCTTGCGCGCCATGGCGCGCACGTGGTGGTCGCCGATCTCGACGGCGATCGCGCGGCGGCCGTCGCGCAGCGGCTCGAACGGCACGGCGGGCAGGCGGTGGGCCGGCCGCTCGACGTGCGCGACGAAGCGTCGGTGCTGCAGGTCGTGCACGATGCGCGCGAGTCGCTCGGCGAGCTCGACGTGATCGTCAACAACGCGGCGATCGACGTGACCGCGCCGATCGACGACGTGAGCGTCGACGCGTGGCAGCAGGTGCTGATGACGAACCTGTTCGGCCCGTACCTGATGTGTCACGCGGCCGTGCCGATGATGAAGGCGCGCGGCGACGGGCATATCGTCAACATCGCGTCGACCGCGTCGAAGCGGGCGTGGCCGAACGCGTCCGCGTATCACGCGACGAAGTGGGGGTTGCTCGGCCTGTCGCACGCGCTGCATGCCGAACTGCGGCCGAGCGGGGTGCGCGTGTCGGCGATCGTCGCGGGCGGGATGCGCACGCCGTTCCTGCTCGACCGTTTTCCGGACATCGACGAGGACACGCTGCAGCCGCCGGAGCACGTCGCGGCCGCCGTGCGTTTCGTGCTGACCCAGCCGCCGGGCACGGTCGTGCCGGAACTGATGGTGCTGCCGATGAAGGAGACGTCATGGCCCTGAAGCGCGAACGGCGGCTGCCCGGCGCGGTGCTGCTCGACAAGGACGGCACGCTGCTCGACGACGTGCCGTACAACGTCGATCCCGCCCGGATGCGCCTCGCGCCGGGCGCGGCGCGCGCGCTGCGCACGCTCGGCGCGACCGGCATGCCGCTGGCGGTCGTGTCGAACCAGTCGGGCGTCGCGCTCGGCCGCTTTACCGAAAACGAGCTTGGCGCGGTCCGCCAGCGTCTCGCCGAACTGTTCGAAGCGAACGGTGCGACGCTGGCGGATTTTTTTTACTGCCCCCATCACCCGCGGGGCAGCGTGCCGCGCTACACCTGCGACTGCATCTGCCGCAAGCCGCGCCCCGGCATGCTGCGGCGCGCGCTGGCGGCGCTCGGCGCCGTGCCCGAATGGAGCTGGATGATCGGCGACATCCTCGACGACGTCGAGGCCGGCCGCGCCGCACGCTGCGGCACGATCCTGGTCGACTGCGGTCACGAGACGGAGTGGCGCGTCAACGCCGCGCGCACGCCGCTGCACGTCGTCGACCGCGTCGACCTGGCCGCCGACATCGTCGTGCGCGAAGCCGTGCGCCGGCACGGCTCGGGAGTGCGGCGATGAACATGGCCTGGAGCCGCGCCCGCCGCATCCTGTGCGTGCGGCTTGACAGCATGGGCGACGTGCTGATGACGACGCCCGCCCTGCGCGCGCTGAAGGAAAGCGGCGCCGACCGCCGGCTGACGCTGCTGACGTCGCGCACGGGCGCCGCGCTCGCCGGGCATCTGTCGATGGTCGACGACGTGTGGCGCTACGATGCGCCGTGGGTCAAGCATCCCGACGTGCGCGGCGATCCGGTGGCCGATCTCGACATGATCGACCGGCTGCTGGCGGGCCGCTTCGATGCGGCCGTGATCTTCACCGTCTACAGCCAGAATCCGTTGCCCGCCGCGATGATGTGCTGGCTCGCCGGCATTCCGCTGCGGCTCGCGCATTGCCGCGAGAACCCGTATGAACTGCTGACCGACCGCGTGCCGGAGACCGAGCCGGAATCGCAGGTGCGCCACGAGGTCGCGCGTCAGCTCGCGCTGGTGCGCACAGTCGGCGCGACGACGTCGGACTGGCGGATGGCGTTCGACCCGGGCGACGCGGCGCGGCGCGCGGTGCACGCGCGCTTGCAGGCCGCGTTGCAACGCGTCGGCGGCGCACGCGGGCCGGATGCGCGGCGCGCGCGCTGGCTGGTCGTCCATCCGGGCGCGAGCGCGGCGTCGCGGCGCTGGCCGGCCGAGCGTTTCGGCGAAGCCGCCGCCGCGGTCGCGCCGCTGTTCGACGGCATCGCGGTGACGGGCAGCGCGGGCGAACGCGAGCTGATCGACGCGGTGTGCGAACGCGCCGGGCCGCGCGCCGTGCCGCTCGCCGGCGTGCTGCCGCTCGGCGAACTCGGCGCGCTGATCGAGACGGCCGACCTGCTGCTGTCGAACAACAGCGGCCCCGTGCATCTCGCGGCCGCGCTCGGCACGCCGGTGGTCGACCTGTACGCACTGACCAATCCGCAGCACACGCCGTGGCGTGTGCCGCACCGTGTGCTGAACGTCGACGTGCCGTGCCGCAACTGCTACCGCAGCGTGTGCAACCAGCCCGGCCATCCGTGCCTGCGCGGCGTGAGCGTCGACGACGTGGTCGCCGCCGTGCACGCGCTGCTGCACGGTCGCGCGCGCCATGCGCAACGCTTGGCCGCGCGGGCCGCCGCGCCCGGCAGCGAGCCGGTCGCGGCGCACGCATCGAACGTGCTTCCGTTCGCGCACGTCATCACGAGGAACTGACGCATGCCTGACCCGATCCATACGCTCGGCATCAACGCCGCTTTCCACGACAGCGCCGCGTGCATCGTGCGCGACGGCGTCGTGATCGCGGCGGCCGAGGACGAACGCTTCACGCACGTGAAGCACGCGAAGCGCCCGGTGCCGTTCTCGACCTGGGAGCTGCCCTTCCACGCGATCGACTATTGCCTCGCGGAAGCCGGCATCACGCTCGCGGACGTGGACCACGTCGCGTATTCGTACGACCCGTGGCTCGAACTCGACCGCGAAGGCACGGAGCCGGCGCTGACCCTGCCGCTGTCGCCGTCCGCGCATGCGCCGCGCGACGACGGCGCGTCGCCGTGGCATCCGCTGTTCCTGTCGTCGATCGTCAACGCGCCGCGCCAGCTCGCAGGCGGCGCGCCGCATCATCTGCAGCGGCGCTTTCGCGGCGTCACGCACGACGGGCCGTTCCGCTGGCATTTCATCGAGCACCATCTCGCGCACGAGGCGAGTGCGTTTCTCGCGGCGCCGTTCGAACGCTGCGCGGTGATGACGATGGACGGGCGCGGCGAGCGCGCGACGACGAGCTACGGCGTGTTCGACGGCCGCTCGTACCGGCGGCTCGGGCAGGTCAACCTGCCGCATTCGCTCGGGCTGCTGTACGAGCGCGTGACCCGCTATCTCGGCTTCCTGCACTCGTCCGACGAATACAAGGTGATGGCGCTCGCGTCGTACGGCAAGCCGGTGTTCGCCGACGAGATGCGCAAGCTGGTGCGGTATCGCGGCGAAGGGCGCTATGACGTGATCGACGGGGATCTGGCCGCGCAATTCGGCGCGCCGCGCGAACGCGGCGGCCCGATCGAGCCGCACCACTGCGACATCGCGCACGCGTTGCAACTGGTGCTCGAGGAGACGACGCTGCAGGCGGTCGACTGGCTGGCCGCCGAAACCGGCGAGCGGCAGCTCGCGATGGCGGGCGGCGTCGCGCTGAACTGCGTGATGAACGCGAAGATTCGCGATCGCGGCCCGTTCGACGACGTGTGGGTGCAGCCGGCCGCCGGCGACGCGGGCACGGCGCTCGGCGCCGCGCTGTGGGCCGACTTCCGGATGCGCGGCGAGCGCGGCGACTGGCGGATGGATCATGCGTATCTCGGGCCGGCCTACGACGACGACGCGATCGAGGCGTTCCTGAAGGAAGCGCAGCTGCCGTACCGGCGGCTCGCCGACGTCGCCGCGCAGACGGCCGCGCTGCTCGCGGCGAACCGCGTGATCGGCTGGTTCCAGGGGCGCATGGAATTCGGTCCGCGCGCGCTCGGCGCACGGTCGATCCTCGCGTCGCCGATCGACCCGGACATGCAGCGCAAGCTGAACCGGATCAAGGATCGCGAGGATTTCCGGCCGGTCGCGCCGGTCGTGCTCGAAGACCGTGCGCATCACTGGTTCAGCGGCGGCCGGCGTACGCCGCTGCGCGCGCCGTTCATGCTGTTCGTGTACGACGTCGTGCCCGAGCGCGCCGAGAGAATTCCGGCGGTGCGCCACATCGACGGCACCGCGCGCGTGCAGACCGTCGACGAAACGCAACACCCGCTGCTGCATGCGTTGCTGACCGAGTTCGACGCGCTCACCGGCGTGCCGGTGCTCGTCAACACGTCGTTCAACACGCGCGGCGAACCGATCGTGTGCTCGCCGCGCGACGCGATCGAATGCTTCTGGACGTCGCCGCTCGACGCGCTCGTGATCGGGCCGTTCCTGCTGGAGAAACCCAGATGAACGCGCGCGACACGCAACTGCCGCCGGTCGTGTCGGTCGTCGTGCCCACCTACCGGCGGCCCGACCTGCTCGCACGCTGCCTCGACGCGCTGTGCGTGCAGGTGTTCGATCCGACCACCTACGAGATCGTCGTCGTGGACGACGATCCGGCCGGCAGCGCGCGCGCCGTCGTCGATGCGTGCCGCACGCGTGTGACCGACGTGCCGGCGATCCGCTACATGACCGCGCCCGACACGCAGGGCCCGGCCGGCGCGCGCAACGTCGGCTGGCGCAGCGCGTGCGGCGCACTGATCGCGTTCACCGACGACGACACGATTCCCGATCCGACCTGGCTGCGCCACGGCGCGGCCGCGCTGCTGGCCGAGCCGTCGGCGGCGGCCGCGGCCGGCCGGATCGACGTGCCGCTGCGGCCGTGCCCGACCGACTACGAGCGCGATGCGGCGGGGCTCGCGCATGCGGAATTCGCGACCGCGAACTGCTTCGTGCGGCGCGCGGCACTCGAACGCGTCGGCGGCTTCGACGAGCGCTTCACGCGCGCGTGGCGCGAGGACGCCGACCTGATGTTCGCGTTGCGCGAGCATGCGGGGCCGATCGTCGAGGCCGACGCCGCGCGCATCGTGCACCCGGTGCGTCCCGCGCGCTGGGGATCGAGCATCGGCGCGCAGTCGAAGGTGTATTTCGATGCGCTGCTGTACAAGAAGCATCGCACGACTTACCGGCGTCATATCCGGCCGATGCCGCCGTGGCATTACTACGCGGCCGTGCTCGCCGCGCTCGGCGCGCTCGGCTGCGTTGCGGCCGGCTGGCCGGCGCCGGCCATCGCGTGCGCAGTGGTGTGGGCCGCGATTACCGCGGGGTTCTGCGCGAAACGATTGCGCGGCACGCAGCTCACGCCGTTGCATGTGGCCGAAATGATCGTCACGTCCATCGCGATTCCGCCCGTGTCGCTGTACTGGCGCATGCGCGGCGCGCTTCACTTCCGGGTGCTCTTCCTATGAAGCTCGATCCCAGCGTCGATTCCGACGGCCCGCGCGGCCCCAAGCGGATCGCGGTGTTCCGCGCGCTGCAGCTCGGCGACATGCTGTGCGCGGTGCCCGCGCTGCGTGCGCTGCGGCGCGGCGAACCGGATGCGCGCATCACGTTGATCGGCCTGCCGTGGGCGCGCGAGTTCGCGTCGCGCTTTTCGGACTACATCGACGGTTTCATCGCCTTCCCCGGCGCGGCGGGGCTCGCCGAACAGCCCGAACCCGACGCGGCCACGCGCGAGGCGTTCATCGCCGAATGCCGCTCGCGCGACTTCGACCTCGCGATCCAGCTGCACGGCAGCGGCGCGCACACGAATGCGATCGTCGCGTCGCTCGGCGCGACGCGCACGGCCGGCTTCGTGCCGGCCGACGGCGGCACGGCCGCGCTCGACTGCACGCTCGTGTGGCGCGATGACGAACCGGAAGTGGCGCGCTATCTGGCGCTCACGCGCAAGCTCGGTTACGCGGACTGGGGCGACTACCTCGAATTCCCGCTCGGCGGGCTCGACTACGCGCTGTGGCACGTGCTCTGCGACGAACACGCGCTCGATCCCGGCCGCTACGTGATCGTCCATCCCGGCGCGCGGATGCCATCGCGGCGCTGGCCGGTCGAGCGCTTCGCGCTCGCCGCGCGGCAGCTCGCCGACGACGGCTGGCAGATCGTGCTGACCGGCACGCGCGCGGAACTGGCGCTGGCGAGCGCGTTTGCCGAGCACCTCGGGCGGCCGTGCGTGAACCTGTGCGGCCGCACGCCGCTCGGCGCGCTCGCCGCGCTGATCGCCCGCGCGCGGCTGCTGCTGTGCAACGACACGGGCGTGTCGCACGTCGCGGCGGCGCTCGGCACGCCGAGCATCGTCGTCGCATGCGGCAGCGATACGGCCCGCTGGGCGCCGCTCGACGCCGAACGCCATCGCGTGCTCGCGAACTACCCGGCGTGCCGGCCGTGCATGTTCGATACGTGTCCGTACGGGCACGAATGCGCGACGGCGATCGGCGTCGGCGAAGTGATCGATCGGGCGGGCGAGCTGCTCGCCGAGGAGAGACGTCATGTCACGTAAGCGGTTGCGCGTGCTGACCTGGCACGTGCATGGCAACTACCTGTATTACCTGTCGCAGGCGCCGCACGATTTCTACATCGTGACGAAGCCGCAGCATCCGCCCGGCTATGCGGGCCGCGTCGGGCACCTGCCGTGGGGCGACAACGTGCACGAGGTGCCGGCCGAGTGCGTGCGCGACACCGCATTCGACTGCGTGCTGTACCAGCACGTGAATCATTACCGGAACGACCGCCTGCGGCTGCTGAGCGAAGCGCAGCGCGCGCTGCCGACGCTGTTCGTCGAGCACGATCCGCCGCGCGAGCATCCGACCGACACGCTGCATCCGGTGCAGGACCCGAACGTGTTGCTGGTGCACGTGACGCCGTTCAACGCGCTGATGTGGGACAACGGCGTGACGCCGACGCGCGTGATCGAGCACGGCGTGCTGCTGCCGGAAGGCGTCGAGTATCACGGTACGCTGCCGAAGGGCGTGGCCGTGGTGAACAACCTCGCGCGCCGCGGCCGGCGCCTCGGCGCGGACCTGTTCGAGGTGGTGCGGCACAGCGTGCCGATCGATCTGGTCGGGATGGGCTCGACCGAACTCGGCGGGATCGGCGAAGTGCCGAACCCGGCGCTGCCGCAATTCCTGTCGCACTACCGGTTCTTCTTCAATCCGATTCGCTACACGAGCCTCGGGCTCGCGGTGATCGAGGCGATGATGATCGGGCTGCCGATCGTCGCGCTCGCGACGACCGAGATGGCGCAACTCGTGAAGACCGGCAGCAACGGCGTGGCCGATACGCGGCCGGCCGTGCTGATCGACGCGATGCGGATGCTGATTCGCGATCAGGAACTGGCGCGCGAGTGGGGCGCGGCGGCCAGGCGTGACGCCTGCGAGCGATTCGGCATCGAGCGCTTCGCGCGCGACTGGGACGCCGCACTGCGCGACGTGACGGCGTGACGTGACGGCGTGACGTGGCGAAGGCGACGTGGCCAAGGCGACGTGGCGAGGGCGACGTGACGAAGGCGGCGTGACCCGCCGTCTTCATTGCGTCGTCGCGGGCGGCGAAGTGGGCGGGCTGCCGCCGTTTGCGGCGCCTGGCGCCGCCGGCGCGCTGCCGCTGGCCGCATTGCGTTCGCTTTCGGGCAGCAACGCGAGGCGGTTGTACAGCGTTTTCAGGCTGATGCCGAGCGCCTTCGCGGTGCGCGGCTTGTCGCCGTTGAAATGACGCAGCGACGCGACGATGAAGCGCTGCTGCGTGTGCGCGAGCGTCGTGCCGATATGCAGCGTCATCGCGTTGTGGCGTACTTCCTCGCGCGGCGGCTGGCGGCGCGGCAACTGCAGTTCGATCTGCTCGTCGGCGAGGATGAACGCGCGCTCCAGCGCGTTGCGCAGTTCGCGCACGTTGCCGGGCCACGTGTACGCGCGCAGCGCCTTCATCGCCTGCGTCGACAGGCGCTTCCTCGTGCGGTGCCGCGCGTTCAGCCGTTCGACGATCTGCAGCGCGATGTCGCCGACGTCGTCCTCGCGCTGCCTGAGCGCGGGCACGTGCAGCGCGACCGGCGCGATCCGGTAGAACAGGTCTTCGCGCAGCCGGCCGCTGCGCAGTGCCTCGACCGGATCGTGGTGGGTGGCCGCGACGATCCGCACGTCGAGCGGAATCGGCTCGTGGCCGCCCACGCGCACGATCGTGTTGGTTTCGAGCGTGCGCAGCAGCTTGACCTGCAACTCGGCGGGCATCTCGGCGATCTCGTCGAGAAACAGCGTGCCGCCGCGCGCGGCCTCGAACATGCCCACATGTTGCGCGACGGCGCCCGTGAAGCTGCCTTTTTCGTGACCGAACAAGTGCGACTCCGCGATGTCCTTCGGAATCGCGCCGCAGTTGACGGGCACGAACGGCCCGCGCCGGCGCGGGCTCATGTCGTGAATGAGCCGGGCGACGATATCCTTGCCCGCCCCGCTTTCGCCGACCACCAGCACACTCACGCGGGTGGCGGCGACGCGCGACACTTTCAGCAGCAAATCCTGAATTGTTCGCGAACGCCCGAACAGTCGCGTGCCGTCATCGTCGGATTTCGACATGGAGTATGACCGAGTTGGGAAGTTTTGACCGAAGGTGTCGTGATCAGGTAAAAAACGACGTGGCACACGTCGTCTTTCACGTATGCAGGATACCTTTTATACCGATTCGTCGACATTGAATCTGGCAATGCGGCTGGCGCCCGCAGATAGATTTATTCGATGAACGGCGAATGCACGACACCGTTCTTCTATACTGCTAAGCACTCGTTTTCAGTGCAGGACCGCCTGTCTGCCCGATCGTGTGCAGCGTTGAAGATGCGTCGTGTGCCCGCTGACGTGCATGACGCTGCACGTGTCGCGGTGCCGGCCCACCTATGCGCCGGGCCGCATCAAAAGGAGCCTCGATGCCTTACGTCCTGATCGTCGAAGACGACGCCGATACGCGAACGATGCTGGCCACGCTCGCACGCACGCAGCAGCTTTCGTGCGATACGGCCGCGACGCTTGAAGAAGCGCGCACGCTCGTCTCGACGCATACCCCCGATCTCGTGCTGTGCGACCTCGTGCTGCCCGACGGCAACGGGATGGATCTGTTCGATGCATTGCCCAAGCGCGGGCATTGCGAAATGGTGTTGACCACCGGCCACGCGAGCCTCGAAACCGCGATCGACGCGTTGCGGCGCGGCGCGACCGACTATCTGGTAAAGCCGCTCAACATGCAGCGGCTGAACAGCATCTTCGCGCGCGTGCCGCGCACGACCGCGCTGCACGAGGAAATCGCGGAGCTGCGCTCGGAGTTGCAGCGGCTCGGCCGGTTCGGCCGCATGCTCGGCAGCTCGCCGGCGATGCAGGCCGTCTACGATGCGATCGGCCGCGTCGCGCGCACCGAGGCGTCGGTGCTGCTCACCGGCGAATCGGGCACCGGCAAGGAGCTCGCCGCGCAGACCGTGCACGACCTCAGCCTGCGCCGCCGCGGCCCGTTCCTCGCGGTGAACTGCGGTGCGATCGCCGCGAATCTCGTCGAGAGCGAGATGTTCGGCCACGATCGCGGCAGCTTCACCGGCGCGGAACGCCAGCACAAGGGCTTTTTCGAACGTGCGGACGGCGGCACGCTGTTTCTCGACGAAATCACCGAGATGCCGGTCGAATCGCAGGTCAAGCTGCTGCGCGTGCTGGAGACCGGGCGCGTCACGCGGCTCGGCTCGACGCGCGAGATCGACGTCGACGTGCGCATCGTCGCCGCGACGAACCGCGACCCGGAGGCGGCGATGGCGGAAGGCAAGCTGCGGCCGGACCTGTTCCACCGGATCAACGTGTTTCCGATTCCGCTGCCGTCGCTGCGCGAACGCGGCGACGACATCCCGATGCTCGCCGACGCGTTCCTGCAGCGCTACAACGAGGAGAGCGGCCGCAACCTGCGCTTCGCGCCGGCTGCCCGCGAAGCGCTGAAGAGCTACGAATGGCCCGGCAACGTGCGCGAGTTGCGCAACTTCGTGCAGCGCGCGAGCATCTTCACCGATGCCGACGTGATCGAGACGCTGCCTCCGCCGATCATGGACGAGCTGTCCAGCATGGTCGATTCGCATGAAGATCGCGTGACGGTGCCGTTCGGCACGCCGCTCGAGGAGGTCGACCGCAAGCTGATCCTCGGCACGATCGCGCAGTGCGGCGGCGTGAAGGCGCAGGCGGCCGAGGTGCTCGACGTCAGCCTGAAGACGATCTACAACCGGCTCGCGCAACTGGAAGACGAAACGGAAAAACCGGATTCCTGATGTGGCCCCGATCGCGCTCATGTTCCCGCTCATCGTCCCGTTTCGGCTCCGCGGTGCGCGTCGCGCTCGAGCCGGCGGCGCATGCGTTCGACGTGCGGCGGAATGGCGCGGCGTTCGCGCAGGATCCACGGCAGGCCAGCGAACGTGCGCACGATCGCCCGTTCGCGGCGCAGCAGCGGCAGCATGCGCATCGTGTGCAGCCACGCGGCCGCGGCCGGCCATCTGAGCCACGCCGTCCATACCGCGTTGCGGGCGGCGGTGCGCGCGCGCGTGGGCCGGTCGCGCTGCGCCGACGGGTAGTGATGGACCGTCAGGTGGGGCGCATACACGAGCCAGTGGCCGGCGCGAGACAGATCGAGCGCGAGCAGCGCTTCCTCGCCGCCGAGAAAGTAGCGCGGATGGTAGCCGCCCGCGCGCACGAACGCGTCGCGCCGGAACGCGGTCGCGCCGGCCAGCAGCCCGAGGATCGGGCGGCCCGGCAGCGCGACGGGCGCGTCCAGCGGGCTGTCGGCCATCAGCCGGCAGGTCGGGTCCTCGCGCCGGTCGGGGCCGACGAGCACGCGCGCGGTGACGGCCGCGACGTGCGGATACGCGTCGAGCAGGTTCGCGGCTTCGGCGATCGAACCGGGCGCCCACCACGTGTCGTCGTCGCAGAACGCGACATGGCGCGTGCGCGCCACGGCGACGCCGAGATTGCGGCCGGCCGCGCCGAGGTTGCCCGGCGCATGCACGAGCGCGACATGCGCGAAGCGCTCGCGGATCAGCGCGGCCGTCTCGGCGTCCGCCGCGTTGTCGACGACGACGATCGCCGGCCGGTCGGGCAGCGCGGAAAGATGTTCGAGCGTGCGCGCGAGTTCGGCGGCGCGCCGGCAGGTCAGCACGATGGCGGTCATGCGCGGCTCGCCCGGCGGCAGCGCGACGCGCGCGGGCGTTACGCGGACGTGACGTCGCATTCGAGCCGCCAGGTCATTTCGGGTTCGTGGAGAGCGGCGCGCATATGAGGTTCGAACAGCGTTACCTGGCTTGCATATGCATCGACGGCGGCGGCTTTCGCGGTGGCGCCTTTCGTGTCGCCGCCGGCCGGCGGCGCGACCGGATGCGCGATCCAGCCGCGCTCGCGCCAGCCGATCACGCGCCTCGCCATCAGCCCGTCGATGCGGCGATACGGCACGTCCTCGTAGAAGCGCCAGATGCGCGACGGATCGTCTTCGCGCAGCAGCGACAGCATGGCCTCCTGCACTTGCAGGTGATCGCGGTGGAACAGGCCGGCCGGCGCGAGCACGCCGAAGCCCGGGTGCGCGTCGATCGTCGCGGCCACGTGTGCCGCGATCGCGGTCGACGTGGCCGGGATGCCGTACTGGTCGTCGAGGAAGTCGAGCCACACGGGGCGTGCGTCGAGCAGTGCGAGCGCGCGGCGGTCTTCGTCGCGGCGCGCGCGCACCGCTTCGTCGGCGTCGTGAAACCCTGCGCGGCGATCCCACGGCGGCGCGGGCATGCCGCGCGGCGGGATCCCCGCGAATACGGTGACGACGATCGAGCCGGGCGCCTGCGCGAGCAGTTGCCCGCAACTGAAGACGGCATCGTCGAGATGCGGCGAGACGACGAGCCAGCGTGTCGGGTCGGGCATGGCGTGAGGATCTCCATCGTGAGCGGCCGGGCCGCCGGTGCCGATCGGCCAGCATGCGCCGTGCCCGCCGGCGGCGCGCACGGCGCCCGCTGCCGACTGTTCCCGCAGGAGCGTGTTCAATGACCGAAATTGCACGGCCGCAGGCCGGAAATTACGCAACGGCCGTGATGCTGGTCGCGATCGCGACCGTGCTGCAGACGCTCGCGATCCGGTTCGGCGGCGTGAATTTGCCGTTCGTGCTGTATTACCCGCTGCTCGCCGGCGCCGCGTGGGCGACATCGTTCCTGTTCGGCATCGTGTCGACCGTGGTCAGCGGGCTGCTCGTGTGGACGCTGTTCCTGTCCGATCCGGCCGCCTATACGGCGCCGCTGCCCGAGCGGCTCGTGCAGCTCGGCACGTTCATGCTGATCGGCGCGCTGGTGTGCGCGATCGCGTCGATGCTGCATCACACGCGCGTGACGAACGCTCGCGCAAGCCGACGCGAGGCGGCTGCACGCCGGCAGCTCGAAGCCGTGCTGGGCGCGCTGCCGCACGGCGTGATCGCGGCCGATACGATGGGCCGGGTCACCTATCTCAACGCGGCCGCGGCCGAACTCGTCGGCTGCCGGCCGGACGCCGCAATGGGGCGGCCGGTGCGCGACGTGCTGCGGATCGTCGACCACGAAGGCCGCCGCGTGCCGACCACGCCGCTCGATCGTGCGCTCGGCGGCGCCGAGGCGACGTCCGACCGGCATTGGCTGCAGACCGGCAACGGCGATCCGGTGCCGATCGTCGCGGTCGCGTCGCCGCTTGGCGATGCGGACGGCAATCTCGGCGGCGCGGTGCTGATGCTGCGCGATGCAGGCGCGGACCGCGCGCGCGTCGACGCATCGCGGCTGCAGCGTGCGGTCGTCGATGCATCGCCGGACGCGATCGTCGGGATCGACGCCAGCGGCCACATCGCGAGCTGGAACCCGACCGCGCAGCGGATCTTCGGATACGACGAGGCCGATGCGCGCGGCCGCCGGTTCGACACGCTGATCGCGCCGCGCTGGTTGCGGCTCCATCCGCTCGCCAAATCGTTCGACACGATGCGCGAGCCGGTCGGGCCGCTCGAACTGCTGTGCGTGCGGCGCGACGGCCGGCGTTTTCGGGCGACGGTATCGGCATGTCCGGTGCAGGGCGACGCGCGGGCCTGCGTCGCGCTGTCGCTGACGCTGCGAGAAACCGGCGCGCAGCGCCGCCACGAGCTGCGGGCGCAGCGCTCGTTGCAGGGCGCGCGCCATGCGCGCGAGCAGGCCGACACGTCGAACCGGCTGAAGGACGAGTTGCTGGCCACGGTATCGCACGAATTGCGCACGCCGCTGAACGTGATCTACGGGTGGATCGAGGTGCTGCGCAATACCGGCGACCACGCGCTGCAGCATCAGGCGATCGACGCGATCGACCGCAGCGCGCGTTCGCTCACGCGGATGGTCGGCGACATCCTCGATGCGTCGTCGCTCGCGACCGGCAAGCTGCGGCTCGACACGACGCCGGTCGACATCGTCCGGCTGTTCTCCGACCAGGTCGGCACGTTCCAGACCGCCGCATCGTCGGCCGGCATCATGCTCGAATTCGACTGCGACGCGTCCGCGTGCATCGTGTCGGGCGACGCCGAGCGATTGCGGCAGATGCTGTCGAACCTCATTTCGAATGCGCTGAAATTCACGCCGGCCGGCGGCAGCGTGACGGTCGGGCTCGCGCGCGACGACGCGCATGCGGTGCTGACCGTCGCCGATACGGGGCAGGGTGTCGCGCCGGAGTTCGTCCCGTACGTGTTCGACATGTTCCGCCGTGCGGACGATTCGCCCGCATCGCCGCGGCGGGGGCTCGGCCTCGGCCTGTCGATCGTGCGGCACATCGCACAGTTGCATGGCGGCCGGGTGACCGTCGCGAGCGCGGGCCGCGATCGCGGCACGACGTTCACTGTGACGCTGCCGGCCGGGTGGCAGCCGGCCGGCGCGATGGCGTGGGGGATCGTGCAGGCGGGCAGCCGTCGCGACGCGCTCGTGCTCGATACGCAACGCATCCTGATCGTCGACGACGATCCGACCACGCGTGCGAGCCTCACGGCCGCGCTGACCACATTCGGCGCGGCCGTCGCGATCGCGTCGTCGGGGCGCGAGGCGCTCGCGATGGCGGCCGACATGCGGCCGACGGTCGTGCTGTCCGATCTCGCGATGCCCAACGGCGACGGCTTCTGGCTGCTGGACGCGTTGCGGCGCGGCACGATGAACGGCGACGGCGGCCCGCCCGACGTGCGCGTGCTGGCCGTCACCGCGCACGCGGGCCTCGCCGACGAACGCCGCGCGCTGGAGGCCGGCTTCGACGGCTACCTGTGCAAGCCGGTCGACGTGCGCGAACTGGCGCACAAGATCGCGCACGTGACGAAGCGCGACGGCTGACGCGCGTCGCGCACCGGCCGCGTCAGGTGGTCGGCGCCGGCCGGTTCTGCGTGTGGACCTGGGCGAGCAGGTGCGACGCGATGCGCGTGCTGCGCACGAGGTCGCCGGGCGTGTGGTGCGTGACCTGGCGTTGAATGAAGTATCGCGCGGTGTGCGCGAGCCCGTTCGCGAGCGTCGTCGTCGCGCGCCAGCCGAGCCGCTTCTGCGCGGCGGCCAGATTCGGCCGCCGCTGGCGCGGATCGTCGGACGGCAGCGGCCGGAATTCGATCGGCACCGTCGCGCCGACGATCCGCACGACTTCCCGCGCGACGTCGATCATCGCGATCTCGACGTCGCTGCCGAGATTGACCGGCTCGCTCGCATCGCCCGGTTCGTCCATCAGCCGGATCAACGCATCGACCATGTCGTCCACGTAGCAGAACGAGCGCGTCTGCTTGCCGTCGCCGTAGACGGTCAGCGGCTGTTCCGCGAGCGCTTGCGTGACGAAGTTCGACACCACGCGCCCGTCGGCCGGGTGCATGCGCGGGCCGTACGTATTGAAGATCCGCGCGATGCGCACGTCGACGCCGTACTGGCGGTGATAGTCCGCGAACAGCGTTTCCGCGCAGCGCTTGCCTTCGTCGTAGCACGCGCGGATGCCGGTCGGATTGACGCGGCCGCAATAGTGCTCGTCCTGCGGATGGACGTCGGGGTCGCCGTACACCTCGCTCGTCGATGCCTGCAGGATGCGCGCCTTCACGCGTTTCGCGAGGCCGAGCAGGTTGATCGCGCCGTGCACGCTGGTCTTCGTCGTCTGTACGGGGTCGCGCTGGTAGTGAACGGGCGACGCCGGGCACGCGAGGTTGTAGATCTCGTCGACTTCGACGTAGAGCGGAAACGTCACGTCGTGGCGCATCAGCTCGAAGTTCGGCGCATCGAGCAGGTGCGCGATGTTGTCCTTCGTGCCCGTGTAGAAATTGTCGACGCACAGCACGTCGTGGCCGGCCGTCACGAGCCGCTCGCACAGATGCGAACCCAGGAAGCCGGCGCCGCCGGTGACGAGGACGCGTTTTCGATCGTAGCCCTTCATTACGTATTCTCCTTGCGGTGTGCGAGCATGGCCGTCGTGGTGCCGACGGGCGTGCGCCGGCCGGTGCCGGCCGACGTGCCGGCGCGCTGCGCGTGGGCGACGTCGCGATAGATGTCGACGAGCCGGTCGGCTACGCCTTGCCAGGTGTAGAAGCGATGCGCGCGCAGGTAGCCGGCGCGGCCGAGCGCCGCGCACAGTTCGGGCTTCGCGCGCAGTTGCACGAGGCGCGCGGCCAGCGCGGCCGGGTCGCGCGGCGGCACGAGATAGCCGGTGGTGCCGTCGTCGACCGTCGTGCGGATGCCGCCGACGTCGCTGCCGATCACCGCCGCCGCGCACGCCATCGCCTCGACCGGCGTGATGCCGAACGGCTCGTACCACGGCGTCGTCACGAACACGTCGGCCGCACTGTAGTACAGGTGCAGCGCGTCGCGATCGCGCCGGCCGACGAAGGTCACGCGGTTCGCGATCCCGAGTTCGTGCGCGAATGCGGCGAGCCGCGCGAGTTCCGGGTCGCGTGCGGGGTCGGGCGTCGCCTGGCTGCCGCCGACGACGTACAGGTGCGTCGGCCGCTGCGGATCGCGCGGCATGCGCGCGAGCGCGTCGATCACGGTATCGATGCCCTTGCGCGGCACCAGACGGCCCAGTTGCAGCACGACGAACGCGTCCTGCGGCCAGCCCAGCCGCGCGCGCGCATCGACGCGCGGCACCGGCCGGAATTCGCGCTCGTCGAAGCCGCACGGCACGATCTCGATGCGCGCGGTGTCGGCGCGATAGTGGGTCGTCAGATCGAGCGCATCCTGAGGACATTCGGCGATCAGGCGGTCCGAGCGGCGGGCGAGCGTGTCCTCGATCGCGAAGCGCGCATCGGGGAAGCCGTCGGCCGTGCCCTGGTGCAGCCGCCGCACGCGGCCGAGCGCATGGAACGTCGTGACGAGCGGGATGCCGAGCGCTTTTTTCACGCGCAGCGCCGCGTCGCCCGACATGAAGAAGTTCGCGTGCATCACGTCGACCGGGTCGGGCTCGCGCCGCATGCGCGCGATCATGTATTTCGCGAATGCGCCCATGTACGGCAACAGCCGCTCCTTGGGCACGTCGGCCGGCGGCCCGGCCGGCACGTGAATCACGCGCATGTGCGGGCCGATCGGCACGACTTCCGGCAAATGCGGGTTGTCGCAGCGCGTGTAGACGTCGACGTCGAGGCCGCGCTCCGCGAGCTGCTTCGCGACGTTCGCGACATAGATGTTCTGACCGCCGGCATCGACGCCGCCGATCACGCCCAGCGGCGATGCATGTTCACTGATCAACGCGATTCTTTGCATGGTATTGCTCCCGATATCGGGGCCGCGCTCATGGGCCGCCGTCATCGGTCGCTCGGCAATCGGCATGCCCGCCGGATTGCGGGGAAAACCGCTTCCCGGTGTGCCGAAAAAATTACAACGCGTTGGATGAAAGGGCGTCTGATCGCGGTTTCCCGCGGGCAAGCGGCGCACGCGTCGCGGCACGCGATTTGCGCGACCTCTGTTCACCCGCCGGCCCGCCCGGCCCGATGAAAAGGAGGTCACGATGAAGGTATTCCAGCTGCAAGCCCGCTCCCCGCACATCCGCCGCCAGCGTGCGGTGCGCACCGGCATGGCGGTCGCGATCGCCGCGGCCACCGCGTGCATGGTCGTCGCGCCGAACGCGGTCGCCGCCGGCGACGACGGCGCCGCATCGTCGTCGACGTCGTCGTCGCATTCGAGCACCGGCACGAAGATCCGCGACGCGACGATCACGACCAAGGCGAAGGCCGAGCTCGTCGGCACGAGCGGCCTGTCGGCCGGCGACATCCACGTGAAGACGCGGCACGGCACCGTGACGCTCACCGGCAGCGTGCCCGACGAGCAGCAGCGCACGCAGGCCGTCAGCGTCGTGAAGCAGGTGGACGGCGTGCAGACCGTGCGCGACCAGTTGACCATCCGGCCCAAATAACCGCGCGGCCGTCACAGGAGTCCAGCGATGAACTGCATGCTCAAACCGGTCGGCGAACAGACGATCGTGATCACCGGCGCGACCAGCGGCATCGGTCTCGTCACCGCGCGCAAGGCGGCACGGCGCGGCGCGAAGCTCGTGCTGTTCGCGCGCAACGAGGAAGCGCTGAACACGCTGTGCGAGGAAATCCGCCAGCACGGCGGCCTTGCGGTGCCGGTGGCCGGCGACGTCGGCAATATCGAGGATCTGCAGCGCGCGGCCGCGGCGGCGGCCGACACGTACGGCGGCTTCGACACCTGGGTCAACAATGCGGGCGTGTCGATCTTCGGCACGGCGGCCGCGGTGCCGCTCGAGGATCAGCGCCGGCTGTTCGACACCAACTACTGGGGCGTCGTACACGGCTCGCTCGTCGCGGCCGACCATTTCCGGCGCAAGAGCGATTTCCACGGCGGCGCGATCATCAACATGGGCAGCGAGGCGTCCGACGCGCCCGTGCCGCTGCAAAGCGCATACGTCGCGTCGAAGCACGCGGTGAAAGGCTTCACCGATTCGCTGCGGCTCGAGATGGAAGCGGATCACCTGCCGGTGTCCGTCACGCTGATCAAGCCGGCCGCGATCGACACGATGTTCGTGATGCACGCGAAGAACTACATGAACGTCGAGGCGAAGCTGCCGCCGCCGATCTACGACCCCGACCTGGTGGCCAACGCGATCCTGTTCGCGGCCGCGCACCCGCGCCGCACGCTGTTCGTCGGCGGCGCCGCGAAGTTCACGTCGGCGAGCGCCTACCACGCGCCGCGCCTGTTCGATCGCGTCGCGGCCACGCTGTTCTCGCGCGGCCAGCGCACGGTGCGCCCCGCGCGGCCGCGCGACGACAACGCGCTGTACGACTCGCGCCACGCGCTGCACGAGCGCGAGGGCATGGAAGGGCCGGTGCTGCGCAGCTGTGCGTACAACACGGTGGTGCAGCGGCCGAAGGTTGCCGGCGCGGTCGCGCTGGGCGCGGCGGCGCTGGCGTTTGCCGCGTTCGCGCGGGCACGCCGGTCGTCCGCGTGATTTCGTTGAGATTTTCCAAGGAGGCTTTCATGACATCCCGACAACATACGGGCCACGAATACAGCCACTCGCGTGCGCACGAAGGCGAGCGCACGCAGCAGGACCACGACAAGGGCGGGCACCAGACGGGGCACGGCAAACCGCCGAGCCCGGTCGACGTGCAGAAGGCGCTGAAGGGGATGGACTACCCGGCCAGCAAGTCGGACGTCGTGCAGTGCGCGGAGCGCTCGCATGCCGACCGCGAGGTGCTCGACATGCTGCGCAAGATTCCCGAGCGCGAGTACGACACGCCGGCGTCGGTATCGAAGGAACTCGGGCGGCTGATGTAGGCGTCGCCCCGTCGCGCCGCGTGCGCGAGCGCGCGGCGCACCCATCACGAGGAGCACGACCATGGCGATGATCGTCGCAGGCCGTTTCACGACGTTCGATGAAGCGGAAGGTGGGGCGCGTCACCTTTACGAGCGCGCGTTCGGGCCCGACGACGTGTCGATCTTCTTCCTGAACCCCGGCGGCCAGCACGCACGCTTCCCGATCGGCGGCGACGTGTATGCCGATACGGCGGCGAAACCGGGCGGCCGCGGCGCGATGGTCGGCGCGATTCGCGGCTTGCTGATCGGCGTCGTCGTCGGATTGATCGTGTATGCGCTCGGCTTGCGCTACTGGTTCGTGCCGGCTGCGGGCGCGCTGGCCGGCGCGTATCTCGGCGCATTCGGCGGCGCGCTCGGGCGGATGCGCGGCGAGCAGGCCGAAGGCAAGGGCACGCTCGCGCAGAGCCAGACCGGCGTGATCCTCGCCGCGCGCGTGACGCCCGATACCGCGACGGCTGCGGAAGACGTGCTGCGCGCGACCGGCGCGAAGTCGATCGAGCGTGTCGAAGGCGACTGGCAGGACGGCGAATGGCGCGATTTCGATCCGGTGCGCCGGCCCGATGAAGCCGCGTCCGGCGGCCCGCGCTGAAGATGCCCTTTTTCCAGACGCTTGCAACGCCCACCGTCGAAACACGGTCGACGCGTGCAGGCCGGCGTGCGGCGCGCGCGGCACGCCGCTTGCGCGGCATCGTCGGCATCCGTTCAAGGAGGAACCCATGACCCACGCACAGACCCCGCCGCCGCAGAAACAGGCGCATCGGCCGGGTACCGAGCGCGACATGCATCCGAAGCCGCGCGACGAAGCGGCCGACTACGTCGGCAGCGGCAAGCTCGCCGGCAAGGTCGCGCTGGTGACGGGCGGCGACAGCGGGATCGGCCGCGCCGTGGCGATCGGCTTCGCGAAGGAAGGCGCGGACGTCGCGATCGTCTACCTGAAGGAATCCGACGACGCCGCGCATACGAAGCAACTGATCGAGCAGGCCGGCCGGCGCTGCGAGGCGATCGCATGCGACGTCGGCGATCGCCGGCAGGCGCGCGACGCAGTGGCGCGCACGGTCGAGCGGCTCGGCCGCCTCGACGTGCTCGTGAACAACGCGGGCGAGCAGCATCCGCAGCCGGGCATCGAGGACGTGTCCGAGGAACAGCTCGAGCGCACGTTCCGCACGAACGTGTACGGGATGTTCTTCTGCACGCAGGCCGCGCTGCCGCACTTGAAGCCGGGCGGACGCATCGTCAACACGGCGTCGGTCACCGCCTATCACGGCAGCCCGAAACTCCCCGACTACTCGGCGACCAAGGGCGCGATCGTCGCGTTCACGCGGTCGTTGTCGATCGAGCTGGCCGAACGCGATATCCGCGTGAACGCGGTCGCGCCGGGGCCGATCTGGACGCCGCTGATTCCGTCGACGTTCACGCCCGAACAGGTCGCGAAATTCGGCTCGAACGTGCCGCTCAAGCGACCGGGGCAGCCGGACGAACTGATCGACTGCTACGTGCTGCTCGCGTCGGACGGCGCGAGCTACATGACCGGGCAGACGCTGCATCCGAATGGCGGCTCGATCGTCGGCGGCTGACGGCCGCCCTCACGCAACTACAAGGAGAAAGCAGATGAGACAACCCAACTGGACGATCGCCGCGCTCGTCGCCGGCGTGCTCGCCGTGTCGGGCCTCGCCCGCGCGCAGATGCCGAGCGAGCCGCCCGCGTCGAATTCGCATGTGCCGGGCGGCGTGATCAATCCGTCGTCGGGCGCGGGCGCCGCGGGCGATCCCGGCATCGCGAAAGCGCCGAAGGGCACCGACGCGGAGTTCGTCGACAAGGCCGCGATGGCCGGCAAGGCGGAAGTGCAGGCAAGCCAGCTCGCGCTGAAGCAGGCGCAGTCGGCGGACGTGCGCGCGTTCGCGAAACGGATGGTCGCGGATCACGGCAAGGCGAATGCGAAGCTCGAGGAAATCGCCTCGCGCAAGGGCATGAAGCCGCAGGTCGACCCGATCTCGGATCCCGACGTGGAGGCGCTGCGCGGCAAGAGCGGGCACGACTTCGACACCGCGTATCTGGCGGCGGCCGGCCCCGATGCACACAAGAAGGCAGTCGCGTTGTTCGAAGACGAAGCGCGCGACGGCAAGGACGCGCAACTGCGCGCGTTCGCCAAGTCCACGCTGCCGACGCTCAGGCATCACCTGAGCATGGCAGAGACGGTTGCACGCAAGGTGGGCTCGCAATAACGCGCGCCCGGTTCCACCCTCGGGCCGCACGTGCGGCCCGCTTTTTCGGAGAAGCAGTCATGGCCCAACGGCAATCGAAGCACGAAGGCATCCTCGAACTGCTCTGCCAGGCATACGAGACCGAGCTTGGCGGTGCGCAGATTTACGAGGCCGCGCTCCAGTGCGCGACCGACGAGGATCTGCACAAGGAATGGGAGAAGTACCACCGCGAGACGCTGCATCACCAGGAGGTGCTGCGCAAGGTATTCGAAACGCTCGGCCTCGATCCCGATGCGCAATCGCCGGGGCGCGCCGCGGTGGCCGCCACCGGCAAGTCGCTGGTGCAGGTGATCCAGCAGGCGAAGAAGCAGGCCGACCCGGCCGTCGCGCAGGTGGTGGCAGTCGAGTGCGTGGTGCTGGCCGAAACCAAGGATCACCTGAACTGGGAGTTGATCGGCTACGCGGCCGACCAGTTGCCCGACAGCGACGCCGCGAAGGCGCTGAAGGCCGCGCACGACGAGGTGGAGGCCGACGAGGATCATCATCTGTATCACACGCGTGGCTGGGCGCGCGAGATGTGGATCGAGTCGATGGGCTTCAAGGCGGTGCTGCCGCCGCCGGAGGAAGTGAGGAAGGTGGAATCCGCCGCCGATGCGGCACGTGCCGAGCGCTCGCGCGGCAAGATGATGTAACGACCGGGCGGGCGGTGTCGCGCTCGGCGCGGCGCCCGCCCGCCGGCCATGAAGGTTGCGTACGCAACCGACGTCGGTGGACCGTGTCGATCCTTCACGTCAGCATGTCGACGAGCATCGTCACCACCGACGCCGCCATCAACGCGACCGCCACCCAGCCGAACAGTTTCGATACCGGGCCGCTTCCGGGCTGGCCGGCCGCATCGCGCTTGCCCGACAGCAGCATCACGAGCACGAGCATCGGCACCGCCGCGACGCCGTTGAGCACGGCGCTCCAGTACAACGCCCGGATCGGGTCGATCGGGCTGAAGCAGATCGCGATGCCGACGATCACGCACAGCGCCAGCACCGTGTAGAACGCGGGCGCGCGCCGCACGGGCTCGTTCAACCCTTCGCGGAACCGCCAGGCTTCCGCGCAACCGTAGGCGGCGCTGCCCGCGAACGCGGGAATCGCGAGCAGCCCGCAGCCGACGATGCCGAACGCGAACACCAGGAACGCGGCTTCGCCGGCGAGCGGCCGCAGCGCCTCGGCGGCCTGCGCGGTGCTGCCGATGTCGTGCCGGCCGCGCGCGAAGAAGACGGCCGCGCCGATCACCATGATGCAGAACGACACCGCGTTCGTGACGATCATGCCGGTCCACGTATCGACCGTGACGCGCTGCTCGGTCTCGCGGCGCGTGTCGCGTTCGCCGTCCCGTTGCTCGGCCGTGGTTTGCTCGACTTCGAGCGCGGCCTGCCACACGAACAGATACGGGCTCAGCGTCGTGCCGAGCACGGCGACCGCGGTGGTCGCATACGCATGCGTGAACGCGATCTGCGGCAGCACGATCGCATGCAGCACGCTGCCCCAGTCGACGTGCACGAAGCCGAGTTCGAGCACGTACGCGATCAGGCCGAGCGTCATCCATTTCAGCCAGCGCGCATAGCGTTCGTACGACAGCATCACCTGCAACGCCAGCGATGCGATCCCGTAGAGCGGTGCATACCAGTAGCTGCGGCCGCCGACGACGAGCGCCGTCGCATCGCCCATCGCCGCCAGATCGGCGCCGACGTTCACGACGTTGACGATCACGACCATCACGATCAGCGTCTTCGCGACGCGATCGGAAAACCGTTCGCGGATGCCGGCCACGAGGCCTTCGCGATTGCGTCGCCCGATGAACGCCGCCGCCAGCTGCACGGCGACCATCATCGGCAGCGTGACGACGATCATCCACAGCATGTTGAAACCGAACTGGCTGCCGGCCTGCGCGTAGACGGCGACGTTGCTCGGATCGGCGTCCGACGCGCCCGCGAGCAGGCCGGGGCCGAGCCGCCGATACCACGGTTTCGCGGCGGGCGGCGGCGTCTCGGCCGCCGCCCGCGCGCCATCGCCCAGTCCGCTCATCCGGCGTCCCCGTGCGACGGGCGAGCGCCGCCGCCGCGTCGCTCGCGCGCGAGGCGCGACGCGGTGCGCAACGCGTCGACCAGCGTGCGGTACGCATGTTCGCGGGAATCGGCGCCGCGCGTGCGCAGCACGTACGACGGGTGATAGGTGGCGACGACGAGCCGGCCGTCGTCGGTGCGCACCGGCGCGCGCGTGCGCTCGAGCGTCGCGTCGTTGTCCTGCAGGACCGCGCGCAACGCCGTCGCGCCGAGCGCGACCACCACGCGCGGCTGTACGGCTGCCAGCTCGCGTTCGAGCCAGTAGCGGCACGCGGCCACTTCGCGCTGCGCGGGCGTCTTGTGCAGCCGCCGCTTGCCGCGCGGTTCCCATTTGAAGTGCTTGACCGCGTTCGTCAGATAGACGTGCGAGCGTTCGATTCCGGCTTCGTCGAGCGCGCGGTCCAGCATGCGGCCGGCTGCACCGACGAACGGCATGCCCGCGCGGTCCTCCTGGTCGCCCGGCTGCTCGCCGACCAGCATGATCGTCGCATCGAGGGGCCCGGCGCCCGGCACCGGCTGGGTCGCGTGTTCCCACAGCGCGCAGCGGCGGCACGCGTCGAGCGTGCGCGGGGCCTCGTCGTCGGGCGGCGGTGTCGGAGCATCGGGCGCCTTGCGGCTCATGCGGCGCCTCCGGTGCGGGCCGACGCAGCGGCGCGCGGCGATCGGGCGGAACACTTCGGCAATCGCATGGTCGCACGCGCAGAGGGACGCAAACGGGACGATTGATGCCGCATCGCACGCATGAAGGACTCCCGGATCGACGATGCGAACCACGCAGCAACCGGCATGCCGCATGCAGTCGCTATGGGCGCGCGCCTTGCGTGACAAGTCCGTCCAACGACAGGAGAAGCAGATGCTACCCGACCCCGGCGACGACCCGGCCGCCGACGACGTGCTGTTGTGGCGCGCGCCCGACAGCGTGCCGCGCCGCCCGCGCCGCGTGCTGGTCGTCGACGACTATCGCGATGCGGCGGATGCGCTGCGCTTGCTGCTCGAGGCGCGCGGCTTCGAGTGCCGGGTCGCCGACGATCCGTTCGCCGTGTGCGACGTCGCACGCGACTGGCAGCCGTTCGCGGTCGTACTCGATATCGCGATGCCGGGCCTCGACGGACTGGAACTGGCGACGCGGCTGCGCGGCGATCCGCAAACGGCCGACATGCTGCTGATCGCGTGCAGCGGGCTGGCGTCGCGGCGGGATCGCGAACTGGCGAAGGAAGCCGGCTTCGATGCGCATTGCGCGAAGCCGCTGACGCCGCACCGGCTGCTGGGCTACCTCGAATCGGCGTGCGGCGGCGCGGTGGCGCCGGACGGGGACGTTACACGACCCTTGTAAAAAGGCTGGCGGCGCGCGCGGCGCGGGCAAAAAAACGCCCCGCGCGGGCGGGGCGTGTCGGACGGATGCGCCGGCGAACCGGCGCTGCGTCGCGGTGCGGTCAGTGGCGGCCGCGCGTGCGCGGATCGTCGAGGTCTTCGGTCGGGTCGGTCAGCCCGAGCTCGTCGCCGGCACTCCAGTACGGGGTGCTGCCGTAGAACTCGTGCAGCGGCTCGGCCCATTGCGGATCGGCCATTGCCGGCCAGTGGTCCTTGTCGAACCCCGGCGCGTTGCGGATCCGCTCGGACGATACCGACAGCAGGAAGCACTTGCGCTCGGTATCGAGCGTCAGCGCGCTCCACGGGATCGCATGGAGCTTGTCGCCGATGCCGAGGATGCCGCCGCTCGACAGCACCGCATACGCGATGCGGCCGGAGCGCACGTCGAGCATGATGTCCTTGATCTTGCCGACATCGTCGCCGTCGGTCGTATAGACCTTGTCGCCTTCCAGCGTATCGGCCGCCATCACGTCGGGGCCGGGGCCGGCCGCCGTCGCGGCGCCCTTGCCGATGATGCGGGTCTGACCTTGATCGGGAGTCTGCATGGTTTCCTCCAGGCTGCGTGGGGCGCGACCGTGCCCGGGGGGCGGGCCCTGCGGGTCGCGCGGGTTGTCGGGGCGGGGCGAAAATCGCTCCGTCACGTCTGCTTCGGTTGCGACACGCCTTCCAGCGTGTTCGCCACGTCGTCGCGCTCCGGGCTGGCCGTGCGCGTCGCGATGTCGGCAAGCGACAGCATGCCGACCAGGCGCTTGTCGTGATCGACGACGGGCAGCCGGCGCAGTTGCGCATCGGCCATGTAGTGCTGGATCTCGTCCAGCGAATCGTCGTCGAAGCACCATTCGATCGGGCCGGACGCGACCTCGTGGATTCGCGTCTCCGGCGGCTTGCCGGCCGAGATCGCGCGCACCGCGAGATCGCGGTCCGTCACCATCCCGACCAGCCGGTTGTTGTCGCACACGGGCAGCGCGCCGATGTCGTAGCGCTCCATCAGTTGGGCGGCATGACGGATCGAGTCGGTCGGTGCGATCCGCACGACGTCCTGCGACATGATTTCGTTGACGCGATGCATGAAATTCTCCTTGGCGGTAGGTGAAGCAATGTGCCGATGCGGCTGCTGCGATCCAGCAAGCCGCATGCCGTGCGCGCGGGTCGTCGCGTCATTCGTCGTCGCGTTCCCGCTTGTCCTGCCACGGCCCGTCGTCGTGCGTGCCGGGCGGCGTGTCGGGCTCGATGCGCGTGACGCCGCCGGTCGCGGGCGGGTCGCTCGCTGGAAACGTGTCCTCGAGCTGCTTGTCGATATGACGCTCCGAGTGGCGTGTGTGCGTGCGGTCCTGGTCTTTCAGCGGCGGGTGCGGGTCGGGCTGCCGCTCGTGCGCCGGTGCGTCGTGGCCGTGCCGGGTCGAATCCTTCATGGCGGTGCTCCGTATCGGGGACGATGAGCCGCCTCGGCGCAACCGGCGTTCCCGATCCGCACGCACGGCACGTGATTTGCCGCTCCCACGGCGACCACGACGACGACCATGACGACACGGCGCAACAGCAGGCCTGCTGCGCGCATATCGAGCGGGAGGTACGACGATGATTCCGAAACGACGACCAGGGGTGCGCTACGAGATCAACGTATGCGGCGGCGGATTCGATTCCGTGAAGAGCCATTTCGATACGTGGAAGCATGAACCGCTGATCTACCGGCCCGAGCGCCGGATGTTCGAGGGCAAGGCCGACGTGCGGCCGCTCGGCGACGAGACGTTCGGGGCGACCGAGCCGGCGCGCTTCGCGCTGCAGCGCGCGTGCGAGCCGTCGGATCCCTACGCGCTCGCGGCGCGCGTGCGGGACGACGGCCGCGAGCTGTGGCTGGTCATGGCCGCGTACGACGCGTAGCGGCGTGCTTGCAAGTTTTGCAGCGAACGGTGTAGCGAAGGCATGGCGCTTCGCGTTGGGCCGCGCGACGCCGCGTCGACGCCCGTGCAGGGACGAGAGAGCGGACGGCACGCGGTTTGCGGATCTTCGCTTCACCAATCTTCGATACGCGGCCGTCGCGCCGATATCGACCCGAATCCAGCAACGATAGGGAATGCCGATGACACACGAACCCGAGCGGTGGCTGCAACGGCCCGAGCCACCGATTCCCGACACCGAGCCGGACCCCGAGCCGCCCGATCCCGACGACGTGCCGCCGGACATGCCCGAACCGTACCGGGAACCGGAGGGCGACCCGCCCGGGCATGCGCCGCCGGAACGCGATCCACCGTCCCCGGAGCCGCCGGTGCGCGCGATGCCGCTCGTGCGCAGGGAGGGCCTGCAATGAGTATCCGCGTGAAACCCGGCCTGCTGCGCGACATCGCGGAGACGCTCGGCCGCCATTTCGAGGCGCGCGAGATGCCGTTTCACGTCGAGGAGCAGCCGGCCGGTGCATTGCACGTCGGCTTTCACGTCGACGGCCATCCGGCGTCGCTGACCGTCACGTTCGACCCCGACGCCTTCGCCGCGCTCGAACGGGCCGACGTCGAACGGCAACGCGGCGCGCTCACGCGCGTCGCGGCCGAATTCGACGCGATGATGGCGCGCCGCGGGCCGACCGCGTACGCGGGCGATTTCCATTTCAACCGGCTCTGAGCGGTGCCGCCGCGGCGTGGCTCCGAGCCGCCGACTTCCGGGAGGATTCGATGAACACGATCCAGACGATACGGGTGGGCGCCTGTGCGTTCGCCGCTGCGTGCGCGCTAGGCGCATGCACGCAACCGACCAACGGCCCCTACGGCGCGCATGCGGCGCCGCCCGCGCCGCCCGACGGCCGCGGCGCACAGTCGACCACGACGATGCCGGATGCGAATACGCGCTACGACACGCGTCCGTCGCCGGGCAACGCGATGCCGCAGGGCGCGACCGTCGGCGAACCGGCCGACGTGCCGCCGCCCGGCCCGAACGGCACGCAAGGCGACCCGCCGCTGCCGGGCACGCCGCCGCCGATGCAGTACTGACCCGACGCGTTGCGGCGACGCGGCGCGGCGACGCGTCGCGACGCCGTGTCACGGCATGCCGCATCGCGATGCGGCCGGAGGAATGCGATGGCGAATCAGCACGAGCACCTGGAGGACTGGCTGCGCGATGCATACGCGATGGAGCGCCAGGCTGAGACGATGATCGACGCGCAGATGAAGCGGGTCGGCCACTATCCGCAATTGCAGGATCGGCTCCGGCTGCATCTTGACGAGACGCTCGGCCAGCAGGCGCTCGTCGAAGCGTGCCTGATGCGGCTCGGTACGTCGCCGTCGGCGACCAAGGATCTGTCCGCGCGCGTCGCCGCCTACGGGCAGATCGCGAGCGGCATGCTGGCGGACGACGAAGTCGTGAAGACGGCGTTGGCCGGCTATGCGTTCGAGCAACTCGAAATCGCCGCGTACACGGCGCTCGTCGCGGCGGCGCACGCGGCCGGCGAAGAAGAGATCCGCGCGTGTTGCGAGCGAATCCTGCAGCAGGAGCGCGACATGGCCGCATGGTTGCTGCGTCATCTGCCCGAGTTGACGACCGCGTTTCTCGATCGTTCGGCGGTCGACCGCATCGATGCGAAGCGGTGAAGAGGCGCGTTTTCCCGCGAGCGAAATGCGTGCCCCAAACTTGCCCCCGGCTTGTAAAAAAGCTTTCTCGGCTTGTGTCGAGACGGGGTTCGAACCCGCGAGAGCCGCGACGTATCGCGCTTTGCGCGATTGGCACGGAAGCTGCATGACGTCCGGTAGAAGACATACCGCGAACCGAACCGTCAGGAGGCTTTCGATGCCCGTCTCGCTTGCGCTGCAGATGCGACAGCATCTGGCACTTACGCCGAGGCTTCAGCAGTCGCTGCGGCTGCTGCAGTTGTCCTCGCTTGAATTTCAACAGGAATTGCGTCAGGCGCTCGACATGAACCCGTTTCTCGAAGACGGCCTGGGCGACGAGGAAACGGCTGCCGGAACGCCCGAGCAGCCGACCGAAGCGGCCGCGCCCGAAGCGGCGCCCGAGCACGACGAAATCCGCCCGCCGGACGGCGAGGTGCCGTTTACCGCCGCGCCCGCGCCGCGCGGCACGAGCCGCCAGGGCGAGGACGGCGACGGCCTGTCGCCCGGCGAATGGATGGCCGCCGAGCCGTCGCTGCATCAGCAACTGCACGATGCGCTCCGGCTCTATCCGCTCAACAAACGCGATCGCGAAGCCGCGCGCCTCGTGATCGATGCGCTGGACGATGACGGCTACCTGCGTCAGGCGCTTCCCGAACTCCTGGTCGCCGCCGATCCGGCGTGGCTGCTGTCGGAGCAGGATCTCGCGGTCGCGCTGCGGCTCGTGCAGATGCTCGACCGGCCGGGGATCGCCGCCCGTTCGTTGTCCGAATGCCTGGTGTTGCAGCTCGACGCGATTCCGGCCGGCACGCCGGCGCTCGCGGAAGCGAAAGCGATCGCGCGCGAGCATCTGGAGCGGCTCGCGCGCCGCGAGACGGCCGAGATCCAGCGGCGCCTCGGCTGCAACACGCAGACGCTGCATGCTGCCTGCGCGCTGGTGCGCGGGCTCGACCCGCGCCCCGGCAATCACTACGGCAGCACGCGCGGCGATTACGTGGTGCCCGACGTGATCGTGCGCCAGGTGCGCGACGAATGGGTCGTCACGATCAATCCGGCCGTGCTGCCGCGTGCGCGCTTGCACGAGCGCTACGCGACGCTGTTCGCGCAGTCCAGCGGCGAGCGCGATTCGCCGCTCGGCCAGCAGCTGCAGGAGGCGCGCTGGCTGATCCGCAACGTGCAGAAGCGCTTCGACACGATTCAGCGCGTGGGCGAATGCATCGTCGCGCGGCAGCGCGATTTCTTCCGCTACGGCGAGATCGCGATGAAGCCGCTCGTGCTGCGCGACATTGCCGAGGAACTCGACCTGCACGAGTCGACCGTATCGCGCGCCACCGGCAACAAGTACATGGCCACGCCGCACGGTACGTTCGAGTTCAAGCACTTCTTCCCGCGCAAGCTCGAGGCCGCGGGCAAGGGCGTGTGTTCGGCGTCGGCCGCGAAGGTGCTGATCCGCGACATGATCGCGGCCGAGCGGGATACCGATCCGCTGTCCGACGTCGCGCTCGCCGAGAACCTCGCAGGCCGCGGCATTCTTCTTGCGCGCCGCACGGTGACGAAGTATCGCCAGGCGATGAAGATTCCGCCGGCCGACCTGCGGCGTCGCGACGCCGCGTGACGGCCCGATTGTTCCACCCCGCGCGTGCCGCGCGTTGCGTCGGCTCGCGCGCCAACGAGAGGAGCGCAACCATGCCAGCCAAATCCCAGGCCCAGCAGCGTGCCGCGGGAGCCGCGCTGTCGGCCAAGCGCGGCGACGCGAAAATGAAGGATCTCAAGCCGCCGGCGAAATCGATGGCCAGGTCGATGAGCGAGAAAGAGCTCGAGAAAATGGCGTCCACGTCCACGCACGGCAAACCGAAACACAAGCACGATGCGTGAGCGCCGCCGACGTTTAGTGACGACTGCTGTCATCCAGGAGGGTTCCATGCTTCGATACGCCATCATTTTCTTCGTCATCGCGATCATCGCGGCCGTGTTCGGCTTCGGCGGCATCGCCGCCGGCGCGGCCGAGATCGCGAAGATCCTGTTCTACATCTTCGTCGTGATCTTCCTGGTCACGCTGCTTCTGGGCGTCGTGCGACGATGAGCGTGACGCCCGACCGGTCGCAGCGCGTGCAGGAACTCGAGCACGCGTTCGCGATCGGCTTTCCGTCGCAGTCGACCGTCGTCGTGCATGCGGACGACGCATCGGGACGGCTGACGATCCACGTGTCGTGGGTGCGCGTGCCGTCCGACGAGGACGCGCGCGAATGGCGCTGCGCGGTCGACATGCGGTTCGATGCGGACGTGGTCGAGCGCTACGCGTCGCTCGACACGGCTGACCGGCTGCGCGTGCGCACGCAGCTGTGCGACCGCGCGCGGCGCGCGGTGGACGAGCACAAGCCGCGCATCGAGGATGCCGCGATCGAATGCAACGTCGCGCTCGACGTGACGCGCGCCGAATTCGACGCGGCGCTGCGCGCGCCCTGACGCCGCGGCCGGCCCGCGGCCGTTCGCGGTCGTTTCGCGACCGTTTCGCGGCATCGGGGCCGGCGTTCCCTGCCGTCCGCACGCGCGCGCCGCGGCGCGCCGTCGTGCGGCGGTTCCCTAGCGAATCCCACGAGGACCCCTGACGATGACGAATCCCCCATCCGCCGGCCAGACCCCGCCGACGCAACCGCCCGACAGCGCGAAGTCGCGCCAGCTCGAAGAGAACCGTGCGCGGCCCGACGGCGAGGCGTTGCGCACCAACCAGGGCGTGCGGATCGCCGACAACCAGAACACGCTGCGCGGCGGCGCGCGCGGCCCGTCGCTGCTCGAAGACTTCATCATGCGCGAGAAGATCACGCATTTCGATCACGAGCGCATTCCGGAGCGGGTGGTGCATGCGCGCGGTGCGGCCGCTCACGGCGTGTTCCGCGTATACGAGCCGATGGCCGACTACACGAAGGCCGCGTTTCTGCAGGACCCGGCCGCCGAAACGCCGGTATTCGTGCGCTTCTCGACCGTGCAGGGGCCGCGCGGGTCGTCCGACACCGTGCGCGACGTGCGCGGCTTCGCGGTGAAGTTCTATACCGAGGAAGGCAACTACGACCTCGTCGGCAACAACATGCCGGTGTTCTTCATCCAGGACGCGATCAAGTTCCCCGACTTCGTGCACGCGGTGAAGCCGGAAGCGCCGAACGAGATGCCGACCGGCGCGTCGGCGCACGACACGTTCTGGGATTTCGTGTCGCTGGTACCGGAAACCACGCACATGGTGCTGTGGCTGATGTCGGACCGCGCGTTGCCGGCGAGCTATCGCGCGATGGACGGCTTCGGCGTGCACACGTTCCGTTTCGTGAACGCGGCCGGCGTCGAGCGTTTCGTGAAATTCCACTGGCGGCCCGTGAGCGGCGCGTATTCGCTGCTGTGGGACGAGGCGCAGCGAATCGCCGGCCACGACCCGGATTTCAATCGGCGCGACCTGTGGACGGCGATCGAGCGCGGCGACTATCCGGAGTTCGAGCTCGGCGTGCAGATGATCGATCCGGCCGACGCGGACACATTCGACTTCGACCTGCTGGATGCGACCAAGCTCGTACCGGAAGAAATCGTGCCGGTGCGGCCGATCGGCCGGATGACGCTGAACCGCAACCCCGACAACTTCTTCGCGGAGACCGAGCAGGTCGCGTTTCACCCGGGCCACGTCGTGCCGGGCATCGACTTCACGAACGACCCGCTGTTGCAGGGGCGGCTGTTCTCGTACACCGATACGCAACTGAGCCGGCTCGGCGGCCCGAATTTCCACGAGATGCCGATCAACCGGCCGGTGTGTCCGTTCGCGAACAATCAGCGCGACGCGATGCACCGGCAGACGATCAACGTCGGGCAGGCGTCGTACGAGCCGAACTCGACGAGCGGCGGCTGGCCGCGCGAGACGCCGCCCGCGCCGTCCGGCGGCGGTTTCGAGACCGTGCCCGAGCCGCTCGAAGGCCACAAGGTGCGCGTGCGCAGCGAATCGTTCGCCGACCATTTTTCGCAAGCCGCGCTGTTCTACCAGAGCATGACCGAGATCGAGCAGCGGCATATCCGCGACGCGTACTGCTTCGAACTCGGCAAGGTGACGCAGCCGAAGATTCGCGAGCGCGTGGTCAACGAGATCATCGCGCGCTTCGACGCGGGGCTCGCCGCGCAGGTCGCCGAACGGCTCGGGCTGCCCGCGCCGCAGGCGGCCGCGACGCCGGCCGTCGCGCAGCGTTCGCCCGCGCTGAGCCTGATCGGTCGCGCGAAGCCCGGCATCCGCTCGCGCAAGATCGCGCTGATCGCGACGCCCGGCGTGAATCAGGTGCTCGTCGAGCAGGTGCGCGACGCGCTGCAGGCCGCGCACGCGGTGCCGACGATCGTCGCGCCGACGCTCGCGCCGATCGGCGGCATCGTGCCGGAGGCGACGCTGGCCGGCATGCCGTCGGTGATGTTCGATGCGGTGTTCGTTTGCGGCGGCGACGGCGATGGGCGCGACCTCGCGCACAGCGCCGAAGCCCGCCATTTCGTGCGCGAGGCGTTCAAGCACCTGAAGCCGATCGCGGCCGTCGGGTCGGGGCGGCAATTGCTCAGCGCCGCCCACCTGCCGGATCCGGCCGAAGGCGTGTGCGTCGGGCAGGCGGTCGATCTCGACAAGGTGCTGAACACGTTGTCGGATCACCTGGGCCAGCATCGCGTGTGGGCGCGCGAACAGCAGGCGGCCGAACTGCCGGCATAGGGCCGGCGGCGGCTTGCGCCGTACGGCGCGCCCGCTCCCGGGCGGGCGCGCATCCGGCAAGGAGGAACCACGCATGGCACCGCGGATGATATGGAAAGGCGCGATCAGCTTCGGGCTCGTGCACGTGCCCGTGCAGTTGTTTCCGGCGACGCGTACCGTGAAGCCGTCGTTCCGGATGCTCGACAAGCGCTCGATGGACCCGATCGGCTATCGGCAGATCAACAAGCGCACCGGCAAGGAGGTCGCGCGCGAGGACATCGTGCGCGGCTACGAGTACGAGAAGGAGCGCTACGTCGTGCTCAGCGACGACGAAATCCGCGCGGCGAACCCGGAATCGACGCAGACCGTTGACATCCTGACCTTCGTCGACGAGGACGCCGTGTCGTTCCTCTATCTCGACACACCGTACTACTTGGTGCCCGACCGCAAGGGCGAGAAGGTCTACGCGCTGCTGCGCGACGCGCTGAAGGACAGCGGCAAGATCGGCATCGCGCTCGTGGTGATGCGCGACCGTCAGCATCTGGGCGCGCTGATTCCGGTCGGGCCGATGCTCGCGCTCGATACGCTGCGCTGGCAGGAGGAACTGCGGCCGCTCGACGAATTGTCGGTGCCGGCCGACGACGCGAAGGGCGCGGGCGTCACCGCGCGCGAACTCGACATGGCGAAGAAGCTGATCGACGACATGTCCGGCAAATGGACGCCCGACGAATATCACGACACGTTCCGCGACGACATTCTCGAACTGGTCGAGCGCAAGGTGCGCGCGGGCAAGATCGAGGAGATCGAGGACCGGCCCGCGCAGACTGGCCGCGCGGCGAGCAACGTGGTCGATCTCACCGAGCTGCTGAAGCGCAGCCTGAAGGGCGGCGCCGGCGCGCGCGCGGCGGACCTGCGTGACGAGCGCGACGAAGCGGAGCGCGACGCGTCGTCGTCGCGGGGCGGCGCGCGCCGCAAGCCGGCGGCGAAAACCACGGCGAAATCCGCATCGAAAGGCGCGGCAACGAAAACCGCGGCGAAGCGAACCGCCGCGAAACGCGGCGCGGCGAGCGACCCTGCGGCGAAGAAGACCGCCGCGCGCCGCAAGCATGCGGCGTGATGCCGATGATGCCGATTCCGACTCCGATTCCGACGAGGTGATGCGATGGCCGGCAAGCTCGATCCGTATCGCCGCAAGCGCCATTTCGGCGCGACGCCCGAGCCCGAAGGGGCGCACGGAAAGCGTCGTGCGAAAGCGCACACGAAAGCGGACACGAAGCCTGCCGCGCGCGCACGCCATCCGCTGCGCTTCGTGATCCAGGAACACCACGCGCGACGGCTGCACTACGACTTCCGGCTCGAGCTCGACGGCACGCTGAAGTCGTGGGCCGTGCCGAAGGGGCCGAGCTTCGATCCGCGGGTGAAGCGGCTCGCCGTGCACGTCGAGGACCATCCGCTCGAATACGCGTCGTTCGAAGGCGAGATTCCGGCCGGGCATTACGGTGCGGGGTCGGTTGTCGTGTGGGACGAAGGCACGTGGACGCCCGATGGCGGCATCGCGCACGCACGCGAAGGCTATCGGGCCGGCAAGCTGACGTTCCGGCTGGACGGCCGGAAGCTGCACGGCGGCTGGGCGCTCGTGCGCAGCGGGCGGCAGGAAGGGCGCCAGGAGCAGTGGCTGCTGATCAAGGAGCGCGACGACGAAGCACGCGGCGCGGATGAATTCGACGTCGTCGGCGAGCGGCCGGGAAGCGTGCATGACGGTGCGTCCAACGGCGCGGCGCGGCGCCGCGGATCGACCGGCGCGGACGGCGCCGCACGTGACGCGCGACACGAAAGCCGGCGTCCCACCGAACCGTCGCAAGTCGAAGGCGCGGTGCGTGCACCGCTGCCCGAGCGCGTCGCGCCGCAACTCGCGACACTGGTCGACGCGCCGCCGACGCAGGGCGGTTGGAGTTACGAACTGAAGTTCGACGGCTATCGGATCCTGGCGCGTATCGCAGGCAAGGGCGCACGCCGGCGCGTCACGTTGATGACGCGCGAAGGCCGGGACTGGACCGCGAAGCTGCGCGCGCAGCGCGACGCGCTCGCGGCGCTCGACGTCGACGACGCATGGCTCGACGGCGAGGCCGTCGTGCTCGGCGAAAACGGCCTGCCCGATTTCCAGGCGTTGCAGAACGCGTTCGGCACCGGAAAGGCGGACGCGATCGTTTTCTTCGTGTTCGATCTGCCTTATCTCGACGGATACGACCTGCGCGACGCGCCGCTCGCGGCCCGTCGCGCGCTGCTCGAACCGCTGCTCGCGAACAGCGATCCGGCGCGCGTGCGTTTTTCGCCCGATCTCGGCGAGGACATCGCGTCGCTGATCGCGAGCGCCTGCGACACCGGCCTCGAAGGGCTGATCGGCAAGCGCGCGGACTCGCGCTATCGCGCCGGCCGTTCGCCTGCCTGGATCAAGCTCAAATGCCGGCGCCGGCAGGAGTTCGTGATCGGCGGCTTCACGGAGCCGTCGGGCAGCCGGCACGGCTTCGGCGCGCTGCTGCTCGGCGTGCACGAACCGGCGCCGGCCGGCAAACGGCGGCGCGGGGCCGGGCCGCTGCGCTACGTCGGCCGCGTCGGCACCGGCTTCGACGCGCGGATGCTCGATCGTCTCGCCGCGATCCTGCGCCGGCACGAACGCGACACGATGCCGTTCGATGCGCCGCCGCGCGAACGCACGCGCACGCGCGTGCACTGGGTCGAGCCGAGCCTCGTCGCCGAATGCGAATTCGCCGAATGGACCGGCGACGGCATCGTGCGGCAGGCCGCATTCATCGCGCTGCGCGAGGACAAGCCGGCGGCACAGATCGTCCGCGAGATGCCGAAACACCTGGAAACGGAGGAGGCGATGGATCAGCGTTCGACCACGCAAGACAAGCCGCGGCGGCCGTCGCGCACCGATCGTCACGCGAGCGCGGGTAACGCGCGCGGCGCGCGGGCCGATGCCGATGCCGACACGCTCGGCCGCGTGCGCATCACGCATCCCGAGCGCGTGCTCGACCCGCAAAGCGGCACGCGCAAGATCGATCTCGCGCGGTACTGGCAATGGGTCGCGCCGTGGCTGCTGCCCGACCTGAAAGGCCGGCCCGTCTCGCTCGTGCGCGCACCGGGCGACATCGCCGGCGAGCTGTTCTTCCAGAAGCACGCGGAGCGCCGCGAGATTCCGTTCGTCACGCAGCACGAAGGGCTCGACCCGGGCCATGGGCCGCTGCTGTCGATCGATAGCGTCGATGCGCTGCTCGGCGCGGCGCAGATGGGCACGGTCGAGCTGCACACGTGGAACGCGCATGCGTCGAACATCGAGCGGCCCGACCGCATCGTGTTCGACCTCGATCCCGACCCGGCGCTGCCGTGGCGCACGATGATCGACGCCGCGCAACTCGTGCGCGGGCTGCTCGACGAACTCGGGCTCGTGTCGTTCTGCAAGACCAGCGGCGGCAAGGGGCTGCACGTCGTCGTGCCGCTCGCGCGGCATGCGGGCTGGGACGACGTGAAGGACTTTTCGCGCGCGGTCGCGCAGCACGTCGCCGGTACGCTGCCCGACCGTTTCACCGCGACGATGGGGCCGCGCCATCGGCGCGGCAAGATCTTCATCGACTACCTGCGCAACGGGCGCGGCGCGAGCACGATCGCTGCGTATTCGGTGCGCGCGCGCCCCGGCATGGGCGTGTCGGTGCCGCTCGACTGGGACGAGGTGCCCGACACGACGGGCGGCGCGCAATGGACGATCGACACGCTGCACGAACGCCTGGACACGTTGAAGCGCGATCCGTGGGACGGCTACGCAAAGGCGCGCCAGCGCATCACCGCGGCGATGCGCTCGCGGCTCGGCGCCGACGCATGACCGTCAGCGCCGATGCTGGAGCCGGTAATACCAGTTCATCAGCGGAGTAGCGGAAATCCCGTGCGCGACCACCGACGCGGACACGACGGCCAGCACCGGCGCCGCGAGCGGGCGCACGACCTCGGACGGCCCATGCTCGAGCGCGAACAGCAGGTAGTAGAACGAACCGATCCCGCGGATGCCGAACCACGCCATCAGCCGCCGCTGCGCATGGGTCGCACGCGAGCCGGCAAGCGTGACCAGCACCGCGAGCGGGCGCACCGCGACGAACAGCACGGCGGCCAGCGTGGCGGCGCCCCACGTGACCAGCGGGCCGGGTAGCGTCGAGAGCACGCTGCCGATCATCGTCATCACGATCGCTTCGGCGATCCGTTCGAGCTCGATCGTGAAGCCGAGCACCGATTCGGCCATGAACGCATGCGCTTTGTCCGGATGCTTTTCGGTGGCGACGACGTCTTCCGAATCGATCTGGCCGATCACTTCGCGCGGCGGGCGGTCGCCGCTCGCGCGATGCTCGACGCGCCGCATCGCGACGCCGGCGGCGAACGTCGCGATGAAGCCGAACGTATGCGCGAGCTGCGCGGCGCCGAACGACAGCACGATCAGCGCCAGCGCGAAGAAGCCTTCGAGGCCGAGCGCCTGCGCGTGGCGCGTACGCAGCCAGCCGATCGTCTTCGTCGTGACCCAGCCGAGCCCGCCGCCGATCGCGGCCGCGCCCGCGATGCCCCACAGCGCGACGAGCGCGAACGTGCCCGACAGCGGCGGGATGCCGTGCGTCGCGCCGGGTACGCCGCACAGCGCGAGCCCCGCGAGCGCGAACGGCAGCGCGATGCCGTCGTTCATCCCGCCTTCGCCGGACAACGCGAAGCGCACCAGGTCGCGATCGCCCGGATCGTGCACCTGCACGTCGTGCGCGAGCACCGGATCGGTCGGCGCGAGGATCGCCGCGAGCAGCAGCGCCGGGCCCCAGCCAAGACCCAGCGCGAGCACCGCGCACGCTGCGAGCAGCGGCACCGTGACGATCATCGCGAGCAGCCCGAGCCGGCACGGCACGAGCCACAGCTTGTCCGATAGCGGCACGCGCAACCGCAGCCCGATCGCGAACAGCGACACGAGCAGTGCGACTTCGACGATCTCGCGCAGCAGGCGGCCGTCGCGTTCGAGGTCGAGGTGCAGCAGGCCGGCGCCGGCCGGGCCGAGCCCGATGCCGAGCACCAGGTAAATCATGGCGGAGCTGCAGGGAAGGTGGCGCAGCGCGGACGTCACCACGCCCATGCCCAACAGCACCGCCCCGATGATCAGGTACCAGAGGGTTTCGTGCATGCGTGTGATCGCGGCAGGTCGATACGGGCGGCGCGCCGATCGTCAGGGCTTGCGGCCGAACGCCTCGCGCAATTTTTTCTTCGCGCGTTCGAGCGTCGTGCGGCGCGTCTTGGGGAGGTTGCGGCCCGCGCGGTTCACGTAGAAGTTCAGCATCGACATCGCCGACTGGAACGGCGACGCCTTGCGGCGGCGGCTGTGTTCGGCCGAGCGCTTCAGCGACGCGGCGATCGCGGCTGGATCGTCGGATTTGAAAATGTCGGGCTCGATGTCGAGCGCATCGCTTTTTTGCGTGACTTCGCCGGACCAGCGCTTGCGGTGGGCCGGGTCGGCGCTGCGCGCGCGGCCCGGGCGGCGCGTGTGGCGCTTGCCGTGCGAGTGGGAAGCAGAAGCGGAAGGCATAAGGCAGGGCTCCGTATGGGGTCGCAGGACGGGCATGCAGGGAGAGGCGGCGCAAACCGCGTGCCGCGTCGCAAACGCTGCCCGCGACGGCATGGGCCTTGCTGAAGGATCGGAGCAGGAATTTCCATCACGCGATCATCCATAGGGAGAAAACGCCATGAAGTCAGCATTCGAATCGAAGTTTGTCGCGCGGCGCGTGCTGGCCTGCGCGGCTGTCGCGCTCGTCGCGGCCGCGCCGGCCGCGTGGGCGCAGAACTCGCAGCGCTCGGACGAGGGCACCGGCGCGCCGAATCCGTCGATGGACATGTCGACGCCGGGCGCCAACGGCAATACGGCCGCGCCGCCGCCGCCCGCGGGCACGCAGCGGCATGGCGCGAAGCACGGGATGCGCTCGCACGGCACATCGGCCCGTCACACGAAGCCGGGCGGCGGCCCGAACGGCGCGGGCGAGGGCGGCAGCGGCGCCACGGGCGGCGGTGTCGGCGGCGGCTCCAGCGGTTATTGACGGTGTCGTGCCGGCGCGGCCGGCACGGCGCGATGGCGGCGCGGTTCCCGGGATGGGCACGCCGCCACCACGCAGGAGGACATCATGCAATCGAATTCCCGAATTTCCCTGGCGCACGACGAGCTCGACGACGATGCAGTCGACACGGACGATCTCGACACGACGGTCCACGTGGACGTCGAGACGGGCCGGGTCATGTTCCATGCGGCGTGGGCGAATGCCGTCGAGGCGCCGCCGGAGGCGGCCCGACATTCGGTCGTGCTCGCGCTCGAATGCTCGACGATGGAACGCTACGCGGATCTCGACGACGGCGCGCGCATGCGCGTGCACGCGATGCTGCACGATGCCGTGCAGCAGACGCTCGATCAATTGCCCGATACCGACGAGAACCTGACGCTGACGATCGAGTTGACCGACGCCATGCTCGATGCGGCACGCCATCTGCAGTAATCGCGCCGGATCGACGCACGGCGTCGCGTTACATCACGTTGAAAACTTTGCAGCAGGGCCGGTGTTTGTCACAGGCCGACCGGCCTCGGGGGCCTGTCGGATCCGATTGCGGGTCGTTCCCCGACGGACGCCGGAGGGCGCACGGGTGTGCCGCGACAGGCGGCCGGAACGGCGATTGCTGCATGACGGCACGGCACGACGTGTGCCGCCTTATCCCACTCCACGGAGGCATTTCATGAGCGGCAGGCTGGATCAATGCAAGGTAGCGATTCTCGCGGTCGACGGCTTCGAGGAAGCCGAGCTCGTCGAACCGCAGCGCGCGCTCGCGGCCGAAGGCGCGCAGGTGGACGTGATTTCGCAGAAGCGCGGCGAGATCCAGGGTTTCCGGCACGTCGACAAGGGCGAGCGCGTGAAGGTCGATCGCACGTTCGACGATGCGCGCGAAGGCGACTACGACGCGGTCGTGCTGCCGGGCGGCGTCGTGAACGGCGATGCGATCCGGATGCTGCCGGCCGCGCGCGAATTCGTGACGGCGGCCGTCGGCGCCGGCAAGCCGGTCGCGGCGATCTGCCACGGCGGCTGGCTGCTCGTGTCGGCCGGGCTCGTGGAGGGCAAGACGATGACGAGCTGGCCGAGCCTGCAGGACGATATCCGCCATGCGGGCGGCAAGTGGGTGGACGAGGAAGTCGTGCGCGACGGCAACCTGATCACGAGCCGCAAGCCGGCCGACCTGCCCGCGTTCAACGGCGCGCTGGTCGAGCGCCTCGCGTCGCGGGGGGCATGAGCCGATGCCGGCCGATTCCGCCCGCCCAGTGACGCTCGCCGACGAACCGCCCACGTTCGACGGTGCGGCGCTGCAGTTGCGCTTCGTCGTCGACGTCGCCGGCGTGCCGCAGACCTGCGCGATCACCGTCGAGGCGCTGGAAGATCATTTCGGCGCGCAGTCCGCGCTGGAAGCCGACCTGCGCGACGCGTTCGAGCGTGGCCGCACGCGTATCGAAGCCGCGTGCGCGGACGTGCTGGCGAGCGGCGAGCACGACGTGGTGCTGCATAGCGGGTATTTCCGTGCGCCGACCAAGCGCGGACGGGCGGGGGCGTTTCGCCAGCGGCAATCGTGACGGGATCGCGTTTGCCGGAGCGTTCCTTCCGCCACATGGGCCTTCCGGGCCATTCCGGCTTCTTCCGTTGATGTCCTATAGATTGCTGATTTTAAAGCGATTTATGGGTAACGACGTGCTTGCGGCTACCGTCGACGTCCCGCACAATTTCCTCACGAAGTATGGGTAGCGATGTGGGTTTGTGGGTAGGGAGGGCAACATGGCGGGACGACAACTGCATCGACTCAGCGCTCTGCGAGTCGCGAAGGAAGTGATGCGGGGTCATTACGCGGATGGCGGTGGCCTCTATATGCAGATCGCCGACAGCGGAGCGCGTTCATGGGTGTTCCAGTTCAAACTGAACGGCCGTATATGGGAGATTGGGCTTGGTCTCTGGGTGAGGCGCGAGAACTCGCCGCCGGGTATCGCGATAGGGTGAGGGACCTGATCGATCCCATCCTTGCACGGCGCGAACACCAGCGCTCGACAGCCGCAATACGCTTGCGTCGCCGCTTGCGCACGATCAACTCCGCCTTGCTGTACAGGTGCCAGATGCGCTTGTGGTGGCGAAGCAGCCATCCCGCTGCAACAGCACCTGAATCCGGCGATAACCGTATTGGCGCTTCTGCGCGGCGATGGCCATCATCCGGCCAGTCAGCGCTTCGTCGTCAATTTGGCGGCGTGATTCGTAGTGGAACGGCGAGCGCGAAGTCCCTGCCAGCCCGCAGGCCCCAGTGACACTCATGGCACGTTTGGCCATCAATATCCGGACCGCTTCGCGCTTGGCCTGCGAGCTCACCACGCTCGAGCCAGCGGATGTCTCCGCATCACACGGTCCGTCGCCCATTCGCCTGTCACGCGGTGTGAGCACCACCGAATCGCCGACCATATTGGCGAGGGCGTCGCGACGCTACAGGGGCCGAGTGTCTCATTCTGGATACTGTCGTTAATAAGTACCAGTATGCGGCCTGGCCCACCAAGTTTCGCGACGGGGGACCCGCGCGAGTGCATACCACCTCGTCGAGGTCTCGGTGCTCGATCGGGAGAAATGAAGGGTAACATAGTAATGGCTATGTTACCCTTCATTTCGGGACATCGAGCGAACGCCCCAGGCTCGCCGGACTCACACAACTAAAGTTGCGTCTAGGCCCGGCTGCCGGTGGCGGGTAGACGGGAGGCAGGAGACGCGGCACGAACCGATGCCGTGGTCCGCGCAGGTCGGCCGGGCAGATTCGTCTGGAGAAACAGTCAGGTTGTGTGACACCGGAAGCCGGACCACGTAGTCAGCGCGAGCGTTGACACCCGCACCGGCCCGCTGGTTGTGTGAGCGCGGGCCGGGCGGAAAACGTTCGCGATTGATCTGGGCGAGCGTGGCTGCGACAGGTGTAAGCCGGGGTTCATTGGTGGGCTGCCCGCCGCAGGCAGTAGTGGGGCGGAGGCCAGCGATTTGCGTGTGTGCAGCGGGATGAGGTAGGGTGCAGCTTTGACTTTGTTGCCGAGGCTGTTCATGAACAAGCAGGAACTCATTGACGCGGTCGCAGCGGGCGCGGGCGTCAGCAAAACCGACGCGAGCAAAATCGTCCAGGCGGTCCTGGACGCGATCACGGACGCGGTGAGTCGCGGCGAATCGGTACAGCTGATCGGTTTCGGCGCGTTTTCGCAGGGGCAGCGCGCTGCCCGCACGGGACGTAATCCGACGACGGGCGCGGAGATTGCCATCCCGGCCGCGAATACTGTGAAGTTCACCGCCGGCAAGGCGTTCAAGGACGCGGTGAACGCACTGTGACGCAGCGCGAGGTCGGGCAGGCCGCTTATGCCGGACTGCACCGTGAAATTGCCGATGTAGTTGCGTCTGCGCGCGAAGCGACGGCTCGCACGGTGAACGCCCTGATGACGGCGACATATTGGGAGATCGGGCGACGAATCGTTGAGTTCGAGCAGGGCGGGGAGGGGCGGGCCGCTTATGGCGAGGCGGTGATCCGCCGTTTGGGCGCCGATCTGTCAGAGCGATTCGGGCGCGGCTTCGGATGGCGCAATCTCGCACAGATGCGCACCTTTTACTTGACGTGGCCTGCGGATCGGATTGTGCAGACACTGTCTGCACAATCCACGCCCGCCCGGATTGTCCCGACAGCGTCTGCAAAATCAACCAGGGCGGCGGTGAAGGCGCCGCCGGGCGTGGCGTTTGAGCTAAATTCTATCGCTCAGGCTTTTCCGTTGCCCTGGTCCGCCTACGTTCGCCTCCTCGCGGTGAAAGCGCAAGCTGCTCGCGACTTTTACGAGGCTGAAGCGCTGCGTGAGGGCTGGTCTGTGCGGCAGCTTGACCGTCAGATCAGCAGTCAGCTCTATGAGCGGCTGGTGCTGTCACGCAACAAGGCGTCCTTGCTCGGAAAGGCGGCTGTAGTGCAACCCGGCGATCTTCTCTCGGCAGAGGAAGCGATCCGCGATCCGTTTGTCCTCGAATTTCTTGACATGAAGGACGAATATTCGGAGTCGGATCTCGAAACGGCCTTGATCCAGCATCTGGCGGATTTCCTCCTCGAGCTCGGCGATGACTTTGCGTTCATAGGTCGGCAGCGGCGTCTACGGATCGATGACACC
>NZ_LOVM01000047.1:0-1649 GCF_001523445.1 Burkholderia sp. ABCPW 11 | reverse complement strand
ACAACATGGAACTGCGCTGGGACGGCGTGCCGTCGCTCGCGGTCGCGATGGAGATGCTCAAGCGTCAGGTCGCCGTGACGCCCGCGCCGCAGTGGGTGCGCGTGGTCGGCGGCTTCACCGAACATCAGTTCGTGGAGAAGCGGCTGCCGACGATCGAAGAACTCAATGCAGTCGCGCCGGACACGCCCGTATTCATCCTGCACCTGTACGATCGTGCGTTGCTGAACGCGGCGGCGCTGCGGGTGGTCGGCTATACGAAGGACACGCCGGAGCCGCCGGGCGGAACCATTCTGCGCGATGCCGCCGGCAACCCGACCGGCCTGCTGCTCGCGAACCCGAACGCGACGATTCTCTACGCGACGCTTGCGAAGGGGCCGAAGCTGCCGTTCGAGTATCAGTACAACTCGACGCGCCACTTCATGCGCGAGCTGAACCGGCTCGGCGTGACCGGCGTGATCGACGCGGGTGGGGGATCGCAGAATTATCCGGAGGATTACGAAGTGATCCGCAAGCTGCACGACGCGGGCGAGATGACGATCCGGATCGCGTACAACCTGTTCACGCAGAAGCCGAACGCGGAGAAGGAAGACTTCGTGAACTGGACGAAGAGCGTCAAGTACCACGACGGCACCGACTACTTCCGCAATAACGGCGCGGGCGAGATGCTGGCGTTTTCCGCGGCCGACTTCGAAGACTTCCGCGTCGCGCGTCCGGACCTGCCCGAGCAGATGGAGGACGATCTCGAAGGCGTCGTGCGCGTGCTCGCGGAAAACCGCTGGCCGTGGCGCATGCATGCGACCTACGACGAAACCATCAGCCGCGCGCTCGACGTGTTCGAGAAGGTCAACGAAGACATCCCGCTCGAAGGGCTGAACTGGTTCTTCGATCACGCGGAAACGATCACCGAGAAGTCGATGGACCGGATCGCCGCGCTCGGCGGCGGCGTCGCGGTGCAGCACCGGATGGCGTACCAGGGCGAGTACTTCGTCGAGCGCTACGGCGCGCAAGCCGCGGAGGCGACGCCGCCGGTCGCGAAGATGCTCGGCAAGGGGCTCAAGGTGTCGGCCGGCACGGATGCAACGCGCGTCGCGTCGTACAACCCCTGGGTGTCGCTCGCGTGGCTCGTGACGGGCAAGACGGTCGGCGGCATGCGCCTGTATCCGCAGCGCAACCTGCTCGATCGCGAAACGGCGCTGCGGATGTGGACCGAGTACGTGACGTGGTTCTCGAACGAGGAAGGCAAGAAAGGACGCATCGCGGTGGGGCAGCTTGCCGACCTGATCGTCCCGGATCGCGATTTCTTCGCGTGCGCGGAGGACGATATCGCCGCCACGACCGCGTTGCTGACGGTGGTCGACGGGAAGATCGTGTGGGGGGCGGGGCCGTTCGCGTCGCACGACGCGCCGATTCCGCCGGCGATGCCGGACTGGTCGCCGGTGCGCGAGTTTGGCGGCTACGGCGGCTGGGGCGCGACGCAGCGCAGCGGCGCGCCGTTGCAGCGCGCGGCGGCGGCTGCCGCGGCGTGTGGCTGCGCGAATGCATGCACCGTTCCCCAGCACGCGCACGCGAGCGCATGGGCAAGTGCGTTGCCGACGTCGGACGCGAAGGGCTTCTGGGGCGCGTTCGGCTGTTCGTGCTGGGCGGTCTGA